>NZ_JBSGZN010000060.1:0-43373 GCF_053611025.1 Streptomyces sp. NPDC054842
CTCCGGAAGGGGTCCCGCCCGTCCGCGTTTCAGGACCTCAGTGCCCGCAGCACCAGACCCGACGCGGGTTTCGGGCCGAACGACGTCGACTTGCGGGGCATCGTCACGCCCTGGCGGGCGAGGTCGCGTACGACCTCCTCGCGGACCGGGTGCATCAGGACCGCCGTACCGCCGTCGCGTTCCGCCTTCTCGACGGTGGCCGCCGTGTCGTGGATGTACGCGATGTGCGCCGGGGAGTCCTCGGGGATGTGCCAGACGTGTTCGAGGAGCGCGGCGTGCAGGACCGTCGCGTCCAGGGTGCGCCAGGCCTCGGGGCGGTCCGCCGGGACCGTACGGGCCAGCAGGTCCGGGGACGGGCGGTCGATCAGGTGGAAGGCGCCGTCGCCGGCCAGCAGGAAGGCGTTGCCCTCGGCGGCCGCCGCCGCGAGCGCCGTCAGGGCGTCGGCGAGGGGAACCTCCAGGCGCCGTACCCGGAAGTGGGGCGCGACCGCGGCCAGGGCCTCGCTCACCGGCAGTCCATGCAGCAGACGGTGGATCGCGCGGACGCGCAGCGGGTGCCGGGCGGTGTCCACCAACAGCACCAGGCCGTAGTCCCACGGGCCCGGGGAGGGGTGCTCGGCGCGCAGCCGCAGATAGGTCGCCCAGCGGTGGTGGCCGTCCGCGATGAGGGCCTGATGACGGCGGAGGTCCTGGCGGATCTCCGACAGCTCGGCGGGGTCGGTGACCGCCCACAGCCGGTGGCTGAAGCCGTCCTCCGTGGTCGTGGAGAGCAGCGGGTCCCGCTGGGCGGTGCGCTCGACCACCGCGGCCGTGCCGGTCACCGAGCCGTCGCCGCGGTAGGTCAGCAGCAGGGGTTCGAGATTGGCGGAGGTGGCCCGCATCAGGGCCGCGCGGTCGGCGACCACGTGCGGCATGACGTCCTCGTGGGGGAGGACCACGCCGTCCGCGGGCTCCGAGAGGCGGAGCGCACCGATGACACCGCGCTGGAGCAGGCCGCCGTCGCGCTGCTCGTAGACGTACAGGGCCGGCTCGGAGTCGGTGGTGAGGACGCCCTCGGACAGCCACTGCCGCAGGGTGTCCGCCGCCTGCTCGTTGCGGACGGCCGGCGTGGTGTCCTGCGGGAGGATCAGCCGGACGATGTTGTGCGGGTCCGCCGATTCGAGGTGGAGGAGCCCGTCGGGCCGGACCACGACGTCGTACGGCGGGGAGGTCACGGCCGCCAGGCTGCCGACCCGCTCCGGGTCGTAGCGCAGACCCTGGAACGGGACCAGTTCGAGTCCCTCGCACGCCGCTGTTTCGTCCCCGGGACCCGCATAGTTCATTGAGGCATCGTAAGTGTGTCCGTGGCATGCGCGATGATCGGGGGAAAGGGATCGAACGAGGAGCGATGCGCAATGAGCCAGACCGTCAGGACGCGGCCCGACGCCAGTCGGCAGGCCCTGAACGAGGCGTACGACACGGCGCTGCTCGACCTGGACGGAGTGGTGTACGCGGGCGGGAGCGCCATCGCGCACGCCGTGGAGTCGCTCGGCACGGCCCGCTCGGGCGGGATGCACCTCGCGTACGTGACGAACAACGCCCTGCGGACTCCGGACGCCGTGGCCGCGCACCTCACCGAACTGGGGGTCCCGGCCGAGGCGTCGGACGTCATCACCTCGGCGCAGGCGGTCGCCCGGCTGATCAGCGAGCAGGTGCCCGAGGGTGCCCGCGTGCTGGTCATCGGGGGTGAGGGGCTGCGGGTCGCGCTGCGCGAGCGCGGGCTCGAACCGGTCGAGTCGGCCGAGGACGAGCCGGTGGCGGTCGTGCAGGGGTACGGCGGGCCCGAGTTGCCGTGGGGGCGCTTCGCGGAGGCGTGCTACGCCATCGCGCGCGGGGTGCCGTGGTTCGCGTCGAACACCGACCTGACCATCCCGAGCGC
The DNA here is from genome assembly GCF_053611025.1 of Streptomyces sp. NPDC054842. NCBI lineage: Bacteria > Bacillati > Actinomycetota > Actinomycetes > Kitasatosporales > Streptomycetaceae > Streptomyces > Streptomyces sp. NPDC054842. The sequence continues at coordinate 1,919 of NZ_JBSGZN010000060.1, forward strand.
GCGCGGGATCGCGCCGGGCAACGGCGCGGCGGTCGAGGTCGTCCGCATCGCCACCGGCGCCGAGCCCCAGGTGGCGGGCAAGCCGCTGCCGCCCATGCACCGGGAGACGGTCCTGCGGACCGGCGCGAAGCGGCCGCTGGTCGTCGGCGACCGGCTGGACACGGACATCGAGGGCGCGTTCAACGGCGAGGTGGACTCGCTGCTCGTACTGACCGGCGTCACCGACGGCGCGCAGCTCCTCGCCGCTCCGCCGCGGCACCGGCCCACCTTCGTCGACGCCGACCTGCGCGGTCTGCTCGCCGGGCAGCCGGAGGTCGCCGAGGCGGGCGACGGTTTCCGGTGCGGCGGCTGGACGGCCACCGCCGGGAGCGAGCGGCTGGAGCTGGACGGCGAGGGCGAGCCCCTCGACGGGCTGCGGGCCCTGTGCGCCGCGGCCTGGACGGCGGCCGGGGACGGGACCTGCGCCCTGGACGGTGCGAAGGCGCTGGCGAAGCTGGGCCTTTAGGGCTCTGCGCCCTGGGCGGCGCGAAAGCGCTGGCGAAATTGGGCTCCAGCCGAGTGGCGTGACACGGCGGCGACGGGGGAGGAGTGCGCGGTGAGTGGGGCGGCGAGAGAGCGTTCTGGCGTGTTCCGTGAGGCGGTTGCCGAGCCGGGTCCGGAACGGGCATCGTGCCAGCATGCGAGGGTAGGCTAACCTAACTGCGTGTTGGTCGACAGTCCTCCAGAACAGCGCGCGGAGACGGCTCCCGCGCCCCCGAACCGTCGGGCGATACGGTCCTTCGGGCTTCTCGCCTCCGTGCTCCTGCTGGTGCTCGTCGCGCTGGCGAGCATTGCGATCGGCGCGAAAGCGCTGCCCATGGACCAGGTGTGGCACGGCCTGTTCCACGACTCGGGCACCTATGGCGACGTCGTGGTCGGCGAACGCGTCTCGCGCACCGTCCTCGGACTGCTCGCCGGCGCCGCGCTGGGACTGTCCGGCGCGGTGCTCCAGGCGCTCACCCGCAACCCGCTGGCCGACCCCGGACTGCTCGGCATCAACGCGGGCGCGTCAGCCGCCGTCGTCACCGCCATCACCTACTTCGGCGTCACCTCGCTGAGCGGCTACGTGTGGTTCGCCTTCTTCGGCGCCGCCGCCGTCGGCGTCCTGGTCTGGTTCCTCGGCGGCAGCAGGGGAGCGACCCCCGTGCGGCTGGCGCTCGCGGGCACCGCGATCAGCGCGGCGCTCTACGGCTACCTCCAGGCCGTGATGATCATGGACAACGCGGCGCTCGGCAAGATGCGCTTCTGGACGGTCGGTTCGCTGTCCTCGGCCACCGACGGGATGATCAAGCAGGTGCTGCCGTTCCTCGCGGTCGGCACGGTCGTCGCGCTCGCCCTGGCCAAACCGCTCAACGCCATGGCGATGGGCGACGACACCGCCCGCGCCCTCGGCGCCGACCTCAACCGCACCCGGGCGCTGTCCATGGCCGCGGCCACCGTGCTCTGCGGCGCGGCCACCGCGGCCTGCGGCCCGATCGTGTTCGTCGGACTGATGGTCCCGCACGTCGTGCGCTCCTTCACCGGACCCGACATGCGCTGGATCCTGCCGTACGCCGCCGTCCTGTCGCCCGTGCTGCTGCTGGGCGCCGACGTGCTGGGCCGGCTGGTGGCGCGTCCCGCGGAGATCCAGGTCGGCATCGTCACCGCGATTCTCGGCGGCCCGGTCTTCATCTACCTCGTACGACGGCGGAGGACGGCACAGCTGTGAAGGCCACACGCAACCCCGCCGTCCGCACCAGGGGCGGACTCTCGGTACGGCTCGACGTGCGCGCCTGCGTCGTCGTCGTGCTGCTGCTCCTGGTCGTGCTCGCCTCGAGCGTCGTCCTCATCGGCACCGGCGACTTCCCGATCCCCGCGGCCGACGTCCTCAGGACGCTGGCCGGCGGCGGGGACGCCGGCCAGGAGTTCATCGTCAACGAACTGCGGCTGCCCCGGGTCCTGGTGGGCATCCTGGTGGGCGCCTCGCTCGGACTCGGCGGCGCGCTCTTCCAGTCCATCTCCCGCAACCCGCTGGGCAGTCCGGACGTGCTCGGCCTCGGACACGGTTCCACGGCCGGCGCGTTGACCATGATCGTGCTGTTCTCGGGCAGCGCGGCCGAGGTCACCCTCGGGGCGCTCGTCGGCGGCCTGGTGACCGGGTTCGCCATCTACGTCCTCGCCTGGAAGCAGGGCGTGCACGGCTACCGCCTGGTCCTGGTCGGCATCGGCGTCTCCGCCGTCGTCACGGCGGTGAACGGCTACCTGCTCACCAAGGCCGACCTGGTCGACGCGACGCGCGCGGTCGTCTGGATGACCGGCTCCCTCAACGGGCGCGACTGGTCGCAGGTCTGGCCGCTGCTCGCCATGTGCGCCGTCCTCGTGCCGCTGGTCCTCGGCAACGCGCGGGGCCTGCGGATGATGGAGATGGGCGACGACGTCTCGTACGCCCTCGGGGTGCGGGTCGAGCGGACCCGGCTCGTCCTGATGGTGTCCGCCGTCCTGCTCACCGCGGGCGCCACCGCCGCCGCCGGCCCCGTCGGCTTCGTGGCGCTCACCGCGCCGCAGCTCGCCCGGCGGCTGACCCGCTCGCCGGGGCCGAACCTGGTGCCCTCGATGTGCATGGGGGCGACCCTCCTGATCGTCGCGGACTGGGCCTCGCAGCGGGCCTTCGGCGCCGACCAGCTGCCCGTCGGCGTCGTGACCGGAGTCGTCGGCGGCCTCTACCTGCTGTGGCTGCTCGTCACCGAGCGAAGGGCGGGCCGGATATGAGCACTCGGAGCGGGCCGCACACGACCACCAAGAGGAGCACCAGCACTGTGAACCGCCTGTCCGCCGACAACGTGACCCTCCGCTACGACCAGCGCGTCATCGCGGAGAAGCTGTCGGTGGAGATCCCCGACAACTCCTTCACCGTCATCGTCGGCCCGAACGCCTGCGGCAAGTCGACGCTGCTGCGCGCCCTTTCGCGGATGCTGAGGCCCGCCGAGGGGCGGGTGCTCCTCGACGGCCAGGTCATCCACTCGATGCCCGCCAAGAAGGTCGCCCGGACGCTCGGGCTGCTGCCGCAGTCGTCCATCGCGCCGGACGGGATCACCGTCGGCGACCTGGTGGGCCGGGGCCGCTACCCCCACCAGGGCCTGCTGCGCCAGTGGTCGTCCGAGGACGAGCGGGTCGTCCGGGACTCGATGGCCTCGACCGGCGTCGCCGAACTCGCCGACCGCTACGTCGACGAGCTCTCCGGCGGACAGCGCCAGCGGGTCTGGATCGCCATGGCCCTCGCCCAGCAGACCCCGCTGCTGCTGCTCGACGAGCCGACGACGTACCTCGACATCCAGCACCAGATCGACGTGCTCGACCTGTGTGCCGAGCTGCACGAGGAGCAGGGCCGCACCCTGGTCGCCGTGCTGCACGACCTCAACCACGCGGCCCGGTACGCGACCCATCTCATCGCCCTGCGCGAGGGCGCGGTCGTCGCCGAGGGGGCGCCGAACGACATCGTCACGGCCGAGCTGGTCGAGGAGGTCTTCGGGCTCCGCTGCCAGGTCATCTCCGACCCGGAGACCGGGACGCCGCTGGTGGTCCCGGCGGCGCGGAAGGCACGGGGCGCCACGGCCGCTCACGCGGTCGGCGCGGCGGCGCTCAGCGCCGAGGGCTGAGGCGGCCCTGGAGCAGGCGCCGACAAACCCTAGAGCAGGCTCCGCAGGCGCAGCAGGTCGCGCAGGCCCGCCTCCAGCTTCACCCTGCCCGAACCCCAGGCCTTCGCGAAGTTCAGCTCACCCGCGACCAGCGAGACCAGGTCGTCGCCGGTCATGGTGAGCCGGATCTGCGCCTTCTCGCGGGGCGGACCCGGGATCGTGTCGAGCACCTCGATCCGGCCGTCCGTGAGCCGGCCGACGAAGGTGGTGTCGAGGTCGGTGACACGGCAGCTCAGCGAGCGGTCCAGGGCCGCGGCGCCGCGCACGTCCCCGTCCGCGCCCGCCAGGTTGTCCGAGAGTTTGTCGAGTGCCGCGCGGCACTCCTCGATCGTCGCCATCGTGATCGACGGTACCGCAGCGCTTCGGGGTAGCGTCGGGGCATGAGCGACTCAGTGCCCCGGGCCGAGGGCCCGCAGGAGACGGCCGGGCCGCGGTCCGGCGTCCCCGCGGACCAGGGACCCGGGCAGCCCGCGGTGCCGGCCGCCCCGGCGCCCGTCGTGTCACCCGGGCAGGAACACGGCACGGAGCCCGGCCCCGCCGGTCCCGGACACGACCCCTCCGCGCCGGCGCCGCTGGGCGTCCCCCGCACCCCCACCGGCCACACCGCCGTCGACGCCCTGCTCGACCGGCTGGCCGACGCGGACCACCTCGCCACGGACGGCCATGCGGAGGTGTACGAGGATGTACACAGGAGCCTGCGCGACGAGCTGACCGCGCTCGACGCACGCCAAGGGCCCCCGGTGCCGTCGCCCCCGACGGCTCCCTTCTCTTCGTACGACCACAGGAGCTGAACCGAACGTGGCAGGAGTGGCACGACGCCGCCTCGATGCCGAGCTGGTCCGCCGCAAGCTCGCCCGCTCGCGCGAGCACGCCGGCCAGCTGATCGCCGCGGGGCGGGTCACCGTGGGCAAGACCCTCGCGACCAAGTCCGCCACACAGGTGGAGACCGCCGCCGCGATCGTGGTGACCCAGGACGACAGCGACCCCGACTACGTCTCGCGCGGCGGGCACAAACTGGCCGGTGCCTTCGAGGCGTTCGTGCCGCTGGGCCTGAAGATCGAGGGACGCAGGGCGCTGGACGCCGGAGCGTCCACGGGCGGCTTCACCGACGTACTGCTGCGCGCGGGCGCCGCCCACGTCGTCGCCGTCGACGTCGGCTACGGACAACTCGCCTGGTCTTTGCAGAGCGATGAACGCGTCACCGTCAAGGACCGTACGAACGTACGCGAGTTGACGTTGGAGGCGATCGATGGGGAGCCCGTGGATCTTGTGGTGGGGGATCTGTCCTTCATCCCGCTCGGACTGGTGCTGCCCGCCCTCGCGCGGTGCGCGGCGCCGGACGCCGATCTGGTGATGATGGTGAAGCCGCAGTTCGAGGTGGGCAGGGAACGGCTGGGCAGCGGCGGTGTCGTCCGCAGCCCGGAGCTGAGGGCCGAGGCGGTGCGCGGTGTGGCCGCGCGCGCCTGGGAACTGGGACTCGGCGTGCGCGGCGTCACGGCCAGCCCGCTGCCCGGACCCTCGGGCAATGTCGAGTACTTTCTGTGGCTGCGTGCCGGGGCGCCCGCACCGGACCCGGCCGACGTCGACCGAGCAGTGGCGGAGGGGCCCCGTTGACTCAGACCCGAGCTCGTACTGTTTTCCTGCTGGCCCACACGGGGCGGCCCGCGGCCATCCGCAGCGCCGAGCTGGTCGTCGAGGGGCTGCTGCGCTCCGGGATCGGCGTGCGCGTCCTGGAGGCGGAGGCGGCCGACCTGCCGCTCCCGGCGACGGTGGAACTGGTCAAGGAGGCCACCCCGCAGTGCCTCGACGGGTGCGAACTGCTGATCGTGCTCGGCGGTGACGGCACCCTGCTGCGCGGCGCCGAGTTCGCCCGCGCCTCCGGCGTCCCCATGCTCGGCGTCAACCTCGGCCGGGTCGGCTTCCTCGCCGAGGCCGAACGCGACGACCTCGACAAGGTCGTCGACCGGGTGGTGACGAAGGCGTACGAGGTCGAGGAGCGGATGACCGTCGACGTCGTCGTGCACCGCAACGGCGACATCGTGCACACCGACTGGGCGCTGAACGAGGCCGCCGTGCAGAAGGTCTCGGCGGAGAAGCTCCTCGAAGTGGTGCTGGAGATCGACGGCCGCCCGGTGACCGGGTTCGGCTGCGACGGCATCGTCTGCGCGACCCCTACCGGCTCCACGGCGTACGCCTTCTCCGCGGGCGGGCCCGTGGTGTGGCCGGAGGTCGAGGCGCTGCTCATGGTGCCGATCAGCGCGCACGCCCTGTTCGCCAAGCCGCTCGTGACCTCGCCGGACTCCGTGCTCGCCGTGGAGGTGCTGCCGCACATCCCGCCCGGCGTCCTGTGGTGCGACGGCCGGCGCACGGTCGAGCTGCCGCCCGGGGCACGGGTCGAGGTGCGCCGGGGAGCCGTCCCGGTGCGGCTCGCGCGGCTGCATCACGCCTCGTTCACCGACCGGCTCGTCGCCAAGTTCGCGCTGCCCGTGTCGGGCTGGCGGGGCGCACCGCACTGACAGCGGGGTGAGGTGCGGGGCGGCCCGTGACGCGGCGGGCCCCTCGCACTCCCCGGGCCGGGGTCCCCAGGGGCCGGGAGGCGGGCCAGGAGCCCGCCCGGGGCTCCCGAGGGGGAGAGGGCGGTCCCGGTCCGTCCGGACGCCGTGGCACCCCCTCCGGGCCGGTGCCGGGGCCCGGGAGCCGGTGACCGTCGGTCCCCGGCGGCGGCTCGCCTCCCGGACTCCGGCGGCGTCCCGGGGATCGCGGGCGGGAAGCCCACTCCCGCGGGTGACAAGGCCCTTTCCCGGGCGTCCGTCACCTGCGCCTTCGCGGGAGCGGGGCAGGGCCCGTCGCACATCGGGTCCCGGACCTCGTAAGGTCGTGTCCGTGTTGGAGGAGATGCGGATACGGTCGCTCGGAGTCATCGACGACGCGGTCGTCGAGCTGTCACCAGGCTTCACCGCCGTGACCGGCGAGACCGGCGCGGGCAAGACGATGGTGGTCACGAGCCTCGGCCTGCTGCTCGGCGGGCGCGCGGACCCGGCCCTCGTGCGGATCGGCGCGAAGAACGCGGTCGTCGAGGGGAGGATCTCCGTACCCGCGGGCGGGACGGCGATCGTGCGGGCCGAGGAGGCGGGAGCCGAACTCGACGACGGCGCGTTGCTCATCAGCCGTACCGTTTCGGCCGAGGGGCGCTCCCGGGCGCACCTGGGCGGCCGCTCGGTCCCCGTCGGCGTGCTGGCGGAGCTGGCCGACGAGCTGGTCGCCGTGCACGGGCAGACAGACCAGCAGGGGCTGCTCAAGCTGTCCCGGCAGCGGCAGGCCCTCGACCGGTACGCCGGTGACGCGGTGGCCGTGCCGCTCGCCAAGTACACCGGCGCCTACCGCAGGCTGCGCGCGATCTCGGCCGAGCTGGACGAGATCACCACGCGCGCGCGGGAACGCGCTCAGGAGGCCGACCTGCTGCGGTTCGGGCTCGACGAGATCGCCGCCGTCGAACCGCGGCCGGGCGAGGACGTGGAGCTGGCCGCCGAGGCCGGGCGGCTGGGGCACGCGGAGGCACTGGCCTCGGCCGCCACCGTCGCGCATGCCGCGCTCGCGGGCAATCCCGAGGACCCGGAGGGCATCGACGCCACGACCCTCGTCGCGGGCGCGCACCGGGCGCTGGAGGCGGTCAGGTCCCACGACTCCGCGCTGGGCGCGCTGGCCGGGCGGATCGGCGAGATCGGCATCCTGCTGGGCGACGTCGCCGGGGAGCTGGCCGGGTACGCCGACGACCTCGACGCCGACCCGCTGCGGCTCGCGGCGGTCGAGGAGCGGCGCGCCGCCCTCACCCAGCTGACCCGCAAGTACGGCGAGGACATCGACGCCGTACTCGCCTGGGCCGAGCGGAGCGCCGCGCGGCTGACCGAGCTGGACGGCGACGACGAGCGGCTCGGGGAACTGACCGCGGAGCGGGACGCGCTCCGGGCCGAACTGGGCGGGCTGGCGCAGGCGCTGACGGACGCCCGCACGGAGGCCGCCGAGCGCTTCGCCGCCGCCGTGACCGCCGAGCTGGCCTCGCTCGCCATGCCGCACGCGCGCGTGTCGTTCGACCTCCGGCAGACCGAGGACCCGGGGGGCGTGGAGGTCGGCGGGCGCACGGTCGCGTACGGGCCGGCCGGTGTCGACGAGGTCGAGCTGTTGCTCGCCCCGCACCCCGGGGCCCCGCCGAGGCCCATCGCCAAGGGCGCCTCGGGCGGTGAGCTGTCGCGGGTGATGCTCGCGGTCGAGGTCGTCTTCGCCGGGACCGACCCCGTGCCGACGTACCTCTTCGACGAGGTCGACGCGGGCGTCGGCGGCAAGGCCGCGGTCGAGATCGGCAGGCGGCTCGCCAAGCTGGCCAAGTCCGCGCAGGTCGTCGTGGTCACGCATCTGCCGCAGGTGGCCGCGTTCGCCGACCGTCAGCTCCTGGTGGAGAAGACGAACGACGGTTCGGTGACCCGGTCCGGGGTGAAGGTCCTGGAGGGCGAGGACCGCATCCGCGAGCTGTCCCGCATGCTCGCGGGCCAGGAGGACTCGGAGACGGCCCGCGCCCACGCGGAGGAGCTCCTGGCGACGGCCAGGGCGGACGGATAACCCCCGGAGAGGCCGGGCACACCTGCTCGCTCCCTGGTGCCACTGCCATGGGGCCGCCTTGTCTCCGTGAGCCGGGGCTCGGCAGGGGCCTAAGCGTCCTGCGGCTCGTGCAGGGCTCGGGTCGCGCTCGTGGCTGTGGCCGGGGCTCAGGCCAGGGGGCCCGTCCGCTCCCCGCGGCCGGGGCTCGGCACGAGGTCGCGCCGGCTTCCGCGGCTGGGCTCCGCTCGGGCGACTGCGGCCGACGCAAGCCCCGGGGCGCCGGGCGGCTGGAGCCCGTGGCAGTCCCGGGGCCGAGGGGCACGGCCCTGGCGGTGCACGACCGCTCGGGCCTGCGCGGCTCCGGCGGACGGGCGCACGCCACCTACGCGGCCATCGGCGGCTCAGGGCCTGTGGCTGACGGACATCGGCAGCCCAGGGGGCGCCGTCGAAGCCGCAGGCCGCGTCTCAAGGAACCTCACGGCCAACGTGGCCTGTGCATCCGCCCGATCGTGTCCTCGCCGGCGGTGCGACGAGTGAGGGCACACGGGGTGGGTGTCCCCGCCCCGGCGGGTCCGGGGCGTCCGCCGGTTCGTAGGGTGGCGGCCATGGCCACACGTACGACCGTCCGCACCGCCCTCGGGCTCGCCGCCGGTGTCACGCGCGCGGGGATCGCCCTGCTGCGCGTCACGGCGCCCGGTGGGCGCGGGCGTTGGGAGCGGACGAACTACGCCGGGCGGACCGTGGAGCTGTACGCGGGCCCCGCCGTGGCCCTCGGAGCGGCGCTGGCCGCCGGGCGCGCCGACCGTGCCGCCGGGTTCGCCGTACTCGCCGCGGGTGCTTGCGGGGCCTACGACGACATCGCCGGCCTGGGCGACTCGAGGCGAGGATTCCGGGCGCACCTCGGTGCCCTCCGCCACGGCGAAGTGACCAGCGGCGCCGTCAAGTTGCTCGGCGTCTCGGCCGCGGGCCTGCTCGCGGGGGCACTGCTCAAGGACCGTCCCGTGGACAAGGTGCTGGCGGGAGTGGTGATCGCCGGGACCGCGCACCTCGTCAACCTCGTGGACGTACGCCCCGGAAGGGCCGCCGGAGCGGTGCTCGTCCTCGGGGCGCCGGGGCTGCTGCGGAAGGGCGCGGCGGCCGGGCTGTCCGCCGCCGCCGTGGGGGCGGCCGTCGCCGTCCTCCCCGACGACCTCGGCGAGCGCGCGATGATCGGCGACACCGGCGCCCACGCCCTCGGCGCCGCCCTGGGCTCAGCCGTCGCGGCCGGCAACGGCAGGACCGGTCTGGTCGCCCACGCGGCGGTGCTGGTGGCCGCGGCGGCTCTCGGCGAGCGAGTGAGCGCGCTGGCGCGCACGCCCTGGCGCGGGCGGCGCTGAGGACGACGGCGCGACCGGCGCGGCGACCGGCGCGCGCCGGACCTCGCGCGCCCCTGGACGGGGGCCGGGCAACGGGCCGGCCCGCCCGCCGGGGCGCTCCCGTACGCGGGGCGGACCGCGCCACTCGTTTTCGGCTCTCGAACCCCGGGACGAAAGGCCGCATCCCTCACTCATGTGAGTGACCACGCCCGTAGAGTTGCCCACCGCGGCGCGGCAGCGGCCGCCCGGTGGTGCCGGAACGGGCGGGTGTCCTGGCATCCTTGACGCAGTACGCGAAGCACGACGTGCGGCACACCCCCTCCGCACGGCCTTCTGTACGTTTCTTCGTGACCGTCCGACGCCGAACCAGGAGCCCCGGCCACGTGAGCCTCGTGAGCAGCCACGCACCGCACGGACAGTCGCCGCTGCGCACCGTGCAGGTGCTCGGCGGCGGCAGCGCGGGCAGCAGCGCGCATGTGCGGTCCCTGGCGTCGGGGCTCGTCGCCCGGGGCGTGCGGGTCACCGTGTGCGCCCCCGCCGAGGCCGAACACGCCTACGGCTTCACCGCGGTGGGCGCCCAGCACGCGGCCGTGCCCCGCAGTGGCGACCCCGCCTCCGTGGCCGCGCTGCGCGCCGCCTGCGCCGAGGCGGACCTGGTGCACGCGCACGGTCTGCACGCGGCGCTGCGGTCGGCGCTCGCGCTCAGCGGCCGGCAGGTCCCGCTCGTGGTCACCTGGCACACCCGGGACCGGGCGGAAGGCGCGCGGGCCCGGCTCTTGCGGCTGCTGGAGCGGCGCGTCGCCCGGGCCGCGACCGTCGTCCTCGGCACCTCCTCCGACCTGGTGGACCGGGCCCGCAGGAGGGGAGCCCGGGACGCGCGGCTGGCCGCGGTCGCGCTTCCGGCGCCGCGCAAGCCCGCCGAGTACGACGAGCAGGACCGGTCGCGGCACAAGGCGCGGGCGGAACTCGGCGCCACCGGCCGCCCGTTGCTCGTCGCCGTCGGCTCCCTCGACCGGCATCGCGGCTACGGCACCCTGCTGAGCGCCGCGCGCGCCTGGCGCCACCTCACGCCCGCGCCCCTGCTCGTCATCGCGGGCGAGGGACCGCTGCGGGCGGAACTCCAGCACCGCATCGAGGACGAGGGCCTGCCGGTGCGGCTGGTCGGACGCCGCGACGACATCGCGGAGCTGCTCGCGGGCGCCGATCTGGCGCTGCTGCCCAGCAGTTGGGAATCGCGCTCCGTCCTCGCCCAGGAAGCCCTGCACGCACGCGTGCCGCTGGTCGCGACCGAGGTCGGAGGCATCCCCGAACTGGTCGGCGACGCGGCCGAACTCGTCCCGTACGGGAACGCGGACGCCCTGGCCGCGGCCGTCGTGCGGCTCCTGGAGGACCCCGGGCGCCGAGAACTCCTCAAGGACCGAGGCGTCCGGCAGGCGGCCACCTGGCCCACCGAGGACGACACGGTCGCCCAGATCCTCAGCGTCTACGACGAGTTGACCCAGCCGCGCCCGCTGCCCTGACCGGTCCGCGCGCCCACGCCCTCGCCGGTGACGGCTACGGCACGTGCCGGCGGGCCCGCAGCGCCAGGCTCAACGCCAGTACCGTCTGCGGGTCGTCCAGGTCGGTGCCGAGCAACTCCCCTATCCGCGCGAGGCGGTTGTACAGCGTCTGCCGGTTGAGGTGCAGTTCGCGGGCCGTCTCCGCCTTGCGTCCGGCATGCGCCAAGTACGTCTGGAGCGTGGGCAGAAGGGGCGGCTTCGACCGCTGGTCGTGCTCGCGGAGCGGACCGATCGCGCGGTCCACGAAGGCCGCCAGGTCCGGATGGTCGCGCAGCCGCCACAGCAGCAGGTCGATGTCCAGGCGCCGGGCGTCGTACCAGGGGCGGTCCGACAGGCCCTGCGCGGCCGTCGCCGTCTCGGCCGCGTGCCGCAGGCCCGCCGAGGCCGCCGCCCAGCCGCCCGCGACGCCGACCACCACCACCGGCGGCTGCGCGCCCGGCCGTTGCATGCCCGCGCGCTCCACCCCGGCCCGCAGCGCCGCGGCGACCCGGTCCGCGACGGCCGCGCGCTCCGACTCCGAGCGCAGGCCGAGCAGCAGGGGCACGCGGCCCTCGACGGGACGTACGCCGAGGAGCACCGGCACCCCCACGGAGGCCAGTTCCTCGGCGACGGCGCGGGCGAGCACCGCCCAGCCGCCGCCCGGCGAGAGCCCGTCCGCCAGGCGCATCACGACCGGCAGCAGCGGACTGCTGCCCGGCTTGAAGCCCAGGACGCGGGCCTGCGCGGGCGCGTCCTCCGCCTGGATACGGCCCTCGGCGAGGTCGGTGAGGAAGTCGCCGCGTCCGCGCGCCGCCAGCTCCTCCTCCTGGCGGGCCTGCATCAGGACGACCGCCAGGATGCCCGCCGCCCGCTCGGCCGCCATCCGGTGCACGGGCGCCGTCGGGGCGCTCACCGGCGTCAGCACCAGCCGGGCGCGGACGGAGCCGGTGCCGGGGCCGCCGCCGGGCACGTCCACGACGGTCGTGCCCGCGGGCGGTTCGTCCTTGTGCTGGCCGCGCAGCCCCTCCCACACCTGGAGCGGGTCGGCGCCCGCGGGTCCGGCGCCGGCCGCGTACAGCAGCCGTCCGTCCGCGGTCTCCAGGAAGACCGGGTTGCCGGCGAAGTCCGCGAGGATGCCGAGCACCTGCGGGATCCCGCCGCCGCCGAGCAGCGCCTCCGTACAGCGCCGGTGCACCTCCTCGGCCCGCTGGAGCAGCGCGTAGTGGCCGTTGACGATCTCGGTGTGGACCTCCTCCGTGACCGTCACGAAGGGCACCTCGCGGTGCAGCTGGACCAGCGGGAGACCGGCCGCGCGGGCCGTCTCCACCAGCGCCGCGGGCAGCCGGGAGAAGCGCGGCCCGAGCTCCACGACCAGCGCGGCGATCCCGCGCTCGGCCAGGGTGCGCACGAAGGCGCGCTGCTCGGCGGGGCGGGTGCCGAGGCCGTACCCCGTGGTGAGGAGCAGTTCGCCGCCCTTGAGGAGCGAGGCGATGTTCGGGACCTCACCCGCGTGGACCCAGCGCACCGTGCGGCTCAGCCGGTCCGCCCCCGCCAGGATCTCGGGCAGCCCGCTGCGCAGTCCGGGCAGCTCCAGCGCGCGCTGCACGGTGATCCCGGCACCCTCGGTGTCGTAACGGCTGTCCATGCAGCGGACGCTACCGGCGTGCGGGTTCCGGGAACATCTCCGACCCGTTACGGGAACGATCAGTGGCCGCCAGGACACGACAATGCGTCGCCCCTGCACGGCAATTGCACGACCTGCTGTCTGTTGTGGCGTGCGTCACGCCGCCGACACACTGTCGCATCCGTTGCACAACCGCGGCCGGATCTTCGGATTCCGTCGCGTCGGCGCGCAGAGAGGGGCGGGAATGACTGAGAAACCCACGCGAGAGGTACACCGGCTCAAAGCGAATTCCGTAGGGCTGGTCGGCGTCGTCTTCATGGCGGTCGCCACCGCGGCGCCGATCACCGCGATGACCGGCAACCTGCCCATCGCGGTCGGCTTCGGCAACGGCACGGGAGCGCCCGCCGGTTACCTCTTCGCCACCGTCGTGCTGACGGTCTTCTCGGTCGGCTACGTCGCCATGGCCAAGCGGATCACGGCGGCGGGCGCCTTCTACGGCTACATCTCGCACGGCCTGGGCCGGATCGCCGGCATGGCCTCCGGAATGCTCGCCGTCCTCGCCTACGTCGTCTTCGAGGCGTCGATCGTCGGCGTCTTCTCGTACTTCGCGAAGACCACCGTGCACGACCAGCTCGGCGCCGACCTGCCCTGGATCGTGTACGCGGCCGCGATGCTCGCGGTCACCGCCGTGCTGTCGTTCTTCGACATCAACCTCACCGCGAAAGCCCTCGGCGTGATGCTGATCGCCGAGATCGCCGTGCTCTTCGCGGTGGCCACGGCCGTGCTGCTCCAGGGCGGCGGCCCGGACGGCATCCCGGTCGAGCCGATCAATCCGAAGAACGCGTTCACCGGCACCTCCGCCGGACTCGGGCTGTTCTTCGCGTTCTGGTCGTGGGTCGGCTTCGAGTCCACCGCGATGTACGGCGAGGAGTCCCGCGACCCGAAGCGCGTCATCCCGCGCGCCACGATCATCTCGGTGGTCGGCGTCGGCATCTTCTACATCTACGTCTCCTGGATGACGATCGCCGGCAACGGCCTGAAGGGCTCGGTCGAGGTCTCCTCCGGGACCAGCCCGCTCGACCTCTTCTTCGACCCGGCGCACGCCTTCATCGGGGCCTGGGCCGTCGACGCCTTCCAATGGCTGCTGATCACCGGCTCGTTCGCCTGCGGGATGGCCTTCCACCAGTGCGCGTCGCGCTACCTGTACGCCATCGGACGGGAGGGCTTCCTGCATCCGGCCCTCGGGCGCACGCACCCGAAGCACGGCTCCCCGTACCTCGCCTCCTTCGTGCAGTCCGTCATCGCCGTGGCGCTCGTCGCCGCGTTCTGGCTGACCGGGCAGGACCCGTACATCCACCTCTACACGCTGCTCGCGATCCTCGGCACGATGGCGATCCTCATCGTGCAGACCCTGTGCTCCTTCGCGGTCATCGGCTACTTCCGCCGCAACCATCCCGAGGACCGGCACTGGTTCAGGACCTTCACGGCGCCCCTGATCGGCGGGATCGGCATGATCGCCGTGGTGGTGCTGCTGGTGCTGAACCTGGACACCGCGGCCGGCACGGCGGCGGGCTCGCTCTTCTTCGAGGCCATCCCGTGGATCGTCGGCCTCGTCTTCTTCGGCGGCCTCGGCCTCGGCTGGTACCTGAAGGCCCGGCACCCGGAGCGCTACGAGATCATCGGCCGCATCGTCCTGGAGGACGCGGCCGAGCGCACGCACGACGTCAAGGAACCCTCCGCCACCGTCTGAGGAGCTCTGCCGTGTCCCGTACGCACCCCATGCACGTCCTGCGAACCCTCGCCGCCGACCACGCCGCCGCCCACCGGCTCGGCATCCCCGTGGCGGAGGCGCGCGGCCGGCGCGTGAGCCGCCGGACCGTCCTGAAGGGCGCCGCGGCGGCGGGTCTCGCCACCGCCGCCGCCACCGGCCCCGCCGTCGCGCCCGCGGTCGCCGCCACCGCGACGGCACCCCGCATCGCGGTCGTGGGCGCCGGCATCGCCGGGCTCACCGCCGCCCTCACCCTGCGCGACGCGGGCCTGGCCTGCACGCTCTACGAGGCCAACCCGGACCGCGTGGGCGGCCGGATGTACACACAGCGCGACCACTGGGCGTGGGGCCAGACCTCCGAGATCGGCGGGGAGCTGATCGACACCAGCCACAAGAAGATGCTGGAACTGTGCCGCCGCTTCGGGCTCCCCACGGAGGACTTCCTCGGCGGCGGCCCCAACGGAGCGGAGGAGGTGCTCTGGTTCGGAGGCGCGTACTACCCGCGCGAGCAGGCCGACGAGGACTTCAAGGGCGTCTACCAGGCCCTGCGCCGTGATCTGTCGGAGGCGGGGGAGGTGCTGTGGAACCAGACCACGCCCACCGGCACCGCCCTGGACGACATGTCCCTGTACGACTGGATCGAGTCCCGGGTGCCGGGCGGCCACGACTCGCCGCTCGGCCGGTTCTTCGACGTCGCGTACACCGTCGAGTACGGCGCCGACACCGTCGACCAGTCCTCGCTCGCCCTGGTCCTGCTGATGGGCTACCAGACCAATCCGGGCAACTTCAACGTCTGGGGGCTGTCCAACGAGCGCTACCACATCACCGGAGGCAACGACCGGCTCCCGCAGGCCATCGCCGACTACCTGCCCGACGGGACCATCCGCCACGGCTGGTCGCTGACCGCGCTCAGGGCCAACGCCGACGGGACGCAGACCCTGACGTTCACGGAGGCCGGCGCCACGCGCACCGTCACCGCGGACCACACCGTGCTGTGCGTCCCGCTGCCGGTCCTGCAGACACTGGACCTGACCAGGTCCGGCTTCGACCCGCGCATGCGCGACCTGCTGCGCGACGCCCGCATGGGGCACTGCACCAAGCTCAACATGCAGTTCTCCGGCCGGCCCTGGCGCGGCACCGGCGCCTGGCCCGGCGTCTCCGCGGGCGACTGCTTCACCGACACCGACGTCCAGCAGACCTGGGACACCACCAAGGTGCAGCCCGGCACCGGCGGCATCCTCCTCCAGTACGGCGGCGGCGGCCTCGCCGGATCCCTCACCCCAGCCGGCCCGTTCTCCAAGGAGAGCGACCCCTACGTCACCGCCCTGGCGAAGAAGCACCTCAAGGGCATCGACGCCTTCTTCCCCGGTACGTCGGCGGCCTGGACCGGGAAGGCCCAGCTGTCCGCCTGGCACCTCAACCCGTACGCCCTGGGCGCCTATTCGTACTGGCCGGTGGGCTACCTCCACCGGTACGCGGGCTACGAGGGCGTCGCCCAGGGCAACGTCCACATCGGCGGCGAGCACTGTTCGTACGACTTCCAGGGGTTCATGGAGGGCGGCGCGACCGAGGGCGAGCGGGCGGCCCGGGAGGTGATCTCCGCCGTCATGTGATCCCCGCACGGACGGCGGCCCCGCTCCCGCCCGGACGTACCGGCAGGGAGCGGGGCCGCCGCTCGGAACCGCGGGTCAGCCGCCGTAGGCCCCGCTCGCCGTCAGCCGCAGAGCCGTGTCGATCAGCGGCACGTGGCTGAACGCCTGCGGGAAGTTGCCGACCTGGCGCTGGAGCCGCGGGTCCCACTCCTCGGCGAGCAGACCGAGGTCGTTGCGCAGGGCGAGCAGCTTCTCGAACAGCTTGCGGGCCTCGTCGACCCGGCCGATCATCGCGAGGTCGTCCGCCATCCAGAACGAGCAGGCGAGGAACGCGCCCTCGTCGCCCTCCAGACCGTCCACGCCCGCGTGCTCACCGGACGTCGGGTAGCGCAGGATGAAGCCGTCCTCGGTGGACAGCTCGCGCTGGATCGCCTCGATCGTGCCGATCACGCGCTTGTCGTCCGGCGGCAGGAAGCCCATCTGCGGGATCAGCAGCAGCGAGGCGTCCAGCTCCTGGGAGCCGTACGACTGCGTGAACGTGTTGCGCTCCTTGTCGTAGCCCTTCTCGCACACGTCCCGGTGGATGTCGTCGCGCAGCTCGCGCCACTTCTCCAGCGGGCCGTCCGCGTCGCCCGACTCGATGAGCTTGATGGTGCGGTCGACGGCGACCCAGGCCATCACCTTGGAGTGCACGAAGTGCCGGCGCGGACCGCGCACCTCCCAGATGCCCTCGTCCGGCTGGTCCCAGTGGTCCTCCAGGTAGCGGATCAGCTTGAGCTGGAGCAGCGAGGCGTAGTCGTTGCGGGACAGGCCCGTCATGTGCGCCAGGTGCAGGGCCTCGGTGACCTCGCCGTACACGTCCAGCTGGAGCTGGTGGGCGGCGCCGTTGCCCACGCGCACCGGCGCCGACTTCTCGTACCCGGGCAGCCAGTCCAGCTCCGCCTCGCCGAGCTCCCGCTCGCCCGCGATGCCGTACATGATCTGCAGGTTCTCGGGGTCGCCGGCGACCGCGCGCAGCAGCCACTCGCGCCAGGCGCGGGCCTCCTCGCGGTAGCCGGTGCGCAGCAGTGAGGACAGGGTGATCGCCGCGTCGCGCAGCCAGGTGTAGCGGTAGTCCCAGTTGCGGACGCCGCCGATCTCCTCGGGCAGGGAGGTCGTGGGCGCGGCGACGATGCCGCCCGTCGGGGCGTACGTCAGGGCCTTCAGCGTGATCAGGGAGCGGACGACGGCCTCCCGGTAGGGGCCGTGGTACGTGCACTGGTCCACCCAGTCGCGCCAGAACTCCTCCGTCGCCTCCAGGGACTGCTCGGGCTCGGGCAGCGCGGGCGGCTGCTTGTGCGAGGGCTCCCAGGAGATGGTGAACGCGATCCGCTCACCCGGCGCCACCGTGAAGTCGGCGTACGTGGTGAGCGCCTTGCCGTAGGTCTCGCACGCTGTGTCGAACCACACGGAGTCGGGACCCGCGACGGCCACCGTCCGGCCCTCGTGCTTGTGCACCCAGGGCACCACGCGGCCGTACGAGAACCGCATCCGCAGGGCGGAGCGCATCGGCACCCGGCCGGTGACGCCCTCGACGATCCGGATCAGCTGCGGCGCGCCGTCACGCGGGGGCATGAAATCGATCACTCGAACCGTGCCGCGTGGGGTGTCCCACTCGGATTCGAGGATCAGCGAGTCGCCGCGGTACCTGCGCCGGGCCGCGGTGGGCGGCTCGGCGTCGGCCGCGTGCGCCGGTCCGAGCCTCCAGAAGCCGTGCTCCTCGGTGCCCAGCAGCCCGGCGAAGATGGCATGCGAGTCGAAGCGGGGCAGGCACAGCCAGTCGACTGTGCCGTCCCGGCAGACCAGCGCCGCTGTCTGCATGTCTCCGATGAGTGCGTAGTCCTCGATGCGCCCGGCCACGTGCATCTCCAGTCGAACGGCCACGTCGCCCCCGAGGGGCGGTCGCTCTTGCGGTCAAGGGGTCTGTGTTAAGCGTCGTCGCGAAACGACGGAAGGCTTATGCGAATGTCGTTGCGAAACGAACTGACGAGCTCTCGTGTTCCGGGATGCGGACGTGGGTGGTGCCGTCTACCGGCCGGTCTCGGCAGTGAGTGTCCGAGCAGGATACGACGCACCTCGATGATCCGCGTGCCCCTCCCGGCAACCGGACTCGGCCGGACGAGTGAGCAGAGGGTGAGGGGTGCGGAAGCCGTGAGCGGGTGTGTGCGGGGTCCGTGTCGGTGTGTGCGCGGAGCGTGGCCGGAAGCACTCCGGTTCTGGCGCTGATACCCTGGTAGCCCGTGGACCGGAGGGCGAGAAACCCCCGAACCGCAGCGACGGCGCCCCCGTAAATCCGGTACTTCCGGGTCGGACCGCCGGTACGCACCCCAGACCGCGACCACGGGAGCCCCCTCTTGGCCATGCCGCCCGCTGCTTTTCGAAACAGCAACGCCACGACGACCAAGCACATCTTCGTCACCGGGGGTGTCGCCTCCTCCCTCGGCAAGGGACTGACGGCCTCCAGCCTGGGCGCGCTGCTCAAGGCGCGGGGTCTGCGGGTCACGATGCAGAAGCTCGACCCGTACCTGAACGTCGACCCGGGCACGATGAACCCCTTCCAGCACGGTGAGGTGTTCGTCACCAACGACGGCGCCGAGACCGACCTGGACATCGGGCACTACGAGCGCTTCCTCGACGTCGACCTCGACGGCAGCGCCAACGTCACCACCGGGCAGGTGTACTCGACGGTCATCGCCAAGGAGCGGCGCGGCGAGTACCTGGGCGACACCGTGCAGGTCATCCCGCACATCACCAACGAGATCAAGCACCGCATCCGCCGGATGGCCACCGACGACGTCGACGTCGTCATCACGGAGGTCGGCGGCACGGTCGGCGACATCGAGTCGCTGCCGTTCCTGGAGACGGTCCGCCAGGTCCGTCACGAGGTCGGCCGCGACAACGTGTTCGTGGTGCACATCTCCCTCCTTCCCTACATCGGCCCGTCCGGTGAGCTGAAGACGAAGCCGACGCAGCACTCGGTCGCGGCGCTGCGCAACATCGGTATCCAGCCGGACGCCATCGTGCTGCGCGCCGACCGGGACGTGCCGACCGCCATCAAGCGCAAGATCTCGCTGATGTGCGACGTCGACGAGGCCGCCGTGGTGGCGGCGATCGACGCCAAGTCGATCTACGACATCCCGAAGGTGCTGCACACCGAGGGCCTGGACGCCTACGTCGTCCGCAAGCTGGACCTGCCGTTCCGCGACGTGGACTGGACGACCTGGGACGACCTGCTCGACCGGGTCCACAACCCGCTGCACGAGATCAACCTCGCGCTGGTCGGCAAGTACATCGACCTGCCCGACGCCTACCTCTCGGTCACCGAGGCGCTGCGCGCGGGCGGTTTCGCCAACAAGGCCCGCGTCAAGATCAAGTGGGTCACCTCGGACGACTGCAAGACCCCGGCGGGCGCCGCCAAGCAACTCGGCGACGTGGACGCGATCTGCATCCCCGGCGGCTTCGGCGACCGCGGCGTCTCCGGCAAGGTCGGCGCCATCCAGTACGCCCGTGAGAACAGGATCCCGCTGCTCGGCCTGTGCCTGGGCCTGCAGTGCATCGTGATCGAGGCCGCGCGGAACCTGGCCGACATCCCCGACGCCAACTCCACCGAGTTCGACTCCGCCACCGGCCACCCGGTCATCTCCACGATGGCCGAGCAGCTGGACATCGTGGCCGGCGAGGGCGACATGGGCGGCACGATGCGGCTGGGCATGTATCCGGCCAAGCTGGCCGAGGGCTCGATCGTGCGCGAGGTGTACGACGACAAGGAGTACGTCGAGGAGCGCCACCGTCACCGCTACGAGGTGAACAACGCCTACCGCGCCGAGCTGGAGAAGAAGGCGGGCCTCCAGTTCTCCGGCACCTCCCCGGACGGCAAGCTCGTGGAGTACGTCGAGTACCCCCGTGAGGTGCACCCCTACCTGGTGGCGACGCAGGCGCACCCCGAGCTGCGCTCGCGCCCGACCCGGCCGCACCCGCTCTTCGCGGGCCTGGTGAAGGCGGCCGTGGAGCGCAAGACGGGTAAGTGACACGAGGGTTGTACGGTTGCCGGGGTACGCGTCTTTCGAGGCGCGTGCCCCGGTTTCTGTCGCCGGTGCACCGTGGCCGATTCCCGTCGGCCGTGACCGGCGTCTTCACGGACGTGTGGGAGGACACAGGGCATGACGATCAAGGACACCGCCGAGGAGTGGGAGGTCCGCGCGAGCGAGACCCCCTTCGTCGGGAACAAGACCTCCGTCCGCACGGACGACGTGGTCATGCCCGACGGATCGGTCGTCCGCCGCGACTACCAGGTGCACCCGGGCTCCGTGGCCGTCCTCGCCCTCGACGACCAGGACCGCGTGCTGGTCATCCGCCAGTACCGCCACCCCGTGCGCCACAAGCTCTGGGAGATCCCGGCCGGACTGCTCGACATCCCCGGTGAGAACCCGCTGCACGCGGCCCAGCGCGAGCTGTACGAGGAGGCGCACGTCAAGGCCGAGGACTGGCGCGTGCTGACGGACGTCTACACGACACCCGGCGGCTGCGACGAGGCGGTGCGGATCTTCCTCGCCCGCGATCTGTCCGAGGCCGAGGGCGTGCGTTTCGAGGTCGCGGAGGAGGAGGCCGACATGGAGCTGGCGCGCCTGTCCGTCGACGAGCTCGTCCGCGGGGTGCTCGCCGGGGAACTGCACAACAACTGCCTCGTCGTCGGCGTCCTCTCCCTGGTCGCCGCGAGGAACGGCGACGGGCTCGACGCGCTGCGCCCGGCGGAGGCCCCTTGGCCCGCCCGTCCGTTCGAGTCCTGAGCTGTCGCGCGCGTCCGCACTCGAGCGTCCCGAGCGTCCGGTGTGACGATCGGCTGATCCGATCGAGGGACCCTGCCGCCGTGCTCCACCCGGTTCGTCGCAGAGCGTGAACTAGGGTCCTCGTGTCGGGTCCTTGTGAGGCCGCGGAGATCCGTCGGCAGGGCCCTGGAAAGGGCCCTAGGCTCGGAAAACGCCCCGTCCGGAGTCCCGGCGGGTTTGCGCGCGCAGTGGGACGGGAGTGTGGCCCGTGACGGATCAGGCGGTGGACACCGACGGCACGGACGTGTCGGCACAGGAGCAGCCGGCGGCTGCCGAGTCCGCTCCTGCGGCGGGTCGGTTCCTGGGCCGGTCACGCGAGTTGAAGGAGCTGCGGGCCGACATCGAACGGGCCGGACTCGACACCCTCTCCGGCCGCAAGGCCCCCCGCGCCCGGGTGCTGCTCATCGCCGGCCGGCCCGGATTCGGCCGTACGGCGCTCGCCGAGGAACTCGTCGGACAGGTGGCGGGGGACTACCCCGACGGCGTGCTGCGCGCCCGGCTCACCGAGCCCGACGGCACCGCCGTCCCCACCGAGCGCACGGCGCGGGAACTGCTCACGGCCCTGGACGTGGCCACCCCGCCCGGCGCCGCCGAGGACGACCTCACCGAGGCGCTGCGCGGCGCCCTCGCCGACCGCCGCGCCGTACTCCTGCTGGACGACGCGGCGACCGCCGGACAGGTCGACTCGCTGCTCCCGGACAGCCCCGACTGCCTGGTCGTCGCCGTCTCCCAGGGCCCCCTGACCGGCATCGCCGACGTCCGCCCCTGCACGCTGGGCGGCCTGGACACCAAGTCCGCCCTGGACCTGCTCGCCCGGCACACCGGCTCGGTGCGCATCACCGTCGACCCGCGCGCCGCGGAGGAGCTGGTCGAGGAGTGCGCGGGCCAGCCCGCCGCCCTGGTGCTGGCGGGCGGCTGGCTCGCCGCCCGGCCGCAGGCCGCCGTCGCGGACCTTGCCAAGCACCTGCGCACCGAGGGGGAGGAGGGCCCGCCGCTGACCCGCGTCTTCCGGCTCGTGTACGCCTCACTGCCCAGTGCCGCCGCCCGGATACTGCGACTGCTCTCCCTGGCTCCCGCCGGCATGGTCGACCCGCACACCGCGTCCGCATTGGCGGGCTGCTCGATCCACGCGGCCCGCACCACCCTGGACGACTTCGCCGGGCTCGGCCTGCTGCGGCCGGTGGACTCGCCCCTGCCGCAGTTCGAGGTGCCCGGCTGCCTGCTGCCCCTGCTGCGCGCCCTCACCGAGACCCAGGACCGGCCCTCCGAGCTCCAGCTGGCCCGCGCCCGGATGCTTGAGCGGACCGTCCGGCTGCTGGTTTCCTGCCGCGCGATCACCGAGACGGACAGCTCGCCGGCCCGCGAGAAGCTCGCCGGCATGCCCCGCTCGCTGCGCTTCCCGCACCCCCGGGCCGCCGCCGACTGGCTGCGCATCCGGCGGCCCGCCCTGCTCGCCTCCGCCCGCGCCGCGGTGGCCGACGGCGAGCTGGACACGCTGGCCCGCCGGCTGATGGCGGCCCTGGTCCGGGCCATGGTCGCCCACATCGGTACGCAGGCGGCGGCACCCGACCTGTACGGCATCCACCGGCTCGTGCTGGACGTCGCCGAGCGGCGTGACCTGCCCCGGGAGAAGGCCGCGGCCCTGCTGAACCTGGCCGACCTCGACGCGCAGACCGGCCGCACGGCGGAGGCGCTCGTCCGTTACCGGGCCGCGCTGGACGCCGGACGCGAGGCGGACGACCCGTATGCGACCGGGCGCGCGATGGAATCCGTAGGCGGTGCCCACCAGGAGCTCGGGGACTACGAGCGGGCCGCCGACTGGTACGGCAGGGCGCTGGCGCAGCGACTGGCCCGCGACGAGCGGGTGGACGCCGCCCGGCTCCACGGCCGCATCGCCACCGTGCACACCTACGCGGGCCGCTACGGGGAGGCGCTGCGCAACTGGCGCTCGGCCGTCACCGGTCACCGCAGGAACGGTGATGTCGCCGCGCAGGCAAGGGCGTTGAGCGAGCTGGCCCGGGTCCAGGAGTACGCCGGGCGGCCGGAGGAGTCGCTGTACACCTGCCACGAGGCGGTGGAGTGGGCCCGCCGGGCCGAGGACGTGCGGTTGCAGGCCGCTCTCCAGCTGCGGCTGGCGGACACCCTCGACCGGCTCGGCGACCCCGTCGCCGCCGGGCTGCACCGCAGTCAGGCCGAGCGCATGCTGGGAGATGAGCTGCCGGAGGAGGCCTCCGGCATGAAACAAGGCTCTGACACCTGCGAAATCCGTAGTGCATCCAGCGAAGATTGATGCTTTGAAAGGCTAGACAGAGAGAATCCCTTCATTAGACTGGCTCCGCCGCGTTGTTTCGTGGTGTCTCCCGGTGTGCCCCCGTTACGCCGGGTATGACGGGCATTGCCCTCATGTGCATCGCCCTGGCATGCGCAGCCCCAGAACCCTCTGAGCCAAGGACCGTGATCGACGTGAAGGTCGGCATCCCCCGCGAGGTCAAGAACAACGAGTTCCGGGTGGCCATCACCCCCGCCGGCGTGCACGAGCTGGTGCGCAACGGCCACCAGGTCGTCATCGAGCAGGGCGCCGGTGTCGGCTCGTCGATCCCGGACGAGGAGTACGTCGCCGCGGGCGCCGCCATCCTCCCCACCGCCGACGAGGTGTGGGCCACCGCCGACCTGCTGCTGAAGGTCAAGGAGCCCATCGCCGAGGAGTACCACCGCCTCCGCAAGGACCAGACGCTCTTCACCTACCTGCACCTGGCCGCCTCCAAGGAGTGCACGGACGCGCTCATCGAGTCCGGCACCACCGCGATCGCCTACGAGACCGTCGAGCTCCCGAGCCGCGCCCTGCCGCTGCTCGCCCCGATGTCCGAGGTCGCGGGCCGTCTGGCCCCGCAGGTCGGCGCCTACCACCTGATGCGCTCGGCCGGCGGCCGCGGCGTGCTCCCGGGCGGCGTCCCCGGCACCCAGCCCGCGAAGGCCGTCGTCATCGGCGGCGGGGTCTCCGGCTGGAACGCCACCCAGATCGCCGTCGGCATGGGCTTCCACGTCACGCTGCTCGACCGCGACATCAACAAGCTCCGCGAGGCCGACAAGGTCTTCGGCACCAAGGTGCGGGCGATCATGTCCAACTCCTTCGAGCTGGAGAAGGCCGTCCTGGAGGCCGACCTCGTCATCGGCGCGGTGCTCATCCCGGGCGCCAAGGCCCCGAAGCTGGTCACCAACGAGCTGGTCTCCCGGATGAAGCCCGGAAGTGTCCTTGTCGACATCGCGATCGACCAGGGCGGCTGCTTCGAGGACTCGCGTCCGACCACGCACGCCGAGCCGACCTTCCCGGTGCACAACTCGGTCTTCTACTGCGTCGCCAACATGCCCGGCGCGGTGCCCAACACGTCGACCTACGCGCTGACCAACGCCACGCTGCCGTACATCGTCGAGCTGGCGAACCGCGGCTGGGTGGAGGCGCTGCGCCGCGACGCCGCGCTCGCCAAGGGTCTCAACACCCATGACGGCAAGGTCGTTTACCGCGAGGTCGCCGAAGCGCACGGCCTGGAGCACGTCGAGCTGGACGCGCTGCTCGGCTGACAGGTCGCCGGCTCCACTAGTCGACTTTTCGGCTGATCACCGACCGATTGCCCGTCGGCAAAAGGCGATACGTCAACAGAGGTCGTCAACACCGCACACCCGGCCGGACCTTGCGAGACAAGGTCCGGCCGGATGTGTGTCGGGTCACTTTGCGACACTCGTTCAACTCGCCGCGAACGTAACCCTTCAACCGATTCGTACACCGGTGAAACCTGCTGTGCGACGGCCTTACGCCCTTGACAGAGGGATGTTCGGTCGCCGACACATCGGGTCGGGTCCGGCGGATTGTGTTGCTGCGGAGCGGTGACACGCCATAGAGTCGCCAATCGTCGGCATGGTGTCACGCTGACCTATCTAGAAGTTTCCTGGTCACCAAGGAGGTAAGACGACTTGTGAATGAGTCGACATTTACTCCCGGGGGTGGTCAACCAGGAATGCCGACGCGGGGCCAGGGCCCTACGGGGCTCGAGGCTGTCGGCTCCGTCGCTGTCCGCACCTTCGCAGCCCACCAGAGTCCCTCCAGAACAGGGCTGACCCAGCCAGCACACCAGAGCATGGATGGCCATCACGTGAACGCCATGGCCGGCAACGGAAGTGGCGAGAACCACACCCACTTCGCCGACTACGACGAACTGCCCGAGGGGCACTTCTACGACCCCGACGCCGAGTACGAGCCGGATCCCGAGTACGCGGCCACGCTCGCGCCCGACGCGGCCCGCCAGCGCCGTGAGCGCATCGGCCCGACCGGGCGCCCGCTCCCGTACTTCCCGATCCCGGGGCCGCTGACCGACCACGGGCCCGCGAAGATCATCGCGATGTGCAACCAGAAGGGCGGCGTCGGCAAGACGACGTCGACCATCAACCTGGGTGCCGCGCTCGCGGAGTACGGACGCCGGGTCCTGCTCGTCGACTTCGACCCGCAGGGCGCGCTCTCGGTCGGCCTCGGCGTCAACCCGATGGAGCTCGACCTCACCGTCTACAACCTGCTCATGGAGCGGGGCATGGCGGCCGACGAGGTGCTCCTGAAGACGGCGGTCCCGAACATGGACCTGCTGCCCAGCAACATCGACCTGTCCGCCGCCGAGGTGCAGCTGGTGTCCGAGGTCGCGCGCGAGTCCACGCTCCAGCGCGCGCTCAAGCCGCTGATGGCCGACTACGACTACATCGTGATCGACTGCCAGCCCTCGCTCGGCCTGCTCACCGTGAACGCCCTGACGGCGGCCCACAAGGTGATCGTGCCGCTCGAGTGCGAGTTCTTCGCGCTGCGCGGGGTCGCGCTGCTCACCGAGACCATCGAGAAGGTCCAGGAGCGGCTCAACCCCGAGCTGGAGCTCGACGGCATCCTCGCCACGATGTACGACTCGCGCACGGTGCACAGCCGCGAGGTGCTCGCCCGGGTCGTCGAGGCCTTCGACGACCACGTGTACCACACGGTCATCGGGCGCACGGTCCGCTTCCCGGAGACCACGGTCGCCGGTGAGCCGATCACCACGTACGCCTCCAACTCCGTCGGCGCCGCCGCCTACCGCCAGCTCGCCAGGGAGGTGCTCGCCCGGTGTCACGCCGAGTGAGTCTGCCGGGGGCCGACGAACTGTTCCGTACGACCGGGGGAATGGCGCTCCAGGCGTCCTCGCCCTCGCGCCGGACCAACGGCGAGGCCAGGGTTCCGGCCCCGGCGGGCGAGAGCGACGCGGCGGCCGCCGCGGACGACGCGCCGCAGTCGGTGCCCGCGCAGGGCGGCGACGGCGAGGGCGACGAGCATGTGGCGGCCGACGCCGAGTCCGACTCCGGGGAGTCCCGCAGCCGGGGCTCTGGTGGCGAGCGCCCCGGCTCCGGGCGGCGCCAGACGGCGCAGGAAGGTTCTGCCGGGAGCCAGTCGTCCCGCAAGCGCGGCCGCGCCGCGAACCGGCGGCCCAGCGGCCGTGAGCGGCACGACGAGAAGATCACGGTGTACGTGTCCGCCGAGGAACTCATGGACCTCGAACACGCCCGCCTGGTGCTCCGGGGTGAGCACGGGCTCGCGGTCGACCGCGGCCGGATCGTCCGTGAGGCGGTCGCGGTGGTGCTGGCCGATCTCGAGTCCCGCGGGGACGCGAGCATCCTCGTACGACGACTTCGCGGGCGGTAGCGGTAGCCTGCGAGGGCTATGACCTCGAACGACGCCCCCGCCTCCGCCGGCGGCCCCGCCGGACGACGGCGCGCGCTCGGACGCGGTCCCGGGGCCGTGCCGGCGCCGCCCCGGACGGGGGCGGAGCCCGGGAACGGGTCCGGGTCGCCGGTCGTGGAACCCGCACCGCCCGTCGGGCCGGCGCCCTCCACGGCGGCACCTGAGCCTCCGGTCGAGGCCGCGCCCCCCGCCCCGGAGCAGCCCGGACCTCCGCCCGCAGCGGAACGGGCCCCGGCCGCCCGCGCGGACGCCGAGGCCCCGGTCGCACCCGAAGCCCCTCCGGAGCGGGCACCCGAAGCGCTCGCGGAGTCCAGGCCCGGAATCCTCACGGAGTCCGGGCCAGCGGAATTCACGGAATCCGGGTCCGAGTCACTCCCAAAATCCCAGCCCGAAACCCTCCCTGAGCCCGCACCCGAGATCCTCCCGGAGTCCGGGTCCGTCGCCGGAGCCGAGCCAGGGCCCGCGGCCGGAGCCGAGGCCGGTGACGGGGTCTTCACGGTGCGGCTCGCGAACTTCGAGGGCCCCTTCGACCTGCTGCTCCAGCTGATCTCCCGGCACAAGATGGACGTCACGGAAGTGGCGCTGTCCCGTGTGACCGACGAGTTCATGGCGCACATCCGGGCGATGGGCCCGGACTGGGACCTCGACCAGACGACCGAGTTCCTCGTCGTCGCCGCCACCCTGCTCGACCTCAAGGCCGCCCGGCTGCTGCCCACCGCCGAGGTCGAGGACGAGGCGGACCTGGCGCTCCTGGAGGCGCGGGACCTGCTGTTCGCGCGGCTGCTCCAGTACCGCGCCTACAAGCAGATCGCCGACATCTTCAACGCCCGCCTCCTGGAGGAGGGCCGCCGCTACCCCCGTACCGTCGGCCTGGAAGCGCACCACGCCGAGCTGCTCCCCGAGGTGGTCATCAGCATCGGGGCGGAAGGATTCGCCAGGCTCGCCGTGAAGGCGATGCAGCCGAAGCCCAAGCCGCAGGTGTACGTCGACCACATCCACGCGCCGCTGGTCAGCGTGCGTGAGCAGGCCGGGATCGTGGTGGCGCGGCTGCGGGAGCGCGGCGAGGTCAGTTTCCGCGTCCTCGTCGAGGACACCGACGACACCCTGACCGTCGTCGCCCGCTTCCTCGCCCTGCTGGAGCTGTACCGCGAGAAGGCCGTGGCGCTCGACCAGGAGGAGGCGCTCGGGGAACTGCTCGTGCGCTGGACCGGCGGGGACGGCGAGGAGCAGCCGAGGGTCACGGACGAGTTCGACCGGCCCCCCGAGGACGCCAAGGAGGAGAAGAAGGCGTGAGCGAGCAGACCAGCGAGACACCGGCGGCGCCGGGCGCCGTCTCCGACCTCGACCTCAGGCCCGCCCTGGAGGCCGTCCTCATGGTCGTGGACGAGCCCGCGACCGAGGAGCACCTCGCGAAGATCCTGGAGCGGCCCCGGCGGCAGATCGCGGACGCGCTGCGGGCGCTGGCCGACGAGTACACCGTCCAGGGCCGCGGTTTCGAGCTGCGGCTCATCGCGGGCGGCTGGCGGTTCTACACCCGGCCCGCGTACGCGGCGGCCGTCGAGCGCTTCGTCCTGGACGGGCAGCAGGCGCGGCTCACCCAGGCGGCTCTGGAGACGCTGGCGGTCGTCGCGTACCGCCAGCCCGTCAGCCGTTCCCGGGTCTCGGCGGTCCGCGGAGTCAACTGCGACGGCGTGATGCGCACCCTCCTCCAGCGCGGTCTGGTGGAGGAGGCGGGCGCGGAACCCGAAACAGGTGCGATCCTGTACAGGACGACGAACTACTTCCTGGAGCGAATGGGCCTGCGCGGTCTGGACGAGCTCCCGGAGCTCGCGCCCTTCCTTCCGGAGGCGGACGCGATCGAGGCAGAGACGCTGGAAGGGGTTCCGTCGTTCGATCCGGATGCACCGGACGCAGACGCAGACGACACGACGACGACGGAACTTTGATGCGAAGCAGTGGCAGCGGCAGTGGCAGGAACAGCGGGCGCGGCAACCCCCGGGGGACCGGTGGCGGCGGCAACCCCCGGGGCACCGGCGGAGGCGGCAAGCCCCGCGGGGCCGGCGGGGGCGGTTCCCAGCCCAGGAGCGGGGGAGGGCGCGACGACAAGCCGAAGCGCGCGGGCAAGCCCCGTCCCGAGGAGCGCCGCTACGACGTAGGCCCCGGCGCCACCCACGAGGGCCCGAAGTCCGGGCGCGGCAACGGCGCGCGCGGCGGCGCCAAGGGCGGCCCCAAGCAGAGCCAGCAGCGCGGCGGCCGTACGGCTCCGGCGCGCTCGCGCGAGTACGAGGCGCGGGCCGAGGAGCGCAACCGCGAGCGGTACGCCGGCAAGCCGGACGTGAAGCCGCCGAAGACGTTCCCCGGCGCCGAGCAGGAGGGCGAGCGCCTGCAGAAGGTGCTCGCGCGCGCGGGCTACGGTTCCCGGCGTTCCTGCGAGGAGCTCATCGAGCAGTCGCGCGTCGAGGTCAACGGCGAGATCGTCGTCGAGCAGGGGCTGCGCGTGGACCCCGAGCACGACGAGATCAAGGTCGACGGTCTGACGGTCGCCACGCAGTCGTACCAGTTCTTCGCGCTGAACAAGCCCGCGGGCGTCGTGTCGAGCATGGAGGACCCGGAGGGCCGGCAGTGCCTCGGTGACTACGTCACCAACCGGGAGACCCGCCTGTTCCACGTCGGGCGTCTCGACACCGAGACCGAGGGCGTCATCCTGCTCACCAACCACGGTGAGCTGGCGCACCGCCTCACGCACCCCAAGTACGGCGTGAAGAAGGTCTACCTGGCGCACATCGTGGGCCCGATCCCGCGGGACCTCGGCAAGCAGCTCAAGGACGGCATCCAGCTGGAGGACGGGTACGCCAAGGCGGACCACTTCCGGGTCGTGGAGCAGACCGGCAAGAACTACCTGGTCGAGGTGACCCTGCACGAGGGCCGCAAGCACATCGTGCGCCGCATGCTCGCCGAGGCCGGCTTCCCGGTCGACAAGCTGGTCCGCGTCGCCTTCGGCCCGATCACCCTCGGGGACCAGAAGTCCGGCTGGCTGCGCCGCCTGTCGAACACCGAGGTCGGCATGCTGATGCAGGAGGTCGACCTCTAGGGTCCGCCGTTCTCCGCACGCGTCGGCCGGTTCCGGGAGTTTCTCCGGGGCCGGCCGACGCGTTTTCGCCCCGCGGGCGGTCCGTACTCCCGAGAGCGAGCGAAAGTGCCGCCATGGGAGCGCCGACGTCCGACCGCGACGAGTTCGTCCGGCTGACCGATCCGTACCGCCGGGAGCTGCTCGCGCACTGCCACCGGATGCCGGGCCGACGACGCCGAGGGCCTCGTCCCTGAGACGTATCCGCGGTCCTGGCGGGCCTACGGCGGCCACGAGGGCCGGGCGTCGCTGCGCACCCGGCCGCACCGGATCGCCGTTCTCACGTGCCTGACGGCTCTGGAGGGGCTGGTACGCCGTCCCCGGCCCTCCGGGCCCGGCGGGCCGGGAGAGACGCCCCAGGAGCCCCTGAGGGCCCCTGCCACGGACGCCCACTGGCTCCGGCCGCCGCCCGACGCGCTCGTGGACCCGGCGGCTGTCGTGGCGGCGCGCGGGACCCTGCGGCTCGCGCCGGTGGCCGCGCAGCAGCACCTGCCCGCCCGGCAGCGGGCCGTGCTCATCCTGCGGGACGTCCTGTTCGCGCGCTTCGGGATGCCGCGGGTGCTGTCGTGAACCCGGGGGAGCTGCTGGAGCGGTCCCTGGCGTACGCGCTGGGCAGTGTCGCGCTGGTGACGCCGGGAAGCCTGGGCGGGCCGACGCCCTGTGCCGGATGGGACCTGGGCGAGCTGCTCCGGCACCTCGACGACTCGGTGGACGCCCTGCACGAGGCGGTGAGCGGAGGACGGGTGGGCCTGTGTCCCGCCCCGGCCGCCGCCGACCCGGTGTGCGCGTTCCGGGAGCGGGCGTGCGCGGTGCTGGGGGCCTGGGCGGTCGCGTCCGGGGAGGTGCCGTCGGCGCGCCCGGTGGCGGTGGCCGACGCCGCGCTGGAGCTGGGCGTGGTGGCCGTCGTGGGCGCGGTGGAGGGCACGGCGCACGGCTGGGACGTGGGGCGGGCCTGCGGACGGCGGCGGCCGGTTCCGGCGGCGCCGGCGGCCGCGCTGCTGCCCCTCGCGCGGTGCGTCGTCGGGGACGCGGACCGGGGGCCGCGCTTCGCCGCGCCGGTCGGGGTCGCGGCGGGGGCGGGGCCGGACGAGCGGCTGCTGGCCTTTCTCGGCCGGGACGCCCGGCGCGGCGGCCTGCCCGGCGGCCCCGCGCGGACGGCGCGCGGCGGATCACCGTACGGCGGGGATCGCGGCGGAACACCCATACGGCGGGGGTCGCGGCGGAACACCGTACGGCGGGGGTCGAGGCGACTCCTTTCCGGACTCCGGGCCGGTCTGCCTTCCGTGAGTGATCCCGTGATCTCACGAAGGGAACCGTCATGGCTGCCACGCTGCCGTGCCGGCGTCCGTCCGGACCGGGACGCCACCTCGCCCCCACGGCGTGGCTATACCGTCGCGCCGGCCGGGCTCGGCGCACTGCTGTGCTCGCTCGACGTCGTGGTCGTCGCGACCGCGCTGCCCGCTCTGCGGGCCGGCTTCGGGGCGAGCCTGTCCCACGTTCGTGGACGGGTACGGGTCGGCGCTGAGGGTGTCGGCGGGGGCGGCGGCCGGAGTGTGGCGGCGGCGTTCGCGCCGTCCCGCGCGTGAGGACGGGCGGCGGGTGAGCCCGCCGCCGGGCCGTCGGCCGGCCCCGGGTCACCCGCCCGCACCGGGATCGCCCGCCCGCACCGGTGTCGGTGCCGTCAGGCGCACCGCGGGCCCAAATCCCCACACCCCCAGGGCTTGTGGGGGCCGCCCGCCTTCTTTATAGTCTGAGTGACTATTAGTCATCCTGACCATAAAGGGGCGGACGTGCGCACGCATGAGGGCCGGGCACCCGGCGGCAAGGCGCCCGAGGGCTACGACAAGTACGCCTTCGAGCCCTTCGCCGTCACCGTCGACCTGGCCGTCCTCACCGTCCGCGCGGGCGCGCTCCAGGTACTGCTGGTCGAACGGGGACAGGAGCCGTACGAGGGCTGCTGGGCCCTGCCCGGGGGGTTCGTGCTCCCGGACGAGTCCGCGGAGACCGCCGCCCGGCGTGAACTCGCCGAGGAGACCGGCCTGTCGGACATCTCGGGCCTCCACCTGGAGCAGTTGCGGACCTACAGCGAACCCGGGCGCGACCCGAGGATGCGGGTCGTCTCCATCGCCTTCGCCGCGCTGCTCCCCGACCCTCCCCGGCCACGCGGCGGCGGCGACGCGGCCCAGGCCCAGTGGCTGCGGTTCAACGCGCTCGGCCCGCTCGCCTTCGACCACGACCGGATCCTCGCCGACGCCCACGAACGCGTCGGCGCCAAGCTCGAGTACACCTGTCTCGCCACGTCCTTCTGCCCGCCCGAGTTCACCCTCGGTGAGCTGCAGCAGGTCTACGAGACCGTGTGGGGCACCGCCCTCGACCGGCCCAACTTCCGGCGCAAGGTGCTCGCCACGCCGGGTTTCGTCGAACCGGTCCCCGGCGCCGCACGCCTGACCGGCGGCCGGGGCAAGCCGGCCGCGCTCTACCGCGCGGGCGGCGCCACCGCCCTGCACCCGCCCCTGCTGCGCCCCGCCTCGGAAGGACGGACCCCATGACCACCACGACACTCGCGAAACGCGCTGCCACCGGATCCCTGATCGGTCTCGCCCTCGGCGACGCGATGGGCTTCCCGACGGAGTTCAACGACGTGCCCGCGATCCTCGCCAAGTGCGGCCCGTGGCGCGAGATGGACCTGCCCCGGCCCGCCATCGTCACGGACGACACCCAGATGACACTGGCCCTGGGGCGCGGACTGCGGACGGCGATGGACCGCGGGCTGCTCGGGCCCAAGCGGCTGGAGCGGCCGGTGCGCGAGGAGTTCGTGGGCTGGTACCAGTCACCCGACAACAATCGCGCACCCGGGCGGACCTGCCTCGTCGCCTGCAACCTGCTCAAGCAGGAGCGCCGCCTCTGGCAGGACGCCAGCCAGATCCACTCCAAGGGCTGCGGGGCCAACATGCGCGTCGCCCCGCTCGGGCTCATCCGGGGACTGAGCGACGAACAGCGCGCCGGGGCCGCCCAGTTGCAGGCCGCGCTCACGCACGGGCACCCGACGGCGCTCGCCGCCTCGGACCTCACCGCGCACGCGATCCGGCTGCTCGCGCAGGGAGCCGAGCCGACCGGGCTGATCGGGCTGCTGCGCTCCTACGCCTACGAGAACCGGGGCCGCTACCACGAGAGGTGGCTCGGTGACCTGTGGACCCGCGGCCACGACCCCTCGCCGCAGCACTTCATGGCGCGCGGCTGGGACGAGTGCCTGGACGCCCTGGACCGCGTCAGGTACGCCGTGCACACCGTCTCCCCGGAGACCGACCCGTGCCTGGCCACCGGAGAGGGCTGGATCGCCGAAGAGGCTCTGGCCACCGGCCTGTTGTGCTTCCTGCTGTTCGTGGACGAGCCGGTCACCGCGCTCCGCCGGGCCGCCTGCACCTCGGGCGACTCCGACTCGATCGCCTGCCTGACGGGCGCCTTCGCGGGCGCCCACCACGGCTCGGACGCCTGGCCGCGCGAATGGGCCGACCGGATCGAGTACCAGAGCGACCTCATGTCGCTGGGAGCGCTCTGGGACGATTGACGGATGACCGACGTCCTGGAATTCGATCTCGGCCCCGTGGTGAGCGAGCAGCCCGACCCGGTGCTCTTCGCCACCGTCTCCGGAGCGCACCTCTACGGCTTCCCCTCGCGCGACTCGGACGTCGATCTCCGGGGTGTCCACCTGCTGCCGGTGGAGGCCCTGGTGGGGCTGCGCGAGCCGGACGAGACCCGGTCCCGGATGTGGGACCGGGACGGCGTCGAGATGGACCTGGTCACGCACGACCTGCGCAAGTTCGTCAGGCTGATGCTGCGGCGCAACGGCTATGTGCTGGAGCAGCTGCTCTCCCCGCTGGTCGTGCACACCACCGACGCGCACCGCGAACTGGCCGCGCTCGCGCCCGGCGTCCTGACCGCTCATCACGCCCATCACTACCGGGGGTTCGCGACGACGCAGTGGCGGCTCTTCGAGCGGACCGGTGAACTCAAGCCGCTGCTCTACACGTTCCGGGTGCTGCTCACCGGCATCCACCTGATGCGCAGTGGGGAGGTGCAGGCTCATCTGCCCTCGCTCCTCGGGCAGGTGGAGGCCCCCGCGTACCTGCCGGACCTGGTCGCGGCGAAGGAGGAGCGCGAGCACGGGCCCGCGGAAGTCGACGGGGCGAGGGTCCGTGCGGACGTGGAGCGGCTGCACGCGGTGCTGGACGAGGCGCAGCGGTCCTCAGCGCTGCCCGACGCCCCGGCCGCGCGCGACGCCCTGCACGAATTCGTGGTCCGCGTCCGGCTGACGGGGCCCGGCGGGGGCGCTCAGGGCTGAGGCGCGGCGGGCGCGGACGAGGAAGTCCTCGACGCGCGCCCGGTCGGGCTCGGCGGGCAGCGGGCTGCGGCCGGCCGCCTCGTCGGCCTCCCCGGACAGGCGGGACATCCACGTCTCGAAGCGCGACCAGGAGATCTCGCCGCGCTTCACGGCGAGCAGCGGCTCCCGCTGGTCGCCGACGTCGATCGTCAGTGCCCCCGTGCGCAGCAGGTCGCGGGAGGACATGAGCAGCCGCAGCAGGTGCATGGCGTGCTTCCAGCGGGGCGCGCCGTGCCGGCGGACGTCGGCCTCCAGCTTGCGGTGCTGGCCGAGGGCGTACCGGGCGAACGTCTCGTGGACCTGCCGGGAGAGGAACGCCCCGCGCAGCGCGAGCAGTTCGCGGCCGGTGTCGTCGGCGTGCTCCACCAGCGGCGAGTGGAGGCACTCCAGGACGTTCGGGTTGGCGCGCAGGGCGAGGGAGCAGAAGCGCTCCAGCTCCCAGCTGAACTGCTCCTCGGCCGGGCCCTCGACGTGGGTCGGCGGCTTGTCGAACCGCCAGAACAGCGGAGTCGGCGCGAGGAACACGCCCCGCCGGTCGGTGTCGCTGCCCTCCGTGGCCAGTCCGAAGGCGCGTGAGCCCATCACGCAGGCGTAGATCGTGTGGTCGCGTACCAGGGCCTCGGGATGCATGCCCCGGAGCGTACGTGCCGTCTCAGCCGCGGCGAATCGAGTCTCCGGTCACCGTGATCTTCTCCGCGGGCAGCGGACGCGGGGCCGGACCGTCGGCCACCGAGGCGTCCTCCACGCGGAACTTGCTTCCGTGGCACGGGCAGTTGATGGTGCCGTCGGAGACGCTGCCGACCGTGCAGCCGGAGTGGGTGCAGATCGCCGAGAACGCCTTGAAGTCACCCTCCTCCGGCTGGGTGACCACGATCTTCTGCTCCTTGAAGATCTTGCCGCCGCCGACCGGGATGTCGGTCGTCCTGGCCAACTCCTCGCCCCCGGGCGCGTCCCCGC
Source organism: Streptomyces sp. NPDC054842 (assembly GCF_053611025.1). Classification (NCBI taxonomy): domain Bacteria; kingdom Bacillati; phylum Actinomycetota; class Actinomycetes; order Kitasatosporales; family Streptomycetaceae; genus Streptomyces; species Streptomyces sp. NPDC054842. The sequence continues at coordinate 37,178 of NZ_JBSGZN010000060.1, forward strand.
CCTTCGAGGACTCCGCGGAGGACGACTCCGGCGTGCTGTCGCCGCCCTCGTCGCCGTACTTGGTGCAGCCGGCGAGCAGCGCCGCCGCGCCCGTCACGAGAACGGTGCGCCGCGCCGAGGGGTTCGTCATGTCGTCACTCCGAAGGTGCGGAAGAACCAGAGAGCCGACGTCAGCCAGACGACCGTGAGGACCGTGAAGACGAGTCCTCCCACGATCGGCAGCAGCCAGCCGGGCAGTCGCTCCGAGCGGAGCAGGAGCATTTTGGCACTGAATGCCCCGAAGAAGAAGCAACCCAGGAGCGAGTGCCACAGCACGCGCGGCTCGTACGACTGGTAGCCGAAGGCGTAGAGGCAGTGCACGGCGACCGGCACGGCCAGCAGGAACGCGATCCGGCCCGACCACCGGTGCAGCGCCGGTGACCAGCGGGGGCCGGGCAGCCTGCCGTACACCATGAGCGCCGAGGCGACTTGGACGACCGCGAACCCGAAGGCCGCCGTCGCGAGCCAGCTCTTGACCGCTCCCGTGCTGCTGAAGCCGGCCAAGTTGAAGGCGGTTCCCGCGGGGTCGTGCACCTTGCCGTACACCCCGAGCCCCACCGCGACCGCGGCGGCGACGAGGGACGGGACGAGGTAGGCGGCCGGACGCGGGCCGTGGCGGGCCGGGCCGGCCGGGGGGAAGCTCCGGGTGGCGGCGTTCGGGTCGACGGTCATCGGCTGCTCCCTGCGGAAGAGGCGGTCAGGGGGTGACGGGCCGGGCGGTGAGCCGCTCGCCGTCGACGGTCACGGCGCCGGTCGCGGGGTCGATCCGGGGAGCGGCCCCGGGCTCGCCGTCGCGCGTGAGGACGCCGACCTGCTTGCCGCCGGGCAGCACGATCCAGCCGCCGTCGATCTTCGCGTCGCGCACGGTCGCCGTCGCGCGGTACAGCCCCGACGGCTTGACCGCCCTGTCCGCGGTGAAGCCGTGCCGCCCGCCCTCCAGGTCGACGGTGCCGCGGATCCGCCGGCCGTCCTCCAGCCTGCCGTCGAGCTTCGCGCCGTGCTTGCCGGTGAGGCGCATCGTGCCGTCGTCCTCGACGTCGCCCTTCAGCCACGACTCCTGGTCGCGGCCGTCGCAGAAGTACGCGATCGCCCGGCCGTCGCGCAGGGAGACCGCGATCGCCGAGGAGTCGTCGTCGGTGCGGCCCGCGTAGTCGGCGTTGGTCGGGGCGGTCCTCGAAGGGGCGGGCGGCGGGGGCGTCTCGGAAGCGGCGGGGGACGAGGCCCCGGGGGACGCGCTGGGCGTGGCGCGGCTGTCGTACGAGGAGCCCTGCGTGCCGGTCGTCGCGTTCAGCGACAGCATGAAGACACCGAGCAGCAGTCCGGCGAGCAGGGTCAGGAGGGGTCCGGAGCGCCTCATGTGTGTCTCCCCCGAGTCGGGCCTTCGCCGCGGATCGTGGACCGCGGCCACCGGCCTCCTGCCATCAGAGCGGACACGCGCCCCGGCGTCCAGAGGCGCACGGGGGTGTTCCGGGCGCCGCGGCGGGCCGTCCCGGGAGTGCCGCGGGCGTCTCGGCAGGCGGGCGCGGCACTCCTGCCGGTCGCGGGCTGACTACGCTGGTGCGACAAGACGTGCAGGCAAGTCAGCGAGGAGCATCACCGTGGCGGTACGAGCGGTCCGGGGCGCCGTCCAACTGGAACGGGACGAGGCCGGCCACATGGACGAGCAGGTCAGCGAGCTGCTCACCGCCGTCCTCGAACGGAACGGCCTCACCACGGACGACCTGATCAGCATCTGGTTCACCGCGACGCCCGACCTGCACAGCGACTTCCCGGCGGCCGCGGCCCGCAAGCTCGGCATCGTCGACGTGCCGCTGATCTGCGCGCAGGAACTGGACATCGAGGGCGCGATGCCCCGGGTCGTACGGCTCCTCGCGCACATCGAGTCCGACAGGCCCCGGGCCGACATCGTCCACGTGTACCTGGGTGCCGCGGGCGCGCTGCGCAAGGACATCGCCCAGTGAGGACCGCACTCGTCGTCGGAACGGGCCTCATCGGCACCTCGGCCGCGCTCGCGCTGACCGCCCGCGGCGTCCTCGTCCACCTCGTCGACCCCGACCCGGAGCAGGCGCGTACGGCCGCCGCGCTCGGCGCCGGCACGGACGAGGCGCCGGACGGACCCGTCGACCTCGCGATCGTCGCGGCCCCGCCCGCGCATGTGGCGGCCACCCTCGCGGACGCCCTGCGGCGCGGCCTGGCGCGCGGCTACCTCGACGTGGCCAGCGTCAAGGGCGGCCCCCGGCGCGAGCTGGAGGCGCTGGGCCTCGACCTCTCCCCGTACATCGGGACGCACCCCATGTCGGGCCGCGAGAAGTCGGGCCCGCTGGCCGCCACGGGTGACCTCTTCGAGGGCCGCCCCTGGGTCCTGACGCCCACCCGGGACACGGACACCGAGGTGCTGAACCTGGCCCTGGAGCTGGTGTCGCACTGCCGCGCCGTACCGGTCGTCATGGACGCCGACGCGCACGACCGCGCCGTGGCGCTCGTCTCCCACATGCCCCACCTCGTCTCCAGCATGGTCGCCGCGCGCCTGGAGCACGCGGAGGAGGCGGCGGTACGGCTGTGCGGCCAGGGCATCCGCGACGTGACCCGCATCGCGGCCTCCGACCCCCGGATGTGGATCGACATCCTGTCCGCGAACCCCGGTCCGGTGGCCGACCTCCTCGCCGAGGTCTCCACCGACCTGGACGAGACGGTCCGGGCGCTGCGAGCCCTCCAGTCCTCCGACGAGTCCAAGCGCCGCGAGGGCGCCTCCGGCGTCGAGAACGTCCTGCGGCGCGGCAACGCGGGCCAGGTCCGGGTGCCCGGCAAGCACGGCTCCGCCCCGCGGGCGTACGAGGTCGTCGCCGTCCTGATCGACGACCAGCCCGGCCAGCTGGCCCGCATCTTCGCCGACGCGGGGATGGCCGGGGTCAACATCGAGGACGTACGCATCGAGCACGCCACCGGGCAGCAGGCCGGCCTGGTCCAGCTCATGGTGGAGCCCAAGGCGGCGCCGGTGCTGAGCGCGGCCCTGCGCGAGCGCGGCTGGGCCCTTCGGCAGTAGCGCAGGCACGGGGTGCGGGGACGGCCGGTGACGGGCGCGGGGACGGGCCAGTAATACGGGGTCCGCGGAGCCAGTAACCTTGTGCGGGGCGCGCTCGTGCCCCGCACAGACCTCCACCACGCACCAGGAAGGTGTCTCCACCGTGGAAAACGGCGCCGCCCGGACCGCCCCGGCAGTGATTGTCGCCATCGACGGCCCCTCCGGCACGGGCAAGTCGAGCACCTCCAAGGCCGTCGCCGCGCAGCTGGGGCTCAGCTACCTGGACACCGGTGCCCAGTACCGGGCGATCACCTGGTGGATGGTGAACAACGGCATCGACATCACCGACCCGACGGCGATCGCCGCGGTGGCCGGGAAGCCCGAGATCGTCTCCGGGACCGACCCGTCCGCGCCGACCATCACCGTCGACGGGACCGACGTCGCGGGCCCGATCCGCACCCAGGAGGTCACCTCCAAGGTCAGCGCGGTCAGCGCGGTGCCCGAGGTCCGCACCCGGATCACCGAGCTGCAGCGCTCCATCGCGGGCGCCGCGCACACCGGCATCGTCGTCGAGGGGCGTGACATCGGCACCACGGTGCTGCCCGACGCCGACCTGAAGATCTTCCTCACCGCCTCCCCGGAGGCGCGTGCCGCCCGCCGCAGCGGCGAGCTCAAGGGCGCCGACGTCGACGCCACCCGCGAGGCCCTGATCAAGCGGGACGCGGCCGACTCCAGCCGCAAGACCTCTCCGCTCGCCAAGGCGGACGACGCGGTCGAGGTGGACACCTCCGACCTCACGCTCCAGCAGGTCATCGAGTGCGTCGTCACCCTCGTCGAGGAGAAGCGGGCCGCGAAGTGAGCGGAGCCCCTTCGGCGCAGGCGCCGTCCGTCCGCGGTGCCGAGGTCGGGCGCCGCATCGGCGTCGGCCTGATGTACGGCCTGTGGAAGCCGCGCGTCCTCGGCGCCTGGAGGGTGCCCGCGACCGGGCCCGCCATCCTGGCCGTGAACCACTCGCACAACATCGACGGACCGATGGTCATGGGCGTGGCGCCCCGGCCCACGCACTTCCTGATCAAGAAGGAAGCGTTCATCGGCCCGCTCGACCCCTTCCTGCTCGCCATCGGGCAGGTGAAGGTGGACCGCACCACCACCGACCGCACGGCCATCACGCAGGCCCTGGGCGTCCTCGGCGACGGCGGCGTCCTCGGCATCTTCCCGGAGGGCACCCGCGGCGAGGGCGACTTCGCCTCGCTGCGGGCCGGGCTCGCCTACTTCGCCCTCCGCAGCGGCGCCCCGATCGTCCCGGTGGCGGTGCTGGGAAGTTCCGGCCGCAGCAGCCGGTTGACGAAGGCGCTGCCGCCGCTGCGCAGCCGCGTGGACGTCGTCTTCGGCGACCCCTTCGCGGCGGGCGACGGCAGCGGACGACGTACGCGCAGGGCGCTGGACGAGGCGACTCTGCTCATACAGAAGCAGCTCAGCGCACACCTGGACCACGCCAGACGTCTCACCGGACGCCCGACGGAATGAACGCCGGGCGCCCCGGTGAGCGCTGGGCGACACTTGAGTAGTGGATCACCCGGCACCGGGAGCTTCCACCGATCACCACGATGAACGACGAGGTACGGACTTCATGAACGACCACATCCAGCCCGAGGGCTCGGCCGAGCACGAGCACGGGGCGCTTGGCGATGCCGAGTACGCGGAGTTCATGGAGCTCGCCGCGGAAGAGGGCTTCGACGTCGAGGACGTCGAGGGCGCCCTGGAGGCGGCGGGCCACGGCCCGCTGCCCGTCCTCGCCGTCGTCGGCCGCCCCAATGTCGGCAAGTCGACCCTGGTGAACCGCATCATCGGCCGCCGCGAGGCCGTCGTCGAGGACAAGCCCGGCGTCACCCGCGACCGCGTCACCTACGAGGCCGAGTGGGCGGGCCGCCGCTTCAAGGTCGTCGACACCGGCGGCTGGGAGCAGGACGTCCTCGGCATCGACGCCTCCGTGGCCGCGCAGGCCGAGTACGCGATCGAGGCGGCCGACGCGGTCGTCTTCGTCGTCGACGCCAAGGTGGGCGCCACCGACACCGACGAGGCCGTCGTCCGTCTGCTGCGCAAGGCCGGCAAGCCCGTCGTGCTGTGCGCCAACAAGGTCGACGGCCAGAGCGGCGAGGCCGACGCCTCCTACCTGTGGGCCCTCGGCCTCGGCGAGCCGCACCCCGTCTCCGCGCTGCACGGCCGCGGCACCGGCGACATGCTGGACGCCGTCCTGGAGGCGCTGCCCGAGGCGCCGGCCCAGACCTTCGGCACCGCCGTCGGCGGCCCCCGCCGCATCGCCCTCATCGGCCGCCCGAACGTCGGCAAGTCGTCCCTGCTGAACAAGGTGGCGAACGAGGACCGCGTGGTCGTCAACGAGATCGCGGGCACCACCCGCGACCCGGTCGACGAGCTCATCGAACTCGGCGGCGTCGTATGGAAGTTCGTCGACACCGCGGGCATCCGCAAGCGCGTCCACCTCCAGCAGGGCGCCGACTACTACGCCTCGCTGCGCACGGCCGCCGCCGTCGAGAAGGCCGAGGTCGCCGTCATCCTGATCGACGCGTCCGAGACCATCTCCGTGCAGGACCAGCGCATCGTCACGATGGCCGTCGAGGCGGGCCGCGCGATCGTCCTGGCGTTCAACAAGTGGGACACCCTCGACGAGGAGCGCCGGTACTACCTGGAGCGGGAGATCGAGACCGAGCTGCTCCAGGTGGCCTGGGCGCCCCGGGTGAACGTCTCGGCGCGCACCGGACGCCACATGGAGAAGCTGGTCCCGGCGATCGAGACGGCGCTGGCCGGCTGGGAGACCCGCGTCCCCACGGGCCGGCTGAACGCCTTCCTCGGTGAACTGGTCGCCGCCCACCCGCACCCGATCCGGGGCGGCAAGCAGCCGCGCATCCTCTTCGGCACCCAGGCGGGCACCAAGCCGCCGCGCTTCGTGCTCTTCGCCTCCGGCTTCATCGAGCACGGCTACCGGCGCTTCATCGAGCGCCGCCTGCGCGAGGAGTTCGGCTTCGACGGCACGCCGATCCACATCTCGGTGCGCGTGCGCGAGAAGCGCGGCAACAAGAAGAAGTGACACACGGGAAAGGGGCGGCTCCGCGAAGG
>NZ_JBSGZN010000061.1:0-43365 GCF_053611025.1 Streptomyces sp. NPDC054842
CCCCGACGGGGTGCGGCCGGTCGGCCGTCGCGCGGAGAGCGGCGGCGCGGACACCCGGGTGCCCGCGCCGGCCCGTCAGCTCTGGACAACGCCGCGGACGTTCTCCAAGGAACCGCAGTCCGCGTCGAGTTGCCGCTCCCGCTCCTTCAGGAAGGCCGCGCCGAGTTCCTCCCGGCGCGCCATGGCGACGTTCTCACGGGCGCCGTTGAGGATGGTCCGCTCCTCCTCGTCGGCATGGTGCGTGACGGCCTCGACGAGCTTCTCCAGCTTCTCGTCCCACTCCTCGGAACTGACCTCGTCGACCTCAAGGAGCGCCAGCAACGCCTCGTTGCCCTCCTCGTGTTCCGACTCGCCGTGCTCCACCTCTTCGTCGTCGATGTTCTTGTAGCGCTTGAGCGCGGGATAGACCTCGCGCTCCTCCGCGACGGCGTGCGCGATCAGCAGCCCGGAGAATTCCTTGAGCGCGCTCGCTCTGTCGGCCTCGACACTGCGCATGGCACGGAAGAGATCCTCCATCCTCCGGTGGTCCTCAAGAATGAGTTCGACGACATCCTGCGTTGCAGACACGGCGGTACACGCCTTTCCTTGAAGGAGATGGGTCCACTCAGGCGCCTACCCCCGTCCGCCCCGGCCACTACGGAGATTTCGCGGTGCCGGAGTGAAAAGAACCGCTCCGCGAGGCGGCCACGCGCACCAGGAGGAATCTTGCCGGGCCTAGGAAAAGACGTGGGGGCCGCGGGGAGCGGGCGCGACGAGACGGAGGAGGAGAGAGCCGACCGGAAATGGGGCGAGCTCATCCAGGAGATCCGGGTGGCCCAGACGGGAGTGCAGATCCTCTTCGGCTTTCTGCTCACCGTCGTCTTCACTCCGCGCTACGCACAGCTCCGCGAGGCCGACCAGACGATCTACATCGTCACCGTCGTGCTGGGCGCCGCCGCCACCGGCGCGCTGATCGGGCCGGTGTCCCTGCACCGGCTCGTCTCCGGGAACCGGGTGAAGCCGCAGGCGGTCCAGTGGGCCTCCCGGCTCACCTTCGCCGGGCTGATCCTGCTGCTCGCGACGATGACCTCCTCGCTGCTGCTGATCCTGCGGGTGGCCACGCACGACAGCTACGTGCCCTGGCTGGTCGCCGGAGTCGTCGCCTGGTACCTGTTCTGCTGGTTCGTCCTGCCGGTGTGGGCCCGACGCCACCGCACCGCCGCCCGCCCCGCGGACCGGGACACCCGGGGCCGGTAGGTTCCGGCCGTCCCGCCGGACCGATCCTGCCGCGACGCGCGTTCAACGCCGCCGACGGGGCACTGGACCACGAGCGCCCGCCTCCCACAGGCGCGGCGACTGGTCCGATCCGGTCGGCCGACCGGACCTTTCGAGAGGAGTACAGGGTGGACGACTCCCTGTGGAACTACACGCCCACCAGCGGCCACACGCCCGACGACGACCTGACGGGGTACGCGGTGGAAGCCGAGGACGGTCATATCGGCAAGGTCGACAAGCACTCCAACGACGTCGTCGCCCAGTACATCGTGGTCGACACCGGCGTGTGGATCTTCGGCAAGCAGGTGATGCTGCCCGCCGGCACGATCAAGGACATCGACCACCGGGCCCGGAAGATCCTCGTGTCCCGCACCAAGGACGAGATCAAGGCGTCTCCCGAGTTCGACAAGGAGAAGCACCTGGGCGACCCCGCCTACCGCGACCAGCTGGGCGGCCACTACGGTTCCGGCCACTGACCGCCGTCCCACCGCGGCCGGCACCGGCACCGCCTGCCGGTGCCCCGGACGTCAGGCGGTGAGAGCGTGCTGCGGAGCACTCGTTACGGACGGTGTGCTCCGCTCCGCGGCCCGCACGGGATACGTCGTCTTCGACGGGTCCACCACGGGCTCGCCGAGCACCAGCCGGCCCGCCGCGTGCAGGGCGTCGCACTCGTCCGTGGGGAGCGCGACGTAGCAGCCGCCGCGCCGGGCGGCCGAGGAGGCGGGCTGCCAGTAGCCGTACCGGCGGCGGCCGTTGGCGTGCACGGTGAGGCAGACGGAGACCCGCCGCTCCGTGATCAGACGCAGCACCTCGGCACCGCCCGCGCTGAGCGGGGTGTGGGGGCGGGGGACGGACCGGAGGGGAGTCACCCGGCTCCGGTCGCGGCCCACGGACCCGGGAGAACGGTGGAGGGCGAGCGTCATGAGGAGGCAGCCTTTCGACGGACGTGGTTCGATCGCGTACCGCCGGAGCGGTGACGTTCTCGCTGCCCGGCATTGTTGCGGAGACCACTGACAACGCGGACAGGGCAGGGCTGCGGAACTCTGCCTGTCAGCCGGATGCTCACTTTCCCGGGTTCCACACCTGCCCCGGCCGCCCCGCCCACGACAACGCCGGACCCCGTCCGGTCACCACGGCAGGAAGGCGTGCACGTCCTTGCCGTCGGACCGCAGCACCACGCTGACCTGGTCGGAGAGCGCGTGCACGAGGTGCCAGCCGATCCCGCCGCCGCCCTCACGAGGGTGGAAGGGGCGCGGTGCCGGCGCCGTCGTGCTGGTGTCCCGCAGCGTGACGTGGACGCCGTCGAAGGTCCGGCGCATCCGCAGCTCGAAGGGGCCCGGAGCGTACTGGATCGAATTGGCCGCGAGCTCCGTCACCACGAGGAGGATGTCGTCCCAGTGCTCGGGGGCGCTGGGACGTGCCGTGCGGGCGAGCGCGGTCAGGAAGCCCTCCGCCGTCAGGCGCGCGTCGGTCACGTTGCGCAGCTGGCCGGCGAAGGAGCTGCTGAGGGTCTCGATGTGCTCGCCTGACAGGTTCTTGTCCCCACTCGGTCTTCTTGCCATGTCGCCTTCCCGCAGATCGGCACCGGGACTCCTGCTGGTTCCGGCGGGTGGGTACGACCGTTCGTCCGCGTCCGTGGCCCCCGCTTCCGGGCGGCCGGGCTGCCGACTCCTCACCGGGCGGCGGGGTGCGGCGAACCCCGGCGTGGCCGGTCAGGCGGCGGTCGCCCTGGCCCGCCGGTTCGCCGTGCGCCGCCGCAGCGCGCGCCGCTCGTCCTCGCTCGTGCCGCCCCAGACGCCCTGGGTCTGCTCGGAGTCCATCGCCCACTCCAGGCACGCGTCCCGGACCGGGCAGACCCGGCAGACGGCCTTCGCTTCCTCGATCTGCAGCAGCGCAGGTCCGGTGTTGCCTATGGGGAAGAAGAGGTCGGGGTCGGCGGTGCGGCATGCCGCGGACTCGCGCCAGTCGTCCATGAGGGCCTCCTGCCATCGTGGTCGTCGCTCGGATCGGTGCGCTCGGGTCGCCGTCCGGGTCACCCCTGATCGCCCATGTGAAACGGCCCGCGGGCTGCGGGTTCGCTCCCGTCCGCTCGCGCCGGGCCGCGCGCAGGGCCCGGCGGCACCGCTCGCGACGCTCCGGACCGGTCGCTTCCGACCGGCGCGCGGGAGCCCCGGTGGTGGCAAGATGGAACCGCCAGGTGCGCCAGTTCCCCATCGACGAGGCAGGTGGCCATGTCGCAGGAGCCCGGCGAGGTCTGGGAACAGTTCGCCGTCGCTCTGGCGGACATGGCCCGGGACCTGTTGGCCCAGGACTCGGTCCAGGACACGCTGGACCGGGTGGTCGAGCATGCGACCGTGCTGATCAAGGGGTGCGACGAGGCGGGCATCCTCACCGTGCGCGGGGGGAAGGTCCACGCCCTGGCGGCGACGGACGACGTGGTGCGCCTCGCGGACCGGATCCAGGGGGACCTCCGGGAGGGGCCGTGCTTCGACGCGGTGGAGGACCGCCAGCCGGTCTACGCCATCGAGGACCTGCGCCAGCCGCACGAGCGCTGGTCCCGCTTCGCCCCCCAGCTGAGGAAGCTGGGCATGGGCAGCATGATGGGCTTCTTCCTGTTCACCGAGGACGACTCCCTCGGTGCCCTCAACCTCTACTCCCGGCGGTCCTACACGTTCGACGAGACGGCGCAGCGCGCGGGCTGGATCCTCGCCTCGCACGCGGCCGTGGCCTTCTCGGCGGCCCGTACGCACCAGCAGCTCAGCCACGCCCTGGAGACGCGGCACGAGATCGGGGAGGCCATGGGCATCCTGATGGGCCGCTACGGTCTGAGCGAGGACATCGCCTTCAAGGTTCTGAAGAAAGCGTCCCAGGACCACAACATCAAACTCCGAGAGGTCGCCCGGCAGGTGTGCGAGACCGGCGACAAACCTGAAAGTCCGTTGGAATAGGCGGAGTTGGCCCGGGCACCCGAAAGGTCGGGAAACGAAGAAGCGCCTGAATTCCTCGGGTGCTGTCGCCAACTGCACCGACAGCGGGAGAATCTGATGACGAGTTATGGCAGTTCCTCTGCCGCGTCCTCCGGATCGCGCACGAACGGTCTGGCCATCGCGAGCCTTGTCTGCGGCATCGTGGGAATCTTCTTCCTGAACGTGGTTCTCGGTCCCCTTGCCATCGTGTTCGGTGTGATCGGAATGCGTCAGGCCGGCGTCAAGGGCGGCGGCGGAATGGCGAAGGCCGGAGTCGTTCTCGGTATCGTGGACCTGGTCATTTTCGCGATTCTTCTGGCTGTGGCCGCGTCGAACGGCGGCTTCACCTGGTACGTGGGCGGCTGACCGGCCCGAGACCGACGCGACGGAGGGGCCCCACCGGATCGATTCCGGTGGGGCCCCTCCTTGCGTCGCGTACGCCGCGGGCCGTCAGGTGGTGAGGTGGCACAGCAGCAGACAGACGTCGTCGTCCCGCTCGGAGTCGTACAGCATCGGGTCCAGGATCCGGTCGGCCGTGCCCTCCAGATCGCGGTCCAGGTCCCGCACGCGCTGGCCGGCGAGCGCGTCCGCCAGCCGCTGGATCCCCGGATCGATGCCCTGGGCCCGCCGTTCGACCAGTCCGTCGGTGTAGAGGGCGAGTGTCGATCCCGGAGCGAGCCGCGTCGTGTGGTCGCGGATGTCCTGGTCGAGCGGGATGCCGAGCATGGCGCCGGGCCTGGCGTCCAGTATCCGCACCTCGCCCTCGGGGGTGCGCAGTACGGGCGGCGGGTGACCGGCGGCGGCCCAGGTGACGGTGGGTTCGCCGGGCCGGAAGCGGGCGATGACCGCGGTCGCGTACAGGTCGGGCTGGAGCTGGTGCAGGAACATGTGCAGCCGGGTCAGGAGCTGGCCGGGCGTGCCGCCGTCGACGGCGTAGGCCCGGAGCGCCGTGCGCAGTTGGCTCATCATGACGGCGGCGTGCAGACCGTGTCCGGTGACGTCGCCGACGACGGCGACCAGGCTGCCGTCGGGCTGGCGGAAGGCGTCGTACCAGTCGCCGCCGATGTTCAGGCCGTGGGTGGCCGGCAGGTAGCGCGCGGCCAGGCTGAGACCCGGTGTGGCCGGCAGCTCGGTGAGCAGGGCCCGTTGCAGGGTCTCGGCGATGTCGCGGTTGTGCTCGAACCGCTGGGCGTTGTCGATCGCGATGCTCGCCCGGCGGGCCAGTTCGAGGAGCATGACGGCGTCGTCGGCGTCCCACCGGGGTTCGGGAGGCGTCAGGGTGACCACGCCGAGCGGGGAGTGGCGGGTCGGCAGCGGGATGCACAGCAGCGGCTCGGCGGGGTGCGCGGCCGACGGGGGGTGGTCGTCGACGCCGGACAGGCCGCCCGGATGGTCGGCGGCGTACTGGGGGCGCCCCGTGCGGGCGGCGGCCACGGCTGCCGCCGGCCGGTGGCCCGTCCCCGCCGCCGCGTCCTCGTCGGTGAAGAGCCATACGTCGACGCTGCGGGCGTAGGCGGGCACCAGGAGCCGGGGCAGCCGCCGCAGGATCTCCTCGTGGTTGAGGGAGGCGGTGAGGGCGGCGCTCGCGTCGGCCAGGAACGTCAGCCTGCGGCGCGCGTTCTCGGCCTCCGTACGGGCCTCGCGCTCGGCGATGAACAGCTCGCGCTGGGCACGTCCGGCCGCGTCCAGCTCGGCGTGCAGCGCGAGGACACCCTGGTTCGTCTGGTGCAGTTCCTCCCGGTGGAAGGCGACCAGTTCCTCCTGCTGGGCGAGGCTCTCCAGGACCATCGACGTGTCCTCGTCGGCGCTGAGCAGCGCGTAGGCGAGGCTCGTCGTCCCCTCGTACGGCACCTGGTCCGCGGCCGGATCGCCGCCGCCGGGCAGCTCCGCGCTCGCCCGCCAGGCGGCCTGCCGCGGTAGGAGGCCCGCCCCCTCGCAGGAACGGACGCTCGCTGTGATCCTGTGGTGCTGTCCGTCGTCCCCGGGCGGGGTGACGCGCACGTCAAGGCGCCAGGTGCCGCCCTTGGTGAGGCACTGGCGCAGCTGCGTGCTGAGCGCGGTGACCAGCCGGGTGCGCTCCAGGGCGGAGAGGCCGTGGGCGGCCACGATGCGGGCGGTGTCTATGCGCGCCCGGGCGGCGTCGGCGACCGTGGTGATCTGCCAGGTGTGGGTCATGGTTCGCGGTCCGGCGGGGCGGGCGTCAGCACCGCCACGGTCGTGTCGTCCCGCACGGGCCTCGCGGCGCTGCTGGAGTCGCGCACGACGACGGCGGCCGTGACGGCGGGGTCGAGGGTGTCGAGGGGGACGGCGGGCGGGGGAGTCCAGCGGCTGGGCAGGCCGTCGCTGTGCAGGATGAGGAGTCCGTCGGCCGTCCACGGCAGCCGGTGACCGGGCAGCCGGGCCGGACGGTGGGCGCCGACTATGCCCGGGTGGGACAGCAGCGGGTGCCAGGTGTCCCCGGAGCGCAGGCGTGCCCCCACGTTGCCGATGCCGGCGAAGTCCAGGGTGCGTGAGGCGAGGTCGAGCTGGGCCACGGCGACGGCGGCGCCCCGGGTGTGGCGGAGCGCGGTGTGCAGCCGGCCGAGCAGGTCCACCGGCGGCAGGTGCGGCCGGTGGCGCAGTTCCGCCAGGGCGGCGCCGGACGCCTCGGCGGCGGCCTCTCCGTGTCCGAGGCCGTCGGCGAGCAGGAGTGTCACGAGGTCGCCGGCGCGCACGCAGGCCCACGCGTCGCCGGAGTGCTCGGCGGCGGCGAGCGGGATGTTCACCCCGCCCACGCGCACCGGCTCGTGCGCGCCCCCTGCGTCCCGTCCGCCCGGGTCCCTGGGGACGGCGTGGACGCGGGCCAGGGCGACGGTGCCGCGTCCGGGCGTGCTCTGCAGGTCGAAGTCGTCGGCGACGCGACGGCACGTGCCGAGTCCGGCTCCCAGCGAGGAGGCCGTCGAGTAGCCGTCGCTCAGGGCGGAGGGGAGGTCGGCGATGCCGGGGCCGTGGTCGATCGCCAGGATCTGCACGGCCCGGACGCCTCCGTCTCCGGACGGCGCGAGCCCGGCGTCCACGGTGTCGATCAGGACCTGCCCGCCGCCGGCGTGCTTGAGCAGGTTGGTGGCCAGTTCCGTCGCGACGAGCGCCGCCGCGGCCGTACGGTCCCTGTCGAGTCCCGCGTGGTCCGCGGCGGACTCGGCGGCCACCCGGGCGTCCCGTACCCGCGTGGAGTCGTGCACCGGCACATCCCAGACGCGGGTCATGGACTCTCCTCACGCTGCGGGGGCGGGGCGGCCGACCAGCAGATCACGGTGACGGTGGTGCCCGCGCCCGGACGGCTGTCGATGGTGAACTCGTGCACCAGCCGGCGGGCCCCGCCGAGGCCGAGGCCCAGACCGCCGCCGGAGGTGTAGCCGTCGCTCAGCGCGCGTTCGAGGTCGGCGATACCGGGACCCTCGTCGTGGAAGGCGAGGCTCAGGCCGCGCGCGAGCCCGCTGTGCAGGACGGTGGACTCGACCTCGCCGCCGCCGCCGTGGACCAGCGTGTTGCGGGCGAGCTCGCTCGCCGCCGTGACCAGTTTCGTCTGCTCCACCAGGCCGAAGCCCAGCTCGGCGGCCGACTGGCGCACATGCTGGCGCACCCACGCCAGATCCATGTCCGAGCGGATCGGCAGTCGGGTGGTGACGCAGCCGGAGGTTTCCGTCACGGGCTCTCCCGGCGGGCGGGGCCGTGCGGGGGAGACGGCGGCGGGGTCAGCATCCGCATGGCCTCCTCGGCGTCGAGCGCGGTGCGCAGGCCGGGCAGGGTGAGCCCCAGCTCGACCAGGGTGATGGCGACGGCGGGCCGCATGCCGGCCACCACCGTCTGCGCCGCCAGCAGCCTTGCGGTGGCCGCGATCTCCGCGAACACCCGGCCCAGGAAGGAGTCGATCATCTCGATCCCGGAGATGTCGATGACCACCCCGCCGACGGAGCTGCTCACGATGGCCTCGCCGATGTCGTGCTTCAGCTGTTCGGCGGCGGAGTCGTGCAGGTCGCCCTGGAGCGTGACGAGCAGGGTGTCGCCGAGCTTCAGGACCGGTACGGCGGCGCCCGGGAAGCCGCCGGGTCCGCCTCTCATCGGGCGCTCGCAGCGCCGCGCTCCTGGTCGACGACGACGATGCCCTGCTGGTGCAGGGCGTACTCGAGGGCGTCGGCGAGGCTCGCGCGGGTGATCACCGACCCCAGGTCGATGCCGAGGTGGACGATGGTCTGGGCGATCGCGGGCCGGATGCCGGAGACGATGCACTCCGCTCCCATCAGCCGCGCGGCCGCCACGGTCTTCATGAGGTGCTGGGCCACCAGGGAGTCGACGGTCGGCACCCCGGTGATGTCGAGGATCGCGAAGCGGGCCTGCTGGGTGACGACGGCTTCCAGGAGGCTCTCCATCACCACCTGGCTGCGGGCGCTGTCGAGGGTGCCGATCAGGGGGACGGCGACGACGCCGCTCCAGAGCTTGATGACGGGGGTGGCGACTTCCAGGAGCTGGAGCCGCTGACGGTCGATCAGCTCCTGACCCGCGTTCAGAGCGGTCTCCAGGACGACCAGTCTGAGCGTTCCGAGCAGCGCGGTGAGGGTGACCGCACCCCCCTCCACGTGCCCGTCGCCGGAGCCGGCGGTCTCCGCTTCGAGCAGTTCGGTCACCGGGGGGCGCAGGGCGGCGACCTCCCGGGCGATCTGGGCGGACGTGGCACCCGAGCGCGCGCGGGAGGCCGCCATGCGCCTCAGCTGTTCGCGGACCGTGCCGAAACCGGCGGCTGCCAGGTCCTCGACCTGCCCCGACAGGGCCACCGCCGCCAGTGCGTCGACCACGGCCCTGCCCGCTTCCACGGCCTCGTCCCGGGACACCGTGAAGACGGCGCGGAACAGGGTCTCGTCGGCCCAGCGCTGCGCGATCTGCTCGCGGCGGCGCCGCAGGAAGTTCCCGACGTCCTGGGCCGGGGAACCCCCGTGTGCCGCCTCGTGGTCCGCCACGTGCTCGTCTCCTTCGTCGTACGGTGGACCGGCTTCCGGAAGCGTCACGGAAGCGCGGTCTCTTGTCGCGCGACAACTGTAGTCATGCCGTACGTGCGTCCGTCGCCGCCTCGGTGGAAGATCGCTCCCGCGGGTGGTGCCTACCCGGGAGACGGACGGCCGTGCCAGTCCAGGCACACCACCAGGGCGTCGTCCTGCGGGGCGGGTCCGCCGCGGTGGCCGGACAGTTCCCGCAGCACCGCGCGGGGCACCTCCGCCGCAGGCAGCAGCCGGGTGGACGTGATCGCCCGCTCCAGCGCCCGCTCGCCGTACGTCTCACCACCGGGGGCGGCGACGGCGTGCACGCCGTCGCTGACGAACAGCAGCCGGTCACCGGGTTCGCACTGGAACTGCTGTACGACGTAGTCGGTCTCCTCGAACATGCCGAGGGGCAGCTGTGCCTCGAACTCCACGCACTCCACGCGCTTGTCCCGCAGCCGGAGCATCTGGGGCGAGCCCGCGTCCACCACCCGCATGAGGCCGGTCGACAGCTCGAAGTCCACCATCAGCACGGACAGGTGCGAGGAACCGCGGTACTGGGCGTAGATCGCCTGGTCGGCCAGGGCCGCTTGGTCCTCGATCGGGATGCCCGCCCGTCGTGCGTTGCGCAGCGCGTTGATGCCGAGGTGCGTCAGCAGCGAGGCCTCGATCCCCTCACCCATGCCGTTGGTTATGTACAGCACCAGGCGGTCCGCGCTGGCCGACCAGTCGAAGTTGTCGCCGAAGATCGCGTAGGCGGGTTCCAGCTGGGCGCCGAGCTCGTACTCCGGGCGGGAGCAGGAACGGCCGGGGAGCAGCTGCCACTGCATCTCGGCGGCCAGCGTCAGCCGGTCCTTGCGGCGCGCCTGGAGGTACACGTCGGTGTCGCGCTCGGCCACCAGCACCTCGTGGCCGAGCACCTCGGCGATGTCGGAGAGCTCGCCCAGCGCCTCCTCGGTGAGGTGGTCGGACGGCAGGGTCACGGTCAGCACGCCGAGCCGGTCGCCGCGCACCGTCACCGGGAGATACGTGCGCCGCCGGCCTTCCCCGTCCTCCTCGACGAAGGGCTCCTGCGAGCCGAACGCCCGGCCCGCGCCGCTGCCGTGCACCGGGACGGGCTCCAGGGTGTGGGGGAGATCCGAGACGGGCTGGAGCACGGTGAGCCCGTAGTCGGCCATGAGAAGCTCGACGGACTCGGCCGCGTAGCACTCGCGCAGGACGCCGCGGACGGCGTCCAGCAACTGATGGGGAGCCGCGGTGCGCAGAGCGCGCTCCGCAGCCACGAATCTGTTCACGATGTCGGGTACGCCATTCTTCGACTAGTACGATTCCCGGTCCACGCTGGGGAGAGGTCGCCCGTCCGCCCGTGGGCACCGGTGTCTATTGTTTTGTGTCTGACGTCGTTCCGGCGAGCTGACAGTGCCCGAGAAGACTGGGAGAGTGAGACGGTGACTTCCTCCGGCCCGCGTCCGCAGCCCGGCGAGGTGGCTCGTGTGACCTCAGAGGCCGCCGAGCTGCTGGAAATCCTCTGGGGGCGGGCCTCGACGGCACCGGTCTCCGCCTCGCAGCTGCGGGTGCTGTTCATCCTTGAGCACAACGAGGGCATCAATCTCCGCACCCTCGCCGACGGGCTCGGCTCGACGCCGCCCTCCACCAGCAGGCTCTGCGACCGGCTCCAGGCCGTCGGATTCGTCGAGCGGGTCCCCAGCGCCACCAGCCGTCGCGAGCTGTGCCTCTTCCTGAGCGGCCAGGGCAGGTCCTTCCTGCGGGAGCTGCGGGTGCGCCGCGAGGACGCCCTGGAATCCGTGCTCGCCCAGATGCCCGCCGCCAAGCGCACGGCGCTGCTCGCGGGGCTGGAGGCCTTCTGCGCCGTCGCGGCGGCCGAGATGCAGGTCGACGCCGACCTGGACGTCCGTACGGCCTGACCGGCGCACCGGTCCGTCGCCGGTGCGGCGGCGGGGCCGCCCGCGGGCCGTGGCCGGCCCGCGCCGGCCGCCGGCTTCACCCAGCGCGACATCCTTGGTCTCCTCCGTGCGTCCGACGCGTCATCACATTGTTGCCTCACGGCCATAGTTGTCAAATGACAACTGTTGTTCGTATTTCTCCGTTCGTCCGGCCGGTCCGGCCGGTACCGCGGTCAAAGAACTCCTGCCCCGGAAGGCCCTAATGCCGACCGGTGACTTCGCTCACCTGGGCAAGAGCGGCGTCCACGCTCTCCGACGACGGCACCGCCATGTTCACGCCGGTGAGTTCGAGGATGCGCCGGACGGTCGGGGTGGGCGAGATCAGCCGCACACTGCCCCCCACGGACCGGGTCTGCTCGCGGGCCTGGAGAATCGCGTTTATCCCGGACGAGTCCATGAAGGAGACCGCGGCCAGGTCGAGCAGCAGGTGGTAGCGGCCGCGGCTCACCTGATCGGACAGGTGGCGGCGCAGCTCAGGCACTGTGTCGACGTCCAGGAAGCCCTCGACGGTGAACACGGCGACACCGTCCCGAGGGAGTGTCACGTCGACGGACACCGGAACTCGCTCGGTCGGCACAGTTACCTCCAATAGACACCACAACTGGGCCTCCCCACCGCTGAGCAGGGCCGATGCGCCGGAGGCGGTCTGCCGGGCGATCCGTCCCGGCGGGGCGCGGGGAGCACGACCACGCCTACCCCTTACACCGGTACGCACACCTGGAGGCCGTGCGGCGCGCGTCCCGGGAGGACGCCGAAAGGGCCTACGCCACCCTGATCCCGACGATGCAGGTGTCGTCGTCGGTGTCCGACTTGCTGTACGTCAGAAGCCGGTCCAACTGGTGGTCCAGCGACGGAACGTCGGCCCGCGCCGTGGTCAGCAGCTGCTTCAGCGACTCCTCCACCGACCGGTCGCGGCGCTCGATCAGACCGTCCGTGTACATCAGCAGCGTGTCGTCCACCGCGAGCTGCACCTCCGACTCCTCGAAGGCGGCCTCGGGCACGGCGCCCAGCAGTATGCCCCTGAGGAGGGGCAGCGGGCTCGCGTCCCGGTCCCGGATCAGCACCGGCGGCAGATGACCGGCCCGCGCCCACCGCAGCACGCGGGTGTCCGGGTCGTAGAGGCCGCAGACCGCGGTGGCCGTGACGGCGCCCGTCAGGTGGTGGGCCACGATGTTGAGCCAGGACAGCAGCTGGCCGGGACCCGCGCCCGTCACGGCGAGCCCGCGCAGCGCGTTGCGCAGGACCACCATGCTGGTCGCCGCCTCTATGCCGTGACCCGCCACGTCGCCCACGCACAGCAGGACCAGCCCCGAGGGCAGCACCACGGCGTCGTACCAGTCGCCTCCGACGAGCTGCTCGGTCTCCGCCGGACGGTAGCGGACGGCCGCCTGGATCCCCGGCGCCTTCAGGGGCGCCTGGGTCGGCGGCATGATCGCGTGCTGCAGCTGAAGGGTCAGCCGGGCACGCTCGTGCGCCTGCTGCTCGCTGTGGGCGAGCTGGTCGCGGGTGGCCGCCAGCGCCACCTCCGTCCAGTGCTGGGCCGAGATGTCCTGGTAGGCGCCGCGAACGACCAGGGGGCGGCCGTCGACGCCGAGCACCGGTTCGGCCACCACCCGGATGTGCCGGGTCACCCCGCCGGGACGCTGGAGCCGGAACGCCGCCGTGGCCGGCCGACGGTGGTGCAGCAGCGTCCGCAGGAAGCGGCCGATGGTGACGGCGTCGTCGGGGTGCGCGTGGGCGGCCAGGTCCTCCAGCGGCACGGGACTGCTGGACGTGGGCCGCCCGTACAGGTCGAAGAGCGTGCCGTTCCAGGTGATCTCGCCGGTGAGGAGGTTCTCCTCGAAGCCGCCGATCCTGCCGAGCCGCTGCGCGTGCTGGAGCAGACTGGCGAGCCGCGCGGTCTCGTCCTCGATCCGCCAGATGAGCAGTACGCTGCCGCCGTGCCGGCTCACGCTGATGTCGGCGACCGCCGCCAGGGGCACCTGGTCGACCAGGGCCGTCAGGTCCATCCGCCGGGCGCGGAACGGCTCGCCGGTGGCGTAGACCCGCTCGACGCGCTGGAACAGCTCGCTCTCGCCGGCCGCCATCGGATACGCCTCCAGCAGCAGCGCGCCGTTGACGACGCCGCGCGGGCGGCCCGCGGGATCGAGGAAGTGGCTGTTCACGTGGCGGATACGGAAGTCCGAGAGCTGTCCGTCGCCGTCGAGGTGGGGCACCAGGACGAGCGCGGGGTCGTGCAGCCCGTCGACCAGGTCCATCAGCTCGGAGACGTCGGCCGTCAGCGGGCCGCGGGCCTCGGCGCCGTCGATCAGGGCCGGCTGCGTCTCCAGCGTGTGGGCGCACAGCTCCGCCAGGGCCTCGACCTGCCGGACGACCTGGGGGGTCTGCGGTTCCAGCGGGGACGGCCAGGCGATCTCCAGGACGCCGTGGATGCGGCCGCCCGCCCCGGCCGGGGCGGCGACCCGCCCACCGCCCGGGAAGTGCCCGTTGCCGATGGTCGGCAGGCCCTCCTCGGCCAGCGAACCGGTCCACTGGGTCGCGCGGTGCGCCAGGGCACGGCGGGCCACCGTCGCCACACCCGGCGGCACGTAGCGCCAGCGGGCGGCCTCCGCCGTGGAGAAGCCGGCGCTGCCCGCCAGCGTCAGCGAACCGTCCGCGCCGGCCGCCCAGATGGCCACGGCCGCCGCGCCCAGCGGGGCCAGGGCGTGCTGCAGCAGGGAGTCGGCGACCGCCTGGGTGTCGTCGGCGGCCAGCACGCCGCTCTCGGCCTCGCGCAGCCGTACGGCGGAGGAGGTGTCCGGGGAGGCGCCGGGATCCGTCGCGGTGGCGAGGAAGGTGCTGGTCACCTCGGACAGCCGGTCGCGGGCCGCCTGGTTGATGACGTCGACGGCCAGTTCGAGCATGGGCACCCTGGCCTGCTCGGTCAGCTCGGCCAGTTGCCGGGCGGCCTGCGCGGGACCGCAGCCCAGCCGCTCGATGAGGATGCCCTTCGCCAGTTCGATCAGGGCACGCCCGTCGGCCTCGGCCTGGGCGGCCTGGACCTCGCGCCGCAGCCGCTCCACGGTGGCGGCCAGCCTGCCCACCGGTGACGTGGACGGGGCGTCCCGCAGCTCGTCGGCGGGCACCGCGGCCTCCGAGCCGGTGGCGGCGTCCTCGCCGGGGGCGGTCGGCGGAAGGGAGGGAGCTGCGGATCCGACGGGCTGTTCGCCGGGGCCGGACTCGCCGGACTCCTCAGGAATGCTCACTGTGCGGTTGCTCCTCGGCTGGGACGCCGGCTGGCGCGGGGAAGGTGGGGTGCGGGACGGCGCCCGGCCGGCTCGGCGAACCGGCCGGGGCCATCCGGTGTCACACGCTCAGCCAGCGCCGGACGCAGGCGATGAGATCGTTCGTGTCGACCGGCTTGGTCACGTAGTCGCTGGCGCCCGACAGGAGACTCTTCTCCCGGTCGCCGGGCATCGCCTTGGCCGTGACCGCGATGATCGGCAGGTCGGCGTACTGCGGCATCTTGCGGATCTCCGCGGTGGCCGTGTACCCGTCCATCTCCGGCATCATCACGTCCATCAGGATCAACGCGATGTCCGGGTGGTTGACCAGGGTCTCGATGCCCTTCCTGCCGTTCTCCGCGTGCAGCACCTGGAAGCCGTGCAGCTCCAGGATGCCGCTCAGGGCGAAGAGGTTGCGCGCGTCGTCGTCGACCACCAGCACGGTGGCCCCGTGGAACGCCTCCCCGACGAGCCCGGCGTCCTGCTGCTGGGCCTCCTCGGCGCCGCGCACGAGCGGGAGCACGTCACCGGGCTCCTCCGCGGAGAGGTGCAGCGCGATCCGCTCCCGCAGCTCGTCCAGGCTGGAGAGGAACTCCAGCGGCCGGTCCCCGCACAGGGACCGCAGGGCCCGCTCCTGCGCCAGGTCGAGCCGGTTGCCGTTGTGGATCAGCACGGGCACGCTCGCCAGCGCCGAGTCGCCCTCCACCGCCTGCAGGAAGTGGGCCGCCTCGCCCTCCGGCATGCCGAGTTCCAGGACCACGCAGTGGCAGGGCTCCGCGGCCAGCGCGCTCGCCGCCTCCTGCGCTCCCACGACCGTGATGACGTCGACCGTCTCGCGGCCCTCGACCTCCTCGCGGCTGCGGCTGACGTCCCCGACCGCACTCTCCGCGACGAGGGTCAGCAGACCGCGGGGACGCTCCTCGACGACCAGCAGCCGCCGCCGGGCCTGCCGGGCGGACCCGGACGACGCCGGCACCGCACGCCGGACCGACACGACCTCGGCGCTCGGCTCGGCCGGCGCCGGCTCCAGCTGACGGGTGCCGCTGAGCAGCTCCTCGAAGTCCGGACGGGCGACCGGCAGGAACAGCGTGAACGTGCTGCCCTGGCCGGGCGTGCTGTCCACGGTGACCGCGCCGCCGAGGAGGTGGGCGATCTCCCGGGTGATCGACAGGCCGAGACCGGTGCCGCCGTACTTGCGGCTCGTGGTGCCGTCCGCCTGCTGGAAGGCGCCGAAGATCGTCTCGAGCTGCTGCTCCGGGATGCCGATACCCGTGTCCTTCACGCGGAAGGCGACGACCGTGCCGTCCCGCAGCACGCCCTGGGGCACCTCGTCGCCCGCCGCCGGTTCGATGCGCAGTTCGACACTGCCCTGCTCGGTGAACTTGACCGCGTTCGAGAGCAGGTTGCGCAGCACCTGGCGCAGCCGGGAGTCGTCGGTGAGCAGGTCCCCGGGGGCGCCGGGCGCCGTGCTGATCGTGAAGTCCAGGCTCTTCTGCGAGGTCATCGGCCGGAACGTGGCCTCGACGTATTCCAGGAGCTGCCGCAGCGGGACCCGCTCCGGGGTGACGTCCATCTTTCCGGCCTCGACCTTGGACAGGTCGAGGATGTCGTTGATCAGCTGGAGCAGGTCCGAGCCCGCGGAGTGGATGATGCCCGCGTACTCGACCTGCTTGGGGGTGAGGTTGCGCGAGGGGTTCTGCGCGAGCAACTGGGCGAGGATGAGCAGGCTGTTGAGCGGCGTCCGCAGCTCGTGGCTCATGTTCGCCAGGAACTCCGACTTGTACTTCGACGCCAGCGACAGCTGCTGGGCGCGCGCCTCCAGTTCCTGGCGGGCCTGCTCGATCTGCAGGTTCTTGGCCTCGATGTCGCGGTTCTGCGTCGCGAGCAGCGAGGCCTTGTCCTCCAGCTCCGCGTTGGAGCGCTGGAGTTCGTCCTGCTGGACCTGCAGCTCCTCCGAGCGGGCCTGGAGCTCGGCCGTGAGCCGCTGGGACTCACCGAGCAGTTCGTCGGTGCGGGCGTTGGCCACGATGGTGCTGACGTTGACGCCGATGGTCTCCATCAGCTGTTCGAGGAAGGTCTGGTGGACCGGCGTGAAGCGGGCCACCGAGGCCAGCTCGATGACGCCGAGCACCTGCTCCTCGACCACGATGGGCAGGACCACGAGCGCGGTCGGCACCGTCTGGCCGAGACCCGAGGAGATGGTCACGTAGCCCGGCGGCAGCTGGTCCACGGTGATGGCGCGGCGGCTGCGGGCCGCCTGGCCCACCAGCGAGCGTCCCATCGGGATACGGGCGGGCCGGTCGTCGTCGTCCGGGTAGCCGTACGAGCCGACGAGCCGCAGCTCGGTGCCGCGGGGGGTCTCCTCGGCGAGGTAGAAGGCGCCGAACTGGGCGGACACCAGCGGCGTGAGCTCGTCCATGATCAGCTCGGCGACGACGTCCAGGTCCCGGTAGCCCTGCATCAGACCCGAGATCCGCGCCAGGTTGGTCTTGAGCCAGTCCTGCTCCTGGTTGGCCCGCGTCGTCTCGCGCAGGGACTCCACCATGGAGTTGATGTTGTCCTTCAGCTCGGCGACCTCGCCCGAGGCCTCCACGGTGATGGAGCGGGTCAGGTCGCCCTCGGCCACGGCGCTCGCGACCTCGGCGATGGCGCGCACCTGGCGGGTCAGGTTCCCCGCCAGCTCGTTCACGTTCTCCGTCAGCCGCTTCCACGTACCGGAGACGCCCTCGACCTCGGCCTGGCCGCCGAGGCGGCCCTCGCTGCCCACCTCGCGCGCCACTCGGGTCACCTCGGCGGCGAAGGCGGAGAGCTGGTCGACCATCGTGTTGATGGTCGTCTTGAGTTCCAGGATCTCGCCGCGGGCGTCGACGTCGATCTTCTTCGACAGGTCGCCCTTGGCCACCGCGGTCGTCACCAGCGCGATGTTGCGCACCTGGCCGGTGAGGTTGTTGGCCATCGAGTTGACGTTGTCGGTGAGGTCCTTCCAGGTGCCCGCCACGTTCGGCACGTGCGCCTGGCCGCCCAGCCGTCCCTCGGTGCCCACCTCGCGGGCCACGCGGGTGACCTCGTCGGCGAACGCGGACAGCGTGTCGACCATCGTGTTGATGACGTCCGCGAGCGCCGCCACCTCGCCCTTGGCCTCGACGGTGATCTTCTGGGAGAGGTCGCCGCGGGCCACGGCCGTGGCGACCTGCGCGATGGACCGCACCTGACCGGTCAGGTTCGACGCCATCACGTTGACGTTGTCGGTGAGGTCCTTCCAGGTGCCGGAGACACCGCGCACGGTGGCCTGTCCGCCCAGGTTGCCGGCGGTGCCGACCTCTCGGGCGACGCGGGTGACCTCGTCGGCGAAGGCGGACAGCTGGTCGACCATCGTGTTGATGGTGTCCTTGAGCTCCAGGATCTCGCCGCGGGCGTCCACGGTGATCTTCTGGGAGAGGTCGCCCTTGGCCACGGCCGTGGTCACCTGCGCCACGTTGCGGACCTGGGCGGTGAGGTTGCCCGCCATGAGGTTCACGGAGTCGGTGAGGTCCCGCCACACGCCGCCGACGCCCGGCACCTGGGCCTGGCCGCCGAGACGGCCCTCGCTGCCGACCTCGCGGGCGACGCGGGTGACCTCGTCGGCGAAGGCGGACAGCTGGTCGACCATCGTGTTGACGGTCTCCTTCAGCTGGAGGATCTCGCCGCGGGCGGGAACGTCGATCTTCTGGGAGAGGTCTCCCTTGGCGACGGCCGTGGCGACCTGGGCGATGTCGCGGACCTGCGTGGTGAGGTTGCCGGCCATGGCGTTGACCGAGTCGGTCAGGTCCGCCCAGGTGCCGGAGACTCCCGGGACCTCGGCCTGGCCGCCCAGGGTGCCCTCGGTGCCCACCTCGCGGGCCACCCGGGTCACCTCGGAGGTGAACACCGACAGCTGGTCCACCATGCCGTTGAACACGGTGGCGATGTCGCCCAGGAGGCCGCCGGCCTCGTCCGGAAGACGCGTGCCGAAGTCTCCGTCGCGCACGGCGGTGAGCCCTGCCAGCAGTTGCCGCAGCTCCTGCTCGCCCGGCGTCCGGCTCGAAGGCTCGGTCGTTGTGACGGTCATGCGTACCCCTCGTTCCGCTCCCCAAGAGTCCCCGGGAAAAGGACTCGGAACCACGCCGCACCCGCGGACGGTCTCACACGCCGTACACGGTATTCCCGCAGATCACGGATCTGCCGCTGAGAAAATACGCCGCAGGCTAACCCAGAAGGCACGTGCTGAACAAAGCGGTGGGCGTAACCAAGGGTACGGTCGGGAAAGTTGCCTGGGCGAGGCATGACTTCGCGAAGTGGGGATACACAGAACCCTCTCGGTCCGTCCCCCTCCGGGCCCCCGTGAAAACCGCCGGGTTTCCCGTCCGCGCCGGTGCCGCCGAGGGGCGTCGAACCGGGAAGCGGGCGGACGGAAAGGTCCCGCCGTCCTGGTGCACCGGGGGGACGGTGACGACCGGGACGGCGGGACCGGGGTCCTCGCGGGGGACGGGGGCGTCAGGCGACGGCCGGGTCCAGCAGGCCCGTGCGGAGCCGCTTCAGGATGCGGGTGATCAGCCGGGAGACGTGCATCTGGGAGATGCCGAGCTCCTCACCGATCTGGGCCTGGGTGCGCTCCTCCACGAAACGCAGGTGGACGATGCGGCGCTCGCGGTCGTCGAGTCCGGCGATCAGGGGAGCCAGGGAGTGGAAGTCCTCGACGAGCTGGAGGGAGGGGTCGTCCTCACCGATGAAGTCGGCCAGGACGCTCTCGCCGTCCGCTCCGCCGTTGCCGAGGAGCGCCGCGTCCAGGGACGTCGGGCTGTAGGCGTTGGCGGCCTTGCGGGCCTCGATGACGTCCTCCTCGGGGAGGGACATCAGCTCCGACAGCTCGCGCGTGGTCGGGGTGCGCCCGAGGCGGGTCTGGAGTTCCTCGGTGGCCTTGGCGAGTTCGACGCGGGCTTCCTGGAGCCGGCGGGGCACGTGGACCGCCCAGCTGGTGTCACGGAAGAAGCGCTTGATCTCGCCGACGATGTAGGGGACGGCGAAGGAGGTGAACTCGACTTCGCGCGTCAGCTCGAACCGGTCGATGGCCTTGATCAGGCCGATGGTGCCGACCTGGACGATGTCCTCCATGGAGTCGCCGCGGCTGCGGAAGCGGGAGGCGGCGTAGCGCACCAGGGAGAGGTTCATCTCGATCAGGGTGTTCCGCACGTACTGGTACTCGCGCGTGCCCTCCTCCAGCACGGAGAGCCGGTCGAAGAACTGACGCGAGAGGTCGCGGGCGTCCTTCGGCTTGACCTTGGAGGGGTCGTCGATGAAGGGGAGCTCCGACGCGGAGACCGCCTCGACCGCCTCACGCGCCGTGCCCGTTGCCTGCACCGCCGTCACGGCTGCCATGCCGTCCACCCCAATCGTCGAAAAATCTTGAATGACAGAGCCCGCCTGCCCGGGTTCGAAAGATCTAATCCACCCGAACTGACGAAAACATGCATACCAGAGTGCCTGGAGTGAACGGCTGCCCCCCTCGGCCCCCTCGCGCCCTTCCGCCTTGCGCGGCGGGGCCGTGCGGCGGCGTGTACGGCGTCCCGCCCGTCGACGTCCGGTCGCCCAGGGTGTCAGCGGGCTGTCGGGACGGCCAAGTACGCTTGGGATTCCCAGGCAGAGGCGGTGGAAATGGCGCACGGCGGTGGTGGGCCGGAGACGGCCCCCGTCTCCCGGCAGGTCGGTGGGGCGGTGCTTCACACGTACGCACTCGTGGAACGACCGGGCATACGTATGATCGGCGAGATCAGCCCGCCCACCCGTCCCGTCTGGCGGGAAGCCCTGGGCCGGCTGGCGTGCCGCTCCGACCACGTCTGCTTCCTGGAGATGTCGGCGATCTCGTTCGTCGACGTCGCCGGGGCCGCCGATCTGGCGCGCACCGCGCAAAGCCTGCACGCGAAGCGGCGTCTGGTACTGGAACAGCCTCCGCCCGAACTCGAGCGGATCCTGCATATGTTCTGGCCAGACCTACGGACGATTGAGGTGGCGGCATGACGAGTACGGCCACCCGACCCGACCCCTTCACCCACCCCGCGCTCTTCTACCGCGGCGACGAGGACTACGTCGACGGCACGGTGCCGTTCCTGCGGGCCGGCCTGGAGGCGGCGCAGCCGGTGGCGGTGGCGGCGCCCGTCCGGCAGCTGGACCTGATCCGCTCGGCACTCGGCGAGTCGGCGGCGCGGGTGCACTTCGTCGACATGACGAAGGCGGGCCGCAACCCCGGCCGCATCATCCCGTCGGTCCTGCGCTCCTTCGCCGACGCCCACTCCGGCAGCCACGTGCGGATCATCGGCGAGCCGATCTGGACCGGCCGGACCGCCGTGGAGTACCCGGCCTGCGTCCAGCACGAAGCCCTGATCAACGTGGCGTTCAGCGGCCGGGACGTGACGATCCTGTGTCCCTACGACGCCGAGGCACTGCCCTCCGAGGTGATCGACGACGCGCGTGCCACGCACCCCGTCCTCATCGACGGCGGCCAGAAGGAAGTCAGCGCCGCCTACGCGGTCGACAGCGTGCTCGCACGCTTCAACGAAACGCTTCGCCACCCGCCCGGAGCGGCGAGCGCCGTCTTCGACGCGGAGGCCCTGCCGGTCACCCGCGACTTCGCGCTCGCCGAGGCCCGGGAGCGCGGGATGAGCGGTCCCCGGCTCCAGGACCTCGCTCTCGTCGTCGCGGAACTCACCACCAACAGCGTCGTGCACGGAGGCGGTTCCGGCACGGTGCGGATCTGGGCCGAGAACGACCAGATCGTCTGCGAGGTGCAGGACGACGGGCGGCTGACCGACCTGCTGGCGGGCCGGCGCCCGGCGCCTCCGGCTCAGCTCGGCGGCCGGGGCCTGCTCCTCGTGCACTACCTGTCCGATCTGGTCCGTGTGCACAGCGGCGCGGTGGGGACGACGGTGCGCAGCTACCTCCCCCGAGCCTGACCCCGCCCGTGGTGCCGGCCGGGACCACATCCGCCCCGGACTCCTGGCCCCCTGGCCCCGGACGCGCGGAAGGCCCCGCCCCACTTCGCACTTCGGGGCCGGGCCTTCGCCTTGTATGCGGGCGGACGTCTAGCGCGTACCGCTCCGCTCGGCGTCCTGCGCGGCCTGGCGCTCGGTCTGCGCGCCGGCCGTGGACAGGGTGCCGCCGGAACTCTCGAGGTGCGCCCGGACGAACCACTGGAACTGCTCCAGGTCCCGCAGCTGCTCGATGAGGATGTCCTCCGTCACCGGGTCGGTCTTGCCGACCTCGGTCATCGCCGCGCGGTGGTCCTCGATGATCCCGGTGTAGACGAGGTCGAGGGCGCCGAGGTGGGCGATGGCGTCGGCGCGCCCGACGTCGTAGTCGTCCCAGGTGCGCTCGGTGACGAGGGTGCCCGGGGTGCCGTGCGGCACGCCGCCGAGGGCGGAGATGCGCTCGGCCGTGGTGTCGGCCATCTCACGCACCCGGTCGACCTGCGGATCGAGCATTTCGTGCACGGCGATGAAATGCGGCCCGACGACATTCCAGTGAACGTGCTTCAGCGTCAGGGAAAGGTCGTTCAGGGCGTGCAGACGCATACGCAGCAGATCGATGACCTTTCCGCCGTCGTGCATGCTGAGTCCGGGGACCGTGTAGTTCGGGGTCGTGGACGTCGACATCAATTCTCTCCCTTCGTGTGGGGCTGATTGCGGTGAGATTCGCCGTGTCTTCTACCAGCGGTACCAGCGTCCGCGCCGCCCGCCGGACGCTTCGGAGCGCATCACGAAGCCCAGCAGCCAGACGACGAGGACGACGACCGCGATCCACCAGAGCGCCTTCAGGGCGAAACCGGCTCCGAAAAGGAGCAGGGCGAGCAGGAGGACCAGCAGAAGCGGAACCATTGTCATCAACCTCCAGCCCTCACGTGCCCCGGTTCTTGCCGGATACACGCATGCGGGGGCGAGGTGGACGACAGCGCCCGGACGACCGGGCCGGAACGCGCCAGTCCCCGCCTAGAGGCGTACGTACTCCCTGCGGACCATCGCGGCGAGTTCCGTCAGTGCTTCCTCGGCAGCCGGGCGGTCGGCGCGGTCGAGCAGCGCGAGGGCGTCGGCCGCGGCCTTCCTGACGGACTCCGGGACCTCGTCGACGGCCGCCATCCGGTAGGCCAGGGAGCGGCGTGCCGCCCGTTCCTCGGGGGAGACGCCCGACGGTCCCGAACGCGGGAAGACGGCGGCTTCGTAGGCGGCGACCTGGACCAGCACGCCGTGCGCGATGCCCTCCGCGTAGCCGCGGGCCCCGGCCTGCCGCTGCGCCGCGCCGAAGTCCGCCAGGGCGCGCCGCCGGACGAGAACAGAGGCGGCGGCGCCGGTCACCGCGAAGGCGAGCGCCGCGAGAAGGCCGATACCCGTGCCCCCGAGAAGAGCGCCGACGAGCCCGCCCGTGGCCGCGAGGAGGCAGGTCAGCCCGCCGGTGAGCAGGAGGAGCGCGCGGGCGGGGGTGAACGGGGCCATGGCGAGCAGTGTGCCAGCCGCCGCAGCGGGTGCGGCCGGGAGGTGGCGACCCTCACACGACGAGGCCGGTGATTCGGCCGATGGCCGGCCCGGCCGCAGGCGCGAGGCTGCGTTCCCCCGATCCGTTCCACTCGGTCCGTTGGAGGCAACGCATGCGCAGTCCCGACCGGTTACTCCGGCGGTGGGCCACCGCCACGACCCTGGGCGCGGTACTCCTCGCCACGCTCCTCGGTCCTTCCCCCGCCCAGGCCGCACCGGCGCGCGCGGAGGCTGTCAGCCCCGTGATCACCGTTCCGCCCGAGGGCAGCCGCGGGTTCCCCTTCCTCGCCGCGGCGGAGGACCTCGGCTCCCTCGGCTACACCGAGAGCGAGTACTTCACGACGGGCACCGCCACCTCGTACGCGAAGTCCGGGATCTGGGGCTCGGACGGCCGCTGGACCGTCCGCGCCGGCGCCCGCGCCGAGTACCGCACCCGGCTGCTGGTCCGCCGCCCCGTCGACGCCGCCAAGTTCAACGGCACCGTCGTCGTCGAGTGGCTGAACGTCAGCGGCCAGATCGAACTGTCCCCGGACTACTGGTTCGCCCGGGAGGAACTGCTGCGCAAGGGGTACGCCTGGGTCGGCGTCTCGGCACAGTCCGTCGGCGTCAACGGCGGCAGCGGCGAGATCCACGGCCTCAAGGGCTGGGACCCGGAGCGCTACGGCAGCCTGGTCCACCCCGGTGACGCCTACGCCTACGACATCTTCTCCCAGGCCGGCCAGGCCCTGCGCACCCCGAACGGTCCCGATCCGCTCGGCGGGCTGCGGATCAGGACGCTGCTGGCGGACGGCGAGTCCCAGTCGGCCGGATTCATGACGACGTACGCCAACGCCGTCCAGCCGGTGGCACGCGTCTACGACGGCTTCATGGTGCACAGCAACAGCGCCATCGCCGCGCCGATCAGCGGGCAGTTGGGCGACACGCTCCTGATGCCGTACCCGTCCCGCATCCGCACCGATCTCTCCGTGCCGACGTTCGTCGTCCTCACGGAGACCGACGTGCCCGGTGCCTCCGCCGCACGGCAGCCCGACACGGACCGCGTCGTGCACTGGGAGCTGGCGGGCACCGCCCACGGCGACCAGTGGGCCTACGACACCGGGCAGCCGACGGTGATCAGGTCGGCGGGCTCCGCTGCCCCGGCGCCCGGCTGCGCCGCGGGGTCGGCGCCGTTCAACGACGGCCCCGGCCACTACTCGATGAACGCCGCGCTGCGCGGGCTGGCCGACTGGGCGCGGGGCGGTGCCCGGCCCGCGAGCGGGGCCCAGCTGAGCGAGCTGCGCGACCCGGCCACCGGACTGGCGCTCGGCGGCATCCGGCTGCCCGACGTCGCGGTGCCCACCCGTACGCTCACCGGCGAGCGGGACACCAGCGGCAGTGGTCTCTTCTGCGGCCTCTACGGCGCGCGGGACCCGTGGAACGGCGACAGCGACCCGTGGGACCGGCACGACGACGGCGACCCGTCCGACCCGTCCTTCCCGAGCCGGGCGGAACCGGTGCTGAGCCGGCTGTACCCGACGCACGAGGGATACGTGAGCCGGGTCCGGACGGCCGCGCAGAACTCCGTGGCGGCCGGCCACCTCCTGCCGGAGGACGCGACCGCGATCGTGGCCGCCGCGCAGGACTCGGACATCGGCGGCTGATCGCGTCCACAACGCGAGACCACACTTCGCGGTCCGAAGTCCCGCTCGCCGAGCGGGACTTCGGGCGTTCGCTTCGTCCGGGACAGCCGTCGTCCGCGGGCACGCGGTCAGGTGAGCCGCCCACACGGCCGGCCGCTTGACCGGCACGGTCGCGGGCGCGCTGGTGCCCCCGCGGGTGCGGGGCGGAGAATGCGGGCATGAGCCAAGACGTGAGTGATGTCAGTGGTCCCGCCCGGCTGGCCGGACCCGACGAGGGCATCAGCCAGGAGGAGCTGGCCCTCGCCGCCCGCAACCACGGGCTGCCCCTGGAGGCGCTGCGGTACGACGTCACCCCGCCGGGGCTGCACTACGTGCTGACCCACTACGACATCCCCTACGCGGACGAGAGCACCTGGGAGCTGACCGTCGGCGGCCTGGTCGACCGGCCGCTGCGGCTCACGACGGCGGACCTGCGGTCGTTCCCCGCGGTCACCGAGCGGGTGACCATGGAGTGCGCCGGCAACGGGAGGGCCCTGCTGACGCCCCGGCCGGTGAGCCAGCCGTGGCTGGTCGAAGCGGCAGGCACGGCGGAGTGGACCGGGGTGCCGCTGCGGGTGCTGCTCGCCGAGGCCGGCGTCGACCCGGCCGGGGTGGACGTCGTCTTCACCGGTGCCGACCACGGGATCGAGCGGGGCGTCGAGCAGGACTACCAGCGCGCGCTGCCGCTGGAGACGGCGACCGGCCGCGACCCCGAGGTGCTCGTCGCGTACGCGATGAACGGCGCACCGCTGCCGCCCCAGCACGGGTACCCGGTGCGGCTGGTGGTGCCCGGCTGGTACGGCATGGCCCATGTGAAGTGGCTGCGGGACATCTCCGTCGCCGACACCGCGTTCACGGGGTTCCAGCAGGCGGTGGCCTACCGGCTCAGGCAGGACGCGGACGACCCGGGGGAGCCGGTGACCCGCATCGCGCCCCGCGCCCTGCTGGTCCCGCCGGGCTTCCCGGACTTCATGTCACGGTCGCGGGTCGTCCGGCCCGGCGTCGTGCCACTGGAGGGACGCGCCTGGTCGGGCCGCGCCCCTGTGGCCTCCGTGGAGGTGAGCTGGGACGAGGGCCGGTCCTGGCACGAGGCCGACCTCGCCCCCGAGTCCGGTCACCGGTGGGCGTGGCGCCGCTGGCACCTCGACTGGACGGCCGTACCGGGCACCCACGTGCTCAGCGCCCGCGCCACCGACGCCGAGGGCCACGTCCAGCCCCTTCAACAGCCATGGAATCGCGGCGGCTTCGCGAACAACCTCGTCCAGCGGGTGCCGGTGCTGTGCGTCGACGCATCCTCGTGAGTGCGACAGCGGAGGGCTGACGACCCGTCAGTTCCCCTTAGCGGTGGGCAAGTTGGCGATCCGGGCAGCCGGATCGCTCATGGGCCTATGAACCTTCGGGTCCTCTCGCTACCCTCCGCCGCATGATTCCCACGGTCGTATGGGGCACCGGCAACGTGGGCCGCGCGGCCATCCGCGCCGTCGACGCCCACCCGGCGCTGGAACTCACGGCGGTACTCGTCCACGACCCGGCCAAGGCCGGGCGTGACGCGGGTGAACTCGGCGGCCTGGACCGGCGCCTCGGGGTCGCGGCGACCGTCGACGTCGGCGCCGTGCTGGCCGCCCGTCCGCGCGCGCTGGTGTACGCGGCCTCCGGAGATCTGCGTCCGGACGAGGCGCTCGCCGACGTCGGCAGAGCGGTCGGAGCGGGGGCCGTGGTGGTCACTCCCGCCCTGTACCCGCTGTACGACCGGCGCGGCGCGCCGCCGGAGTTCCGGGACCCGGTGCTGGCGGCCGTCGCCGAGGGCGGCGGCTCCCTGTTCGTCTCGGGCGTCGATCCGGGCTGGGGCAACGACGTGCTGCCCCTGCTGGTCAGCGGGCTCGGCACCGTCGTCGACGCGGTCCGCTGCCAGGAGATCTTCGACTACTCCACGTACGACCAGGAGGAGTCCGTCAGGCACCTGATCGGCATGGGCCGCCCGATGGACTACGAACCGCTGATGCTCGCGCCCTCGGTACCCACCATGGTGTGGGGCGGCCAGATCCGGCTGATGGCCAGGGCGCTCGGCGCCGAACTGGACGACATCCGCGAGACGTTGGACCGGCGCGCCCTCGACGCCACCGTCACCACCCGCACGATGGGCGTCTTCGAGGCCGGCACCCAGGGCGCCGTGCGGTTCGAGGTGCGGGGCATCGTCGACGGCCACCCGCGCATCGTCATCGAGCACGTCACCCGCATCCACCCGTCCTGCGCCCCCGACTGGCCCGCCCCGCCCGACGGTGGCGACGGCGCGCACCGGGTGATCATCGAGGGCCGCCCCCGGATCGAGGTCACCGTCGAGGCGACCGACGAGGGCGAGAACCGGTCCGCCGGGGGTAACGCCACCGCGGTGGGCCGGCTGGTGGGCGCCATCGACTGGCTCGTGGACGCGGAGCCAGGACTGTACGACGCGCTCGACGTCCCGCTGCGTCCCGCGACCGGCCGGCTCGGAAGGAAATGACATGCGCATCGACATCCCCGACGGTCAGGAGCCGATCGGATACGTGTGGGGCGAGATGGTTCCCGGCATCGGCCCGGCCGCCGCGAACTTCTCGCTGGCGGTGTACGAGCACACGACGCTGGGCCTGCGGGAGTTCGAGGCGGCGAGGCTGCGGATCGCGCAGATCAACGGGTGCCTGTTCTGCCTGGACTGGCGTACGGAACGGGACGGGCACAAGGTCGAGGAGGGGTTCGCCCTCGCGGTCACCCAGTGGCGTACCACCGACGCCTTCGACGACCGCACGCGGCTGGCCGCGGAGTACGCCGAGCGGTACGCCCTGGATCCTCACGGTCTCGACGACGAGTTCTGGGCCCGGATGACCGCGCGGTACAGCCAGCGCGAGATCGTGGAGCTCAGCATGAGCATCGGCTCCTGGCTGGCGTTCGGCCGGCTCAACCACGTGCTGGGCCTCGACGCCGTGTGCGTACTGCCCACCCATTGAACCGGTACGGGAGTTCGGGCGGGACGGCTGCCGCTACAGGTCGTCGGCGATGATCCGCTCGATGTTCCGTTCGGCGAGGGCCGTGATGGTGACGAACGGGTTGACGCTGGTGTTGCCGGGGATCAGCGCGCCGTCGATGACGTAGAGGCCCCGGTACCCCTGCAGCCGGCCGTGGTTGTCGGTCGCCTTGTCGAGCACGGCGCCGCCGAGCGGGTGGTACGTGAGGTGGTCGCCCCAGATCTTGTAGGTGCCGAAGAGGTCGGTGCGGTAGATCGTGCCCTCCTTCGCGTTGATCCTGTCGAAGATGGTCCTGGCCATGTCGATGGACGGCTGCTTCCAGGCCGTCTGCCAGTTCAGCTCCGCCCTGCCCGAGGCGGGGTTCCACGTGAACCGCGCCCGGTTCGGGTTCTTGGTGATGGACAGGTAGAACGAGGCGTAGGTCTCGATCCCCGTGGGCAGTGGCGCGACCTCGGCGAAGGCGCCGCCCGCGGCCCAGTTGTCGATGCCGCCGCAGGGAATGCTCGACTGGAGTTTGCCGGTGGGGTCCCACATGTGGTTGGCGCGGCCGCACATGACGTTGCCGTTGTCGCCCCAGCCCTTGCCGACCTCGTCGTTGAGGGCGGGCAGGGCGCCGGTGGCCTTCAGTTTGACGAGCAGCTTGCTGGTGCCGACGCTGCCCGCCGCGAAGAACACCCGGTCCGCGGTCACCGTCTTCGTGGCCGTCGTGGTGCCGCCGGTGTCGATCCGGTCGATGACGACCGTGTAGCCGCCGCCGGTGGCGGGGGAGACCGAAGTGACCTTGTGCAGCGCCGAGATGGTGACCCGTCCGGTGGACCCGGCGCGCGCGAGGTAGGTCTTCTGGAGGGACTTCTTGCCGTAGTTGTTGCCGTAGAGGATCTCGCCCGCCAGTGCCGACCTCGGGACGGTGCCGGCCGCCTCCTGCTCCATGTAGCCCCAGTCGTACACGTCCGGCACGAAGACGAAGGGGAACCCGGACCGCTGGGCGTGCTTGCGGCCGACCCGCGCGTACTGGTAGCACTCGGCGGTCTCGAACCACGTCGGGTTCACGGTGGCCACCCCGAGGCCCTGGTTGGCGCGGGGGTAGTAGGTGGCGTACATCTCGGCGGCGTCGACCGAGGGGAGGACGGCGGCGAAGTTCTCGCGCCTGGGGGTGACGGCCATGCCGCCGTTGACCAGGGAGCCGCCGCCGACGCCGCGGCCCTGGTACACGATGATGCCGCCCATCTCCTCGGCGTCCAGGATGCCGGTGTAGCGGGGGATGTCCTTGTCGATCGGGAAGCCCAGGAAGTTGCTCAGGGGCTGCTTGGTCCTGGTGCGCAGCCAGTAGGAGCGCTGGTCGGGACTGGTCGTGTTGGCGAAGATCCTGCCGTCCGGGCCGGGGGTGTCCCAGGCCATGCCCATCTCGACCATGTGGACGTCGACACCCGCCTGGGCGAGCCGGAGGGCGGCGACGGAGCCGCCGTATCCCGTGCCGATCACCAGCGCCGGGACATGGGCTCCCGGAGCGATGACGTCGGCCGCCGCGATGGGCGAAGGAGTCGCCGCGGCGCGGCCGGTGAGCGCCGCGACGCCAAAAATAGAACCTGTTCCAGCGATGAAGCTACGACGCGAGACACCCCTGGGATCGTTTGCCTGCAAGGTTGTTTGGCTCATGTGAGGTTCCTCACTCTTCGATGAGTGAGAACAGGTTCTACTGTCACTTGCGCGTCAAGTCACTACATACCTCTAGGTAACTTCCGGCCGCCCCTCCGCGGCCTCCCGATGCCCGGGATGCGGCGCGGCGTCCGGACTTCGATGCTGGGAGGGCAGAGACCCGACCAGACGAAGGACGGCCATGGCGAAGGACAAGAAGCTCTCCAAGGGTGACGAGGTGTCGTGGAACAGCCACGGCCAGACCGTGCCCGGCAAGGTGAAGAAGAAGATCACTCAGCGCACCGAGGCCGCCGGCCGGACCGTCGACGCCTCACCCGAGGAACCTCAGTACGAGGTGGAGAGCGACAAGTCGGGACGGTCGGCCGTCCACAAGCCCGGTTCGCTGCGCAAGAAGGGCAAGAAGGCGTGAGCGGGCAGGGGGACGGGGACCGCGAGGAGACGCTCACCCGGTTCGGCGAGGCCGTGAACATGACGCCCGGCGAGCTGGAGAAGTGGCTGGAGACCGACGAGTCCAAGAGCGTCGGGCAGAAGGACGGCGGCGAGAGCGTCGGCCACGCCTCGGGACGCCGGATCGTCGGTCTGCTGCGGGCGAGGAAGTCGGACCTGACGGACGACGACGTCGCGCACATGAGCAAGGTGGTCGGCTACGTGCACCGGCACCTGGAGCAGCGCCCGAAGGGCGACGTCACCGACACGAAGTGGCGCTACTCCCTCATGAACTGGGGCCACGATCCCGAGAAGTGAGGGACGGCCGGTCCGAGTCGGGCCAGAGGTACGGCAGGTCGTCGGGGGCGTCCGGGAAGCGGGCGGTGTAGAACTCCGGGTCCTTGCGCACGAGGGCCGACCGGTGGCTGAGGTGGAACGCGGGATCGCCCAGCCAGGGCGGCAGTTCACCGGCCTCGGCCAGTTCCTCCTGCGTGCGCACGGGAAGCCCGGGACGGTGTCCGGCCAGATCGGTGACGAGGGTGGCGGCGCAGGTGTCGCCCCGGCCCAGCGCCGTCCACACCCCGCACATCTCCAGGCCGTAGCGCACCAGCGCCTCCTCGTAGCCGTGCCACATGCGGACCGCGGGGTGATGCCGCCAGCCGTAACCGGGCACGGTCAGGCCCCGCAGCACCTGGAGCGCCTCGACGCGCTGCTTGCCCAGCCGGCGGGGGTCCAGGACCTCGGCGGACCGGGTGAAGTCGGAGTAGGGAAGAAAGGTCTGCACGCCTCATCCCTACCGTGCGCGGGCCCGGTCCAGACGGCCGATTCGGGTGGACGCGGCCGGCGCCCGCCGCGGCGCCCTCAGGGCTTCACCCGGGCGCGGGCCGCCGCGAGGATCTCGTCGGACAGCGGGTCGCCTTTCACGGCCCGCGCGAGCAGGAGGGCGCCGACCAGGGTGCTGAGGCCGGTGAGGCCGTCGTCGCCGTCGGTCGCGAGCCACGCGGCGAACCGGCGTACGCCCTCGGTGTAGGTCTCCTGCGCGGTGCTGTCCTGGGCGCCGCGGGACATGTCCGCCGCGAGGGCCGCCGTGGGGCAGCCGCCGGCCGCGTCGTCGCGGTGCTCGGGGGAGAGGTAGTAGTCGATCAGGTCCCCCCGGGCCGCCGCCGGATCGCCCTCGTGAGCCCGGAGGGCGTCGGCCAGCCGCTCCTCCAGGGTGGTGAAGGCGTGCGCGGTGGCCTCGTCGACCAGGGCCTCCTTGGAGGCGAACTGCTTGTAGAACCCTCCGTGCGTCAGGCCCGCCGCCTTCATGAGGTCGGCGACGCTCACCCCGTCGGTGCCCTGCTCCCGGAACAGGCGGGAGGCGCCGGCGACGACACGCTCGCGGTTCTCCCGCGCCTGGTCCTTCGATACGCGGCCCATGATCGCTCCCCGTTCTGGATGTTCGGTGACATCTATCCTACGGCGGTCCCTTCCTTTTTTAGATGATGGATGTAATCTAAAAGAGCGGGTGCGGCCGACCGGGCCGCCTCCGATCCGTCTCGAAGGGACAGCACCATGGACCTGACCAACGCCGTCGCGGTCGTCACCGGAGCCAACCGCGGCCTGGGACGCCACGTCGCCGAGCAGCTGCTCGCGCGCGGCGCCAAGGTCTACGCGGCCGCCCGCCGCCCCGAGACGGTCGACCTGCCCGGCGTCGTCCCGCTCCGCCTGGACATCACCGACCCCGAGTCGGTCCTGGCGGCGGCCCGCACGGCGTCCGACGCGACCGTCCTGGTGAACAACGCCGGCATCTCCACCCACACGCAGCTCGTCACCGGCGACTGGGACAACGTGCGGCTGGAGATGGAGACTCATTACTTCGGCACCCTGCGGACCACCCGCGCCTTCGCCCCCGTCCTGGAGGCCAACGGCGGCGGCGCGATCCTGAACGTGCTCTCGGTCCTGTCGTGGCTGCACCCGGCGGGCCTCGGCGCGTACAGCGCCGGCAAGGCCGCGGCCTGGGCCCTGTCGAACGCGGTGCGCGAGGAGCTGGCCCCGCGCGGCATCCAGGTCATCGCACTGCACGTCGGCTACATGGACACCGACATGGCCGCCGACGTCGACCCGGCGCAGAAGATCAGCCCCGCGACCGTCGCCGGCCTCGCGCTGGACGGCGTGGAGAAGGGCGCCCCCGAGGTGCTGGCCGACGAGCTGACGCGTCAGGTCAAGCAGGGGCTCGGCGTGCTCACCGGCTGAGGCGCGGCACGGGCGGCCCGCCCCGCCGGCACTGCTCCGCCTGGAGTACGCCCGCGCGACACCCGGCGGGCCGCCCGACAGGCTGGAGGGCATGACTGAGGAGAGCACCGTACTGACCGGCCAGGCCCCGCCGCCGGTCCGCGACTGGCCCGCGCTCGACCTGGACGGGACCGACTTCGACCCGGTGCTCGCGGAGTTGATGCGAGAAGGGCCGCTCAGCCGGATCAGCCTGCCCCACGGCGAGGGCTGGGCCTGGCTGGCGACCCGGTACGACGACGTCAAGATGATCACCAACGACCCCCGCTTCAGCCGCGCGGAGGTCGTCGGCCGTGAGGTCACCCGCCTCGCACCGCACTTCAAGCCGAAGCCCGGCTCGCTCGCGTTCGCCGACCAGCCCGACCACAACCGCCTCCGCCGGGCGGTGGCGGGAGCGTTCACGGTGAGCGCGACGAAGCGGCTGCGGCCCCGGGCGCAGGAGATGCTCGACGGCCTGGTGCACACCGTGGTGCGCGACGGACCGCCCGCCGACCTCGTCGAGCGCATCCTCGAACCCTTCCCGATCGCCGTGGTCTGCGAGGTCATGGGCGTGCCCGCGGCCGACCGCGAGCAGATGCACGCGTGGACCCGGCAGATCATCTCCACCGCGGGCGGCGCGGAGGCAGGCGAGCGCGCCAAGAACGGCATGTACGGGTGGATCGCGAAGGCCGTCCGTGAGCGCCGCGACAGCGACGGCGAGGACGTCCTGTCCCTGCTGGGAGCCGCCGTCGGGCGCGGCGACCTGAGCGAGGAGGAGGCGATCGGGCTGGCCGGCCCGCTCCAGATCGGCGGAGAGGCCGTCACCCACAACTGCGGACAGATGCTCTTCGTCCTGCTGACCCGCCCCGACCTGCTCGACCGGCTGCGCCGGCGGCCCGAGCTGCGGCCCGCGGCCATCGACGAACTCCTGCGCCACATCCCGCACCGCACCTCCGTGGGCCTGGCGAGAATCGCGCTGGAGGATGTCGACGTGCGGGGCGTGCGGATCGCCGCCGGGGACGCCGTCTACGTCTCCTACCTCGCCGCCAACCGCGACCCGGACGTGTTCCCCGCCCCCGACCTGATCGACTTCGACCGGGAGAGCGGCGCCCACCTCGCCTTCGGCAACGGACCGCACCACTGCACGGGCGTCGTGCTGGCCCGGATGCAGACCGAGCTGCTGATCGACACCCTGCTGGACCGCCTGCCCGGACTGCGCCTGTCGGTGCCCGCCGACCAGGTGCCGTGGCGCCGGAACACCATGATCCGCGGCCCCCGGGCGCTGCCCGCCACCTGGTGACGCCGCCCGCCTCAGCCGACGGGCGGCCGCCAGGCGAGTTCGGCGGCCCGCGCGGTGGGGTGGGTGGTGAAGACCCGGTCCAGGCCGATGACGCGGAACGTCCGGCCGACGCGCTCGGGCACGGCGCTCAGGGCCATGCCCGCGTGGGCCTCCAGGGCGCGGTTGCGGGCGGCGATCAGTGCCGTGATGCCGCTGGAGTCGCAGAGCGTGACCCCGGTCAGGTCGATGACCAGCTGCTGTCCCGCCACCAGGTCCAGCCCGGGCAGCAGCGCCTGTACGCCCGGCGCGCTCAGGTGGTCGAGGGCGCCGACGAGCTCGATCACGGGACCCGACGGGGTGTTCCGTGTGTGGACCTGCAGCCGTTTCATGGACGCTCTTCACTGATCTGTCGGGGCACGTTGATCGCCAGGACGGCGGTGTCGTCGTCCACGCCCGTGCCGAACGTGTCGAGCAGATCGCGGATCGCCGCCACGGCGTCCGCGGCCGTGGTCGGTGCCAGTTCGCGGGCGAACTCCAGGAGCGCCTCGTCGCCGTACCGGTCGCCCGCGGCAGCGGTGTGCGCCTCGGTGAGGCCGTCGGTGTAGAGCAGGAGGGTGTCGCCCGGGTCCAGGCGCAGCGAGGTGGTGGCGATGTGCGCGTCGGGCAGCACGCCGATCAGCTGGCCCCCGGGGGTGGGCAGGTAGTCGGTGCTGCCGTCGGCGTGCATGAGCAGGGCCGGCGGATGCCCGCCGCTCGCCAGGGTGATGCGGAATCCGCCCTCGTCGCCGTCCGGGGTCAGCAGTCCGAGGATGACCGTGCAGAAGCGCGGGTCGGGTCCCTGGTACTCGTGGTTCAGGACGGTGTTGAGGTTGCCGAGCACGGTGGCCGGGTCCGGGTCGTAGACCGCGGCGGCACGCAGGGTGTAGCGGGCCAGGGAAGTGACGGCCGCCGCCGCGGCGCCCTTGCCGCACACGTCCCCGAGGAACATCCCCCAGGTCCCGGAGCCGAGCGGGAACAGGTCGTAGAAGTCGCCGCCCACCTCGTCCGTGGAGGCGATGTGGTAGTACGCGGCGACGTCCAGTCCGGGGACGTCCGCGAGCGTCGGCGGCAGCAGAGTCCGCTGGAGGGTGTCGTTCAGCCGCTGGAGGCGCTGCCGTTCCTGCTCGGACTCCTTGCGCGCGCGCAGCAGTTCGGTCTCGTACGCGCGACGGTCACGGGCGTCGAAGACGGTGGTGCGGATCAGAACCGGCTGTCCGTCGCCGCCCAGCTTGACGTGCGAGGTGACCAGGACCGGCAGACGGCTGCCGTCCGCGGTCTTGAGCTCCAGCGCGATGCCGCTGATCTCGCCCTGCATGCGCAGCAACGGGGCGAAGTGGGTCTCGTGGTAGAGCCGGCCGCCCACGGTGAGCAGGTCGGAGAACCGCATGCTGCCCACGAGGTCGCCGCGCTCGTAGCCGAGCCAGTTGAGCAGGGTCGTGTTGACCTTGGCGATCTGACCGTCCAGCAGGGTGGAGAGGTAGCCGCACGGGGCGTTCTCGTAGAGGTCCTCGACGCTGTCCTCGAGCAGGGCCGAGAACAGCGCCTCCTCGTCCCGTGCCCGGCCCGGTTCCGGGCTCCGGCCGTCTTCCTCGCACATCACCGCGGGACACCGGCGCGGTCGCGGGCGGCGGTGCCACCGGGGGCACCGGACAGCGGGCGGCGACCGGCCGCCGCAGGCCGGAAGGGGTGGCGCGGGACGGTCGCCCCACGCCGGACACCGGGCGTGCGGACGGGCGGCCGGCCCCCGGGGGCGCGGCACTCGCCTCCCGCCCGCACGTGGTCTCCGCTCCGCACGTTCATGCTCACATCCTCGCAGACGCCCGACCGGTTCACCTTCCGCGTTCCCCCTCCGTCGCACCGCCCCGCCACGGCTGCCCCGTGCCGGTGCGGTGTATGCGGTGGCGGGGGCGTGACCTCGCCCGGCGGCGGCTCCGGGGGAGCGATCCCGACGCCGTCGACGCGTCTCCACGCCTTCCGGCGACCCTCCCGGTGCGCGCCGTCCGGCGTCGCGCGGCAGGCGTACCCGTGCCCGGCGAACGCCGCGGGGTGCCGATCGCGTGCGGGGTGGGTGGCGCCCGAACGCGGGGCGTGCTCCCGGTCGTTGTGTTCATCCTGTCCGCCGCCGGCGGGCGGGCACGGCCCCCACGCACGCAGGGGATCGGAGAG
Source organism: Streptomyces sp. NPDC054842 (assembly GCF_053611025.1). Taxonomy (NCBI): domain Bacteria; kingdom Bacillati; phylum Actinomycetota; class Actinomycetes; order Kitasatosporales; family Streptomycetaceae; genus Streptomyces; species Streptomyces sp. NPDC054842. The sequence goes on from NZ_JBSGZN010000061.1 coordinate 35,470, forward strand.
GCGCGGCGGCGGTCGCGGCCCGTGCCGCGTCCGGTCCTCCCGCCGTCTCCCCGCCCCGCCGTCTGCTTTCCCGGCGGCATCCGCGCACTGAAGCTCCTGACGGGGGTAGACGCAGCAGAACGGGGGTGCAGCGAGCGCGAAAGGATGACCATGAGCGGATCGTCGATGAAGGCCGTGGGCTGGGCACGTTCCATGCCCCTTTCCCGGGGTGTCAACGAGGCCCGGCAGTGGGCCCGCGAGCACCTGGAGGCCCTCGGGTGGACCACTACCGCACCCGAGACCACGGACGCGGTCCTGCTGACGGTCTCGGAGCTGGTGACCAACGCTCATGTGCACGCGCACAGCAGCGCGCAGCTGCTGCTGACCTGGGACACCGAGTGCCTGCACGTGAGCGTGCACGACGCCTCGACCACGCTGCCCGAACCGCGGGCGGCGGACCCGGAGAGTCTCGGCGGACGCGGCATGTTCCTGGTCGACGCGCTGGCGGACACCTGGCAGGCCCGGCGCTGCCCCAACGGCAAGACGGTCACCGCCTGTTTCCACCTTCCGGGCGCGGCCGAGTCCGACGAGAAGACGTGACGCGGGTGCCGGAAGCGCCCCGGCACGGCGCCGTCCGGCCGGTGGCGGACCGGCCGACGGAACGGTTGCGGAAAAAGACCGGCCATGATCGCGTCCGGCGTTCTACCGTACGGATCTGACGGAGTCGCGAGCCGAAGAGACCACGGCCCCGCGGTGTTCGGCCGGCACCGTCACCCGTAGACCCACGTGAACGGTGTCCGGAGAGCGGACGTCCCGAAGGATGCCTGAATGGTCATGTCCGCCGCCGCGCCGACCCGCCTGTGGACCTGGAACTTCACCCTGTACTTCACGGCCCGCACCATGTCGGTGCTGGGCGACACGATGATCCCGGTGGCCATGGCGGTCGCGATGCTCTCGCTGGGATACGGGGCCAGCGGCGTCGGGTTCGCGCTCGCCGCGTGGATGGGGGCGTTCGCCCTCTTCGTCGTGTTCGGCGGGGTGTTCGCGGACCGGTTCCATCCGCGCCCCCAGATGATCGGCGCCGACGCCGTCCGCTGTGTCATCCAGGTGTCCCTGGCGGTCTCCCTCTTCGTGGGGCACCCGCCGCTGTGGTTCATCGTCGTGGGATCGCTGCTCGGCGGCATCGCGACAGCGATGTTCCAGCCCGGCGTCTCCGGACTGGTGCCGCAGGTCGCCACCGACCCGCACCGGGCCAACGGAGTCCTGCGGGTGAGCCAGGGGCTCTCCACGATGGCCGGCCCCGCCCTGGCCGGCCTGCTCGTCGCCACCACCTCGGCGGCGACGGTCTTCGTGGTCGACGCCGCCACCTTCGCGGTCAGCGGGATCTGCCTGGTGGCCCTGCGGCTGCCCCGGTACGCGGTGGACCGCTCGGCGTCCACGCTCGCCAACCTGCGCACCGGCTGGGACGAGTTCCGCTCCCGGTCGTGGATGTGGTCGGTCATCCTGATCTGGTGGGTGCTCGGCGTCTTCGTCTGGGGCCCGGTCACGCCAGTCGGCGCCGTCTCGGTCATCGAGGCCCACGGCAAGGCGGCGTTCGGCTACGCCGAGAGCGCGTTCGGGGCCGGCTGCGTCCTCGGCGGCCTGGCGGCGATCCGCGTACGGCCGCCCCGCCCGCTCCTCGCGGGCGGCCTCGCGATGTTCCTCTTCCCGATGATGCCGCTCGCGGCGGCCCTGGTCCCCGCACTGCCGCTGCTCATGCTCGGCTACGCGCTCAGCGGTCTCGGCTGGGCGTTCTGGGGAGTCCAATGGGCCACCGCCGTGCAGACCCACATCCCCGAGGACCGGCTCAACCGCGTCACCGCCTACGAGATCGCCGGCTCCATCCTGGCCGTGCCGTTCGGACAGGCGATCGCCGGTCCCGCCAGCGCGGTCGTCGGCGTCCACCGCCTCCTCCTCGCGGGCGCCGTGATCGCCCTGGGCTGCGCCGTCGCCCTCGTCGTGTGCGGACCCGTCCGCCGCCTGACCGGACACCGGCCCAGCACCGGGATCGCGCACACCGCCGGGCTCCCGGCCCCGGCGTCGGCCCCGGGAGCCCCCTGAGACGACCCGGCGTGGTCGACGCGGGGGAGCGCCGGCGCCCTTCCGCGTGTTCGACGCGGGCACGCGCGGCCCGCTGTGCATGATGGGCCGTCAGATGTGGGCCGGCGGGCGGAGGCGGAGTGAGCGTACGGTGCCGGACCGGCGGGACGCCGCTCGTGCCGCGATCCCCGCGGGGCCCCGGCGGTTGTGGCGGCCCGGGGGAACGCCGTACCGACGCCTCGGCGGCGGTGAGCGAGTCCTGGCCGGTGCGGACCCGCCGTTCCGGAACCGGCGTCGAGGGATGAGGCGCGCACCGGCACCGCCCCGGGGGACGCGGCCGGACGCGGTACGTGGACCGGGAACGGGGACGTCTACCACGTCGGCAAACGGGAACCTGATTCAACCTCCGCCGGATTTCGGCCGGCTTCCGCAGCGAACGGAGAAGGTGGTCTTCGTGGGGCGCAAGGACCGGATTGCCGAACCCTGGGGCACGCGCACCCCGTACGGGCCCGGCGAGACCTGGCCCGTGCGGGTCGACACCCACCTGGCGGACGGCATCACCCCCGACGAGGTGGACCGCTGGGTCGGTTCGGCGTCCATCCTGCACTCCAACGGCGACGCCATGGACATCGCGGTCAAGGAAGGGCGGATCGTCGGCGTGCGCGGCCGGGCGGACGACCGGGTCAACCACGGGCGGCTGGGCCCCAAGGATTTGTTCGGCTGGCAGGCCAACGCGTCGGCCGACCGGCTGACCCGCCCGCTTGTCCGGCAGCACGGCCGCCTCGTCGAATGCGACTGGGACACCGCGATGGGCAGGATCACCGGCCGCACCCAGGAGTTGCTGGACGAACAGGGACCGAGCGCCATCGGCTTCTACACCACCGGGCAGCTCTTCGCGGAGGAGTACTACACGCTCGGCGTGATCGCCCGGGCGGGCATCGGCACGAACCACGTGGACGGCAACACCCGGCTGTGCACGGCGACGGCGGCCGCCGCGCTCAAGGAGTCGTTCGGCTGCGACGGGCAGCCCGGCTCCTACACGGACATCGACCACGCCGACGTCATCGCGCTGTTCGGCCACAACATGGCGGAGACGCAGAGCGTGCTGTGGACCCGCGTCCTGGACCGGCTCGCCGGACCCCGGCCCCCCGCGGTGATCTGCGTCGACCCCCGGATGACGCCGGTCGCCCGCGCCGCCACCGTGCACCTCGCGCCGCTGCCCGGCACGAACGTGGCCCTGATGAACGGCCTGCTGCACGAGATCCTCGCCAACGGCTGGATCGACCGGGACTACATCGACGCCCACGTCGTCGGCTTCGAGGAGCTCAGCCGACGGGTCGGGGAGTACCCGCCCGAACGTACGGCGGAGATCTGCGGTGTGCCGGCGGCACGCATCCGGGAAGCGGCGCGCGTCCTCGGCGGCGCCCGGCGGCTGCTGTCCACCGTGCTGCAGGGGTTCTACCAGTCCCACCAGGCCACCGCCGCCGCGGTCCAGGTCAACAACCTGCACCTGGTACGCGGCATGCTCGGCCGGCCCGGCTGCGGCGTGCTCCAGATGAACGGCCAGCCCACCGCGCAGAACACCCGGGAATGCGGAGCCGACGGGGACCTGCCCGGCTTCCGTAACTGGGCCAACGACGCCCACGTCGAGGAACTCGCCCGCCTCTGGAACGTCGACCCGCTGCAGATCCCGCACTTCGGGCCGCCCACCCACGCCATGCAGATGATGCGGTACGTGGAGGACGGGTCGATCCGCATGCTGTGGGTGAGCGGCACCAACCCTGCCGTCTCCCTGCCGGAACTGCGGCGCAGCCGCGCCCTCCTGTCCCAGGACCGCCTCTTCCTCGTCGTCCAGGACCTCTTCCTCACGGAGACCGCGCAACTGGCCGACGTCGTCCTGCCGGCCGCGACCTGGGGCGAGAAGACCGGCACGTTCACCAACGCGGACCGCACCGTCCACCTGTCGGAGAAGGCCGTCGAGCCGCCCGGCGAGGCCCGGCCCGACCTGGACATCTTCCTGGACTACGCCCGCCGGCTCGACCTGTGCGACAAGGACGGCGAGCCCTTGGTGAAGTGGCACGACCCGGAGTCCGCGTTCGAGGCGTGGAAGGAGTGCAGCCGCGGCCGGCCCTGCGACTACACCGGCATCACCTACGCCGGGCTGCGCGAGCGCGGCGGCATCCAGTGGCCCTGCAACGACGAGCACCCGGACGGCACCGAACGCCTCTACACCGACGGCGCGTTCATGAGCGACCCCGCCTACTGCGAGAGCTACGGACGCGACCTGATCACCGGCGCGCCGCTGGAACCGACCGAGTACCGGGCGATGAACCCCGACGGCAAGGCCGTCGTCAAGGCCGCCGCGTACGTGCCGCCGCACGAGAAGCCCAGCCGTGACCACCCCTTCGCGCTGACCACGGGCCGCACGCTCTTCCACTTCCACACCCGTACCAAGACCGCCCGCGCACCCCAACTCCAGGCAGCGGCACCGGAGGTGTGGGTGGAGTGCTCCGCCCACGACGCGGCCGCCCACGAACTGGGCGAGGGCGACCTGGTGGAGGTGACCACCCCCCGCGGCAGCGTCCGTGCCAGGCTGCGCGTCAGCGGCATCCGCGACGGCGTCCTCTTCCTCCCCTTCCACTACGGGTACTGGGACACCGACACCGGGCACGAACCGGGGGAGCACGGGCGCGCGGCCAACGAACTCACGTTGACCGACTGGGATCCGGCGTCCAAGCAGCCGATCTTCAAGACCGCCGCCGCGGCCCTGCGGCGCGTCGACGCGGACCCCCGGCCCTCGGCCGCACCGACGAACACGGCCTCCGCCCCCGTCACCGCGGACCTCGCGCCGACGCGCGGCGGACCGGAGGCGCAGGCCGACGAGGAACTCGCCCGACCGCTGGAGGCGGATGCCCGATGAAGGTCGGTCTGCTCCTGCAAGAACTGCACCGCGACGAGAACGACCTCGCGCACGAACTGCTCCGGGTCTGCGAACGGCACCGCTCCGACCACGAGGTCCACCACGTCGGCCGCGACCTGGCCCGCTGGTCCCAGGAGCACGTGCGCATCCTCGCCGCCCTCGGCGACCGCTTCGACGTGACGCTCGACCCCGACCCGGTGGACGACCTCACCGGGGCGGAACGCCTGCGGGAGAAGGCCGGCGAACTCCTCGGGCGGCGCCCCGAGAGCGGCCTGCTGCTCCTGCGCGACCTGCGCGAGGTGTACCTCAAGGCGTCCGGCGTCAGCGTGGACTGGGAGCTGCTCGGCCAGGCCGCCCAGGCACTCAAGGACAACGCGCTCCTGAAGACCGTGCAGCGCTGCCACCCCGACGCCCTGCGCCAGATGCGCTGGGCGAACGGGAAGCTGAAGGAGTCCTCGCCGCAGATCCTGCTGAGCTGAATTCCCGGGGCACGCCCCCGCCGGTTCAGTGCGACAGGGCGAAGGAGACCAGGAACCCCGCGACGGTGATCAGGCCGATGGCCAGGTGCGCCTCGTCGAACGCCTCGGGGATCATCGTGTCGGCGATCATCGCCAGGATCGCCCCGGCGGCCACGGCCGTCACACCGGCGACGACCGAGTCGGACATCCCGCCCACGATGCTGTAGCCGAGGACCGCGGCGACCGTGCTCGCGGCGGCGATCGCCGACCACACCCCGAAGACGTAGCCCTTGCCGCGCCCCGCCTTCTTCATGCCGGCGGAGCTGGAGAGACCCTCGGGGACGTTGCTGATGAACACGGCGGCCACCGTGACCATGCTGACCGCTCCGCCGTGCAGCAGGCTGACGCCGATCACCGCGGACTCCGGCACCCCGTCGAGCAGGGCCCCCAGCGCGAGCGCCGTGCCGGAGCCGGACTGCTCCGTCTCGGTCGGCTGCGTCTGCTGCGCGTTGCCGGAACGCTTGCGGTGGCGGGCGCCTCGACGCGCGAGCCACATGTTCCCGCCGGTGTACGCCAGTGCCCCGCCGAGGGCACCGATCGCGGCGGGCGCCAGGCCGGCCTGGTCGTAGGCCTCACCCATCAGCTCGTACGCCACCGCCGAGATGAGGACACCGGAGCCGAAGGCCATCACCGAGGCGATCACCTTCGGCGGCACCCGCAGCCCGTATCCCAGCGCGGCGCCCACCAGGAGCGCCGACCCGGCCACCAGACCCCACAGACCCGCTTGCATCACTTCAGCCACAGCGCACCGCCTACCCCGATCGGGGACGGTCCATGGCTCGGGCCAGGCGGGACCGCGTCCGGGCCGCCTGGGAGCGGACACGGTTCGGGTGCAGCCGGCCCGGGTGCGGGGCGCGGGCCGGCTGCGGGGAGGGTCAGGCGGTGTGCAGGGTGAGTCCGTAGCGGTTCAGGATCTCGTTGACGGGCTGGTACCAGGTCTCGCCGCCGCTGCTGCAGTTGCCCCAGCCGCCCGAGGTGACGCCCTGTGCCTGGTCGCCGCTGATGAAGGAGCCGCCGGAGTCGCCGGGTTCGGCGCAGACGCTCGTCTTCGTCATCTGGCGCACGGCGCCCTGGCTGTAGTTGACCGTCTCGTTCTTGGCGAGGACGGTGCCGCAGTGCCAGTGGGAGGTGGATCCGGACCGGCAGATGGAGGCGCCGACGGGAGCCTCACCCGAACCGCGCACGAGCTGGTCGGAGACGGTGCCCCAGCCGAGTACGACGGGCACGGTCCACCAGCCGCTTCCGACGTTGACCCAGGCGTAGTCGTTGTCGGGGAAGGAGGAGCCCTGGAAGTTGCCGATGTAGCTGCGGTCCCAGCCGCTGACACCGGCCCCGGCCTGTCCGCAGTGACCGGCGGTCACGAACCCGCCGTACACGGAGAAGCCGATGGAACAGCGCACGTTGCCCGTGTAGTACGGGTCGCCGCCCACGGTGCCCGCGGCGAAGGTGCGCGGCGACTGCCGCGTCTCGCGCACGGTCACCGGCCCGGCCTCGCGGGCGCGGTCCAGGAACGCCTGGACATCGTTGTCATCATGGTGGGAGGTGACTACGCCGACGACGACCGAGTTGCTCCTGGGGTCGACGTGCCAGCTGCTGACCCCGGCCGGGGCGTCGAGCTTGTCGAGCCGCTTCAGGGTCGCGTCCAGCCGCCGCTGGCTGTGCTCGACGAGGGTCACCCGGGCGCCGGTGGCCTCGACGGCGTTGCGGTGCGCCTCGTCGGTGACGGCGACGGTGAGCTTGCCGTTCTTCGCCTCGAACCACGAGCCGCCGTAGGAGCTGCCCGCGGCACGCCGGGCCGCGCGGTCGACGCCGCGCGCCTTCGTCTCGGCCTCGAGGCGGGCGGTCGCCTGGGTATTCGACAGGCCGAGGTCGCGCTGCATGGCGGTGATCAGCGCGGCGGACGCGGGTGCCTCGGAGACGGTGGGGGCGGGAGCGGCGGACGCCTGGGTGGTCAGACCGGCCGCGACGGTGCTCAGGAGCAGGGCCGCCGACAGGCTCGCGCGCAGAACTGTGGTGCGTCTCAAGGGAGTTGCCTTTCGTCGTTCCGGATGTGGGGGAGGAGCGGAAGGGCAGAGAGAGCGCTCTCAAATGCGTGCGCGAACGAGATTAGCGGTGGATCATGAGCAGGTCCATGCCAATGCGTGAGATGGTCCGACGCGGCATGTCGTACGGCGGGCACGTCGTACCGGCAGGCGGCGGTGGCCGGAGGGTCAGGCCCGGACTCGCGGGAGGGGAGGCCGTCTCGTGCGATCGTCGGCGGGCGGCTCGGGCGGCTCGGGCGGCTCGGGCGGCTCGGGCGGCTCGGGCGGCTCGGGCGGCTCGGGCGGCTCGGGCGGCTCCGGCGGTCGGGGGCGGTCGGGCGGCTCGGGCGGTCGGGGGCGGTCGGGGGCGGTCGGGCGG
>NZ_JBSGZN010000062.1:0-42687 GCF_053611025.1 Streptomyces sp. NPDC054842
GAGTGACCCCCCCGGGGGGGGGGCGGTTTTTGTTTCACCCCCCCCCCCCCCCCCCCCGCGCCCCGCCCCCCCGGGGGCCCGCGGGGGCGGGCGCGGCGCGGTGGTTACGGACGCAGCGCGGGCTCGCGCTCGACGTCCCGCTTGTCCAGCCTGGCGTCGAACTTCGCCAGCGGCTTCGCGGCCGCCGGGTCCGCCTGGACGGCCGCCGAGGCGACTCCCGCCCATTCCAGGATGCGGGCGGTGGCGAACGCCTTCTCGTCGGCGACGAGTCCGGCGACGTTGGCGCCGTGGTTCAGACCGGGCGCCGTCATCACGTACGAGTCCTTCGCGCCCTTGCCGAGCCGGAAGCGCTCGGCGCCCCACGGGTCGTTCTGGCCGTAGACGAACAGCATGTGGCGCGCGTTGTGGCGCACCCAGGTGTCGACGTCGCGCATCGCCCACGGCTGGAACTTCATGGAGATGTCGCGCGGCACGAAGTTCCGCGGCGGCTGGTACCCGTAGCGGATGTACTGCTTCTCGATGTACGGGAACTCGATGGTGGGCGCTCCGAGCTGCGTACCGGCCTGGTAGTAGTACGGCGTGTACGTGGTCAGGCCCTGGTCCGTGTAGGCGGAGAAGCCGGAGATCGTGTCGACGGAGGTCCAGATCTCGTCGTCCGTGGCGTGCGCCGCGTCGGCCGGGATGTCCTCGCAGTCGGAGAGCAGGCTGTACTGCCAGAAGCCCCAGACGTAGTCCAGGACGACCGCCTCGTAGGCCCGGTCCAGGCTGCCGATGGTGGTGAAGGTGTAGCCCTGGGCGGCCGCCAGCTGCTCGTACCTCTTCTCCAGCGGCTCGCGGCGGACGAGCGCCTCGCGCTGCACCGCGTTCAGCCGGTCGCGGCACTCCTTGGTGCCGACGTTGGCGAAGAAGCGGTCGTAGGCGGAGTCCTCGTTGTTCACCACGTCGTTCGGGGCGACGTAGGCGACGACGCCGTCCATGTCACGCGGGTAGAAGCGCTCGTAGTACGTGGCGGTCATGCCGCCCTTGGAGCCGCCCGTGGAGATCCACTTCTTGCCGTAGACCGGCTTGAGCGCCGTGAAGATGCGGTGCTGGTCGCTGGCCGCCTGCCAGATGTCCAGCTTGCTCCAGTCGGCCGGGGCCGGACGGGACGGCGTGAAGTAGCGGTACTCCATGGAGACCTGGTTGCCGTCGACGATCTGGGTCGGCTCGCGGCGGCCGGGGTTGGTGGAGACGTTGTAGCCGCCGGTGTAGAAGACCGTCGGGCGCGCGGTGTCCTTGTGCAGCACGGTGACGCGCTGCTGGAACGTGCCCTTGGACGGGTTCCGGTGGTCGACGGGCTGGGTGTAGTTGAGGACGAAGAAGCGGTACCCGGTGTACGGCTTCTCCTCGATCAGACTCATGCCCGGTATCGCGAGCAGCTGGTCCTTGATGTCCGTACCGGTGGTGCCGGTGGTGCCGGTGGCCTCCGGCTGGGCGGCGGTGGCCGCCCCGGCCGTGCTCAACGTGCCGATGAGCACCGTGAGCGCCAGCAGCCATCTGAGCGCCTTGCGCATGCACCCTCCCCTGGGAAATACGCGGATGTCCGCCGGAACCTAGCGGAGCAACACCCGGTGCACCAGGGGATGTTGAGGCTACCTGCCGGAATTGTGCCCGATCGGGCGCTATCGGCCCGGCTTCGGAGCGGAAGCGGGCCGGTACGCGCACCGGTCCGGGCCCCGTTCAGCAGAGGATCCAGCCCGAACTGACCGAGCCGGAGCCGACGGACCCCTCGACGCGCACGCAGCGGCCTCCGGCGTGCACGGTCACCGGGCCGGCGTGGTGCGTGTAGCGCCCCCTGTCGACGACGGGCCGGCTGCCGCGCGCCTGCACGCTCACCGACATCGACTTGCGCGCGCCCTGCCTCTTGGGGAACGTCACCGCGCACACGTAGCCGCTGCGCTTGTAGACCTGGACGGAGCCGGTGGTGAAGGACAGGGTGCGGACCTTGCGTCCCGAGCAGTAGGAGGCGGCCTCCGCGCTGCCGGGCCCGGCGAGGGCGAGCAGCCCGGACGCGGTCAGCACGGCCGTGCCGAGGGCCAGCCTCCGGCGTATCGCACCACTGTCCACAGTCGTCCCTCCCGCGCAGCCATCAGCGTACTGGTGTACGGACGCAGGACGTACGTCGGATGGTTGCGCGGGAGGAGACGCGCCGTCAGGCGGTGGAGGGGACCGGCTCCCCGGGCTCGGGCGCGCCCACGAAGGTGCGCCACAGCTCGGCGTACCGGCCGCCGAGCCGCAGCAGTTCCTCGTGGGTGCCGTCCTCGGCGACGCGGCCGTGGTCCATGACCACCACCCGGTCGGCGCGGGCGGCCGTGGTCAGCCGGTGGGCCACCACCAGCGTCGTACGGCGGCCCGCGATCCGGTCGGTGGCCTGGTTGACCAGTGCCTCGGTGGCGAGGTCCAGGGCGGCGGTGGCCTCGTCGAGCAGCAGGATGTCCGGGTCGACGAGCTCGGCGCGGGCGAGCGCGATCAGCTGGCGCTGGCCCGCCGACAGGTTCCGGCCGCGCTCGGCGACCTCGTGCAGATAGCCGCCGTCGAGGGTGGCGATCATGTCGTGGGCGCCGACCGCGCGGGCCGCCGCCTCGACCTCGGCGTCGGTGGCGTCGGGGCGGCCGTAGGCGATGGCGTCGCGGACCGTGCCCTGGAAGAGGTACGCCTCCTGCGGGACGACGCCGAGCCGGTGGCGGTAGGAGGTGAGGTCGAGGTCGCGCAGGTCGGTGCCGTCCACGGTGACCCGCCCGCCGCTCGGGTCGTAGAACCGGGCCACCAGCTTCACCAGGGTCGACTTCCCCGCCCCGGTCTCGCCGACGAACGCGACGGTCTGCCCGGCGGGGACGGTCAACGTGACCCCGCTGAGGGCCTCCTCGTCGTCGCCGTAGGCGAAGTCGACGTCCTCGAAGGCGATCTCGCCGCGCAGGGAGAGCACGTCGAGCGGTTCGGCCGCGGACCGGGTCGACGTCGGCTCGCGCAGCAGCTCCTGGATGCGGCCCAGCGAGACGGTCGCCTGCTGGTAGCCGTCGAAGACCTGGGAGAGCTGCTGCACGGGCGCGAAGAACAGGTCGATGTAGAGGAGGTAGGCGACCAGGGCGCCGGTGGTGAGCGTGCCGGCGTCCACCCGGTGGGCGCCCACGATCAGGACGGCGGCCGCGGCCACCGAGGACAGCAGCTGCACGAAGGGGAAGTACACGGAGATCAGGCGCTGGCCGCGGATGCGGGCCTGCCGGTAGCTGTCGCTGCCCTCCGCGAAGCGCTCGCGGCCCGCCTCCTCGCGCCGGAAGGCCTGGAGGATGCGCAGCCCGGAGACGGACTCCTGGAGGTCGGCGTTGACCACCGACACGCGCTCGCGGGCCAGCTCGTACGCCTTCACGCTCGCCCGGCGGAAGAAGAAGGTGCCGACGATCAGCGGGGGCAGCGTCGCGAAGACCACCAGCGCCAGCTGCACGTCGATCACCAGCAGCGCGCCCATGATGCCGAAGAAGGTGACGACCGAGACGAACGCGGTGACCAGGCCGGTCTGGAGGAAGGTGGACAGCGCGTCCACGTCCGTCGTCATCCGGGTCATGATCCGGCCGGTCAGCTCGCGCTCGTAGTAGTCGAGTCCGAGCCGCTGGAGCTGCGCGAAGATCTTCAGCCGGAGCGAGTAGAGGACCCGCTCACCGGTGCGCCCGGTCATCCGGGTCTCGCCGATCTGCGCCGCCCACTGGACGAGCACGGTGAGCAGGGCGAGGACGGCGGCCGTCCAGACCGCGGCGCGCGAGAGCTGCGAGACGCCCTCGTCGATGCCGTGCCGGATCATCACCGGCAGCAGCAGGCCCATGCCGGCGTCGACGGCGACCAGCCCGAGGCTCACCAGCAGCGGCAGCCCGAAGCCGCGCAGCAGCCGGCGCAGCCCGTAGGACTCCTCCGGCATGACCGCGCGCGCCTCGTCGATGCCGGGGGTCTCGGTCGCCGGGGGCAGCGCCTCGACCTGCGAGAGGAGTTCCGGGGTGGCGGGCATCCCGGCGATCGCGTTGTCCTTCGGCTCGCGGTCGCCGGTCCACAGGTGCGGGGTGACACCGCGCTCGGCGTCGAACTCGGCGTCGAGTTCGTCGCGTACGGAGGTGTCCTCCCGCTCCGCGGCGGGCGCGGCGCGGCCGGGCGAGACGCCGCCCAGCTCGTCCGGGTCGGTGAGCAGCCGCCGGTACAGGGCGGAGCGTTCCTGCAGCTCCTCGTGCGTGCCGAGGTCGGCGAGCCGCCCGCCGTCGAGCACGGCGATGCGGTCGGCGAGGTTCAAGGTGGAACGGCGGTGCGCGATGAGGAGGGTCGTGCGGCCCCGCATGACCTGGGCGAGGGCCTCGTGGATCTCGTGCTCGACCCGGGCGTCCACGGCGGAGGTGGCGTCGTCCAGGACGAGCAGCCGCGGGTCGGTGAGGAGGGCGCGGGCGAGGGCCATCCGCTGGCGCTGGCCGCCGGAGAGGGTCAGTCCGTGCTCGCCGACGGCCGTGTCGTAGCCGTCGGGCAGCTCGGCGATGAAGCGGTGGGCCTGGGCGGCGCGGGCGGCGGTCTCGATCTCCTCCTGCGTGGCGTCCGGGCGGCCGTAGGCGATGTTGGCGCGGACGGTGTCGGAGAAGAGGAAGGAGTCCTCGGGGACCAGTCCGATCGCGGCGCGCAGCGACTCCTGGGTCAGTTCGCGGACGTCGTGGCCGCCGACCAGGACGGCGCCGTGGGTGACGTCGTAGAAGCGCGGCAGCAGCAGCGAGACGGTGGACTTGCCGGAGCCGGAGGAGCCGACGACCGCGAGGGTCTCGCCGGGGCGGATCTCGAAGGAGAGGCCGTCGAGGACGGGGCGGCCCTCCTCGTAGCCGAAGGAGACGTCGTCGAACTCGACGGTGGCGGGCGCGTCGGCGGGCAGCGCCTTGGTGCCGTCCTCGATGGACGGCTCGGTGTCGATCAGCTCCAGGACGCGCTCGGCGCCCGCGCGGGCCTGCTGGCCGACGGTGAGCACCACGGCGAGCATCCGCACCGGCCCGACGAGCTGGGCGAGGTAGGACGAGAAGGCGACGAAGGTGCCGAGGGTGATCTGTCCGCGCACCGCGAGCCAGCCGCCGAGGGCGAGCATCGCGACCTGGCCGAGGGCGGGCACGGCCTGGAGCGCCGGGGTGTACTTGGCGTTGAGCCTGATGGTGCGCAGCCGGCCGGCGAACAGCCTGCGCCCCACCTCCCGGAGCTTCCCGGTCTCCTGGTCCTCCTGGCCGAAGCCCTTCACGACCCGGACGCCGCTGACGGCGCCGTCGACGACCCCGGCCACGGCGGCGGCCTGCGCCTGCGCGTACCAGGTGGCGGGGTGCAGCCTGGTGCGGCTGCGCTTGGCGATGAACCAGAGGGCGGGGGCGACGGCGAGCGCGACCCCGGTGAGCGGCAGGGACAGCGAGGCCATGATCCCGAGCGAGATCAGGAAGAGCAGGACGTTGCCGATGGTCATCGGCAGCATGAAGAGCAGGCCCTGGATCAGCTGGAGGTCGCTGGTGGCCCGGCCCACGACCTGGCCGGTGGACAGCTCGTCCTGGCGGCGGCCGTCGAGGCGCGTGATCGTCGCGTACATGTCCGTGCGCAGGTCGTGCTGGACGTGCAGGGCGAGCCGTCCGCCGTAGTAGCGCCGGATGTAGGTCATGACGTAGACGAGGACGGCGGCGCCTATGAGGGCGCCGGCCCAGGGCGCCATGTCCTTGGTGTGGTTCCCCACGACGTCGTCGATGATCACCTTGGTGACGAGCGGGACCAGTGCCAGGACGGCCATGCCCCCGAGGGACGAGCCGAGCGCCAGCACGACGTCCTTGGGGTAGCGCCACGCGTACCCGGCCAGTCGCCGCACCCAGCCGGGTTCGCCCGCCGCGCCCTGTTCCGCTGCCACGCAGATGCCTTCCGTCGTTCCTGTTCCGCCGGAAGGCACCAACACGGATCGGGGCGGATTTCATCCCTCCGCACCTTTCGCCGCCCGGCGGAGGGCGCGCGGAACGGCCGGGCGGCGAACGTCGCGGCGGGGCGGGCGGGGCGTCAGCCGGCGGCCGGCACGGCCGGGAACGCCTCGCGCGGTGTGTCGGTCGGCGTGTACCGCTGGGCGGTGGGCACGCTCGGCACCAGGTCCCGGTGGATGACCTTGGCCACGGCCTGGATGGTGGCGACGCCGTAGTCCATGGTGCTGTTGCCGTGGGTGAGCACGGAGATCGTGTAGTTGTGGCCGGCCCCGTCGAAGGTGCCGACGCTGTGCACGCGCCAGCCGTTGGTGGCGCGCGACAGCCAGCCGTTCTTGACGTGCACGGCGACCGTGGAGGGCGCGCCGGCCGGGGTGCCCCAGCGCTGCGAGGAGATGACCTTGCCCATCAGCTTCAGGACGTAGGCGCGGGCGTTGTCGCTCAGCACGGTGTTCCGGGCGGTGAGCAGCGCGAGCAGCTTCTGCTCGTCACGCACGGTGATCTGGGTCAGGCCCCAGTAGCCGTCGGCGCCGGGCTTGGTCTGGGTCATGCCGGCCGCGGTGAGGAAGCCCTTGATCCTGGCGAGGCCGAGCTGGCGCCACAGGGTGCTGGTCGCGGCGTTGTCCGACCGGGTGATCATGGCGGTGGCGAGGTCGGCCTCGCGCTGCGTGAGGTAGCGGTTGTGCTTCTTCGCGTCCCACAGCAGCGTGGCGAGCACGGTCACCTTGACCACGCTGGCGGAGTCGAAGGCGCTGCCGGAGCGCAGCGTGCAGGTGGTGCCGGTCGTACGGTCGCGGAGGCCGACGGCGACGGTGCCCCGGCGGCCGGCGAGCGCGGCGGTGATGTCGCGCTGGAGCTTGTCGGCGAGGCCCGCCCGGTCCGACGTGCAGGTGACCTGCGCCGCCGTGGCCGAGGCCGGCGTCGCGGCGGCGACCAGCGGCACGAGCACGCCGACGCCGAGGCCGGCCGCGAGCACGCGGGCGCGCCCGGATATCCGGTGAGTCATGAAGGCTTCCCATCCCCTGAGGCGATAGCGAGTGCGCCCCCTGCACACTCGCCCCCCTTTGACCGGGCCGGGGCGCGAAAAGTTGTACGAGTCCCACGACGGTTTCGGCCGATTCCGGCACCCCCGACCGGGGGTCCGGCGCGGGTCGCGGGTGAAGTCTGGGGCGTCGGCGCGGACTTGCCCGCTTCCGACACACAACGGTCACATCTCGTTCACCCCCAGAAGCGCATGTCCATGTCACGCTCCCGATTGCCCGCTCAATCAACCCGCGTAGAACGGACGTCCCCACATGCCCGCCACGCACACACGCCGCTGGAAGACGCTGGCGCTGTCCGCCTCGGCCCTGCTCGTCGCGCTCGCCGTCCCGACGGTGACCGCCTCCCCCGCGAGCGCGACGACGACGGCGTACGACACCACGTACTACAAGAACGCCGTCGGCAAGACCGGGTCGAGCCTCAAGTCCTCGCTGCACACCATCATCAGCAGCCAGAGCAAGATCTCGTACTCCGCGGTCTGGAACGCCCTCATGGCCACCGACCAGGACCCGAACAACAGCAACAACGTGATCCTGCTCTACAGCGGCGTCTCGCGCGCCAAGTCCCTCAACGGCGGCGACCTCGGGGACTGGAACCGGGAGCACACCTGGGCCAAGTCCCACGGCGACTTCGGCGAGGTGACCGGCCCCGGCACGGACCTGCACCACCTGCGCCCGGCGGACGTCCAGGTGAACAGCATCCGCGGCAACAAGGACTTCGACAACGGCGGGTCCACCGTCAGCGGCGGGGGCGGCAGCCTCACCGACTCCGACTCCTTCGAGCCGCGCGACGCGGACAAGGGCGACGTGGCCCGCATGATCCTCTACATGGCGGTGCGCTACGACGGCGGCGACGGCTTCGCCGACCTCGAACCCAACGAGAGCGTCAGCAACGGCAGCAACCCCTACATGGGCCGGCTCGCCGTGCTCAAGCAGTGGAACGCCGAGGACCCGCCGAGCGCCTTCGAGGAGAAGCGCAACCAGGTCATCTACTCGACGTACCAGCACAACCGCAACCCCTTCATCGACCACCCGGAATGGGTGGAGGCGATCTGGTAGGTCCTGGTAGTCGCCTGAACTCCCCGCGTGACAACGGGAGTTCAGGCGCCGTCCGGCGTCCCCGGCCAACACCGGGTGACGAAGGAACGGCCAACGGGCGTACAACCAGTGACGCCCCGCCCGAGTCGCACTCCCTGGACGCGTCGGACCACCGCGTCCACCGGAACGACGAAAGGCACTCGATGTCCCGAGCACGACGAAGGACCCGCTCCGCGCGACTCACCGCACCCCTGGCCGCCGCCGCGATGCTGGCCGGCGGGGTCGGCACCTGGGCCCTGACCGGCGCCTCCGCCCAGGCCGCGGGGGGATCGGCGGACGCCCGGGACGACTTCAACGGGGACGGCTACGCCGACCTGGTGGTGGGGGCCCCGGGCGCGACGGTGTCCGGCCAGGCCAAGGCGGGGTACGTGGCCGTCCTGTACGGCTCCCCCGGCGGCCTCTCCACCGCGAACAAGAAGATCGTCAGCCGCTCCACCAGCGGAGTGCCCGGCGCCGCCACCGCGGGCCAGCGCTTCGGATCGGCCTTCAGCAAGGCCGACCTGGACAAGGACGGCTTCACCGACCTCGTCGTCGCCGGCGGCACGGCCGGCTCCGTCGTCCTGTGGGGCTCCGCCTCCGGCCTCACCGGCGGCACCGCCCTCGCCGGGTACGGGGCCGCGCCCCAGGCCGGTGACTTCGACGGCGACGGCACCACCGACCTCGCCCTGTTCGCCGCCCAGTCCGTCGGCGGCGACGACCCCGCGGGCGCCGCGGCCGCCCTGTGGAAGGGCCCCCTCTCCCGCACCGGCCGGCCCGCCGCCGTCCTGAACATCCTGGACACGTCCGAGTGGTGGGGCTACGACGAGGACGACGCCTCCTGCGCCACCGGCGGCGGCTGCGAGGAGGACGGCGACTCGATCACCGGCCCCGTCGTCTCCGGCCAGGTCGGCGACTTCGACGGCGACGGCCGGGACGACCTCGTCCAGTGGCGGTACGAGGGCGACGGCGTGTGGGGCAACCGCCTCCTCTACGGCGGCACTTCGGGCTTCACCAAGGGGCGTGCGCCCGGCGAGGACACCTCCCGCGAGGGCGTCGGCACCGGCGTCGGGGACATCGACCACGACGGCTACGACGACGTCGTGGTCGGCGGCGACGGCTGGAACGGCAAGGCGCGGATCGCGTTCGGCTCGGCCTCCGGCCTGTCCGGGACGCGGGTGCAGAGCTTCGACCAGGACCTGCCCGGCTTCCCCGGCGCCGAGGAGGAGGGAGACGGACTCGGCACCTCCGTCTCGGTCGCCGACGTCACGGGCGACGGCTACGCGGACATCGCGCTGGGCATCGCGGGCGAGGACGTCAAGGACATCGCCGACGCCGGCTCGGTCGCGCTGCTCCACGGCGGCCCGACCGGCGTCACGGGCGCCGGGACCCAGGTGTTCCACCAGGACACCGCGGGCGTCCCCGGGGTCGCCGAGGCGGACGACCGGTTCGGCGTGAGCACCGCGCTGCTGGACGTCGACGGCAACGGCCACCGCGACCTGGCCGCGGGCTCCACCGCCGAGAACGGCACCGACGGAGCGGTGTGGATCCTGCGCGGCACCTCGTCCGGGCTCACCACGACGTCGGCGCTCGCCTTCGGCGCCGCGAAGCTGTCCGCGCCCGCGACGGACGCGCTGTTCGGCGCTCCGCTGCGCTGACGGACCCCGCACACGCAGAAGCGCCGGGGAGCGTGCGTACACGTTCCCCGGCGCGTTCCGCTTCTCGGCCTGGGCCCCGCGCCGGTCAGCCCAGATGCGTCGGCGCGAACATCCGCAGCACCGCGGGGAGCACGACCACCGAGGGGCCGGGGGTGGAGAGCGCCTTCGCGAGGTCCGTCTCCAGCGTCTCGGGCGTCGTCCGGACCCCCGGGACCCCGAACGACTCGGCGAGCGCGACGTAGTCGGGCCGGGCCAGCTCCGTCGCCGTGGCCGCGCCGAAGGTGTCCGTCATGTACTCGCGCAGGATGCCGTAGCCGCCGTCGTCGACGATCAGCCAGGTGACGTCCAGCCCGTACTGCACGGCCGTGGCCAGCTCGGCGACGGAGTACAGCGCGCCGCCGTCGCCGGAGACCGCGAGGACGGGCCGGGTCGGGTCGGCCACGGCGGCGCCCAGGGCCGCCGGGAATCCATAGCCGAGACCGCCCGCGCCCTGGGCCGAGTGCATGAGGTTCGGGCCCTTGGCGTCGAACGCCGACCAGGCCCAGTACGCGAGGATCGTCATGTCCCAGAAGGACGGCGAGCCGGCGGGCAGGGCCCTGCGGACCGACGCCAGCACCCGCTGCTCCAGCGCGAGTTCCTGCCCGGCGATCCGGTCGGCGACCTTCGCGAGAACGGTACGGACCCGCTCGGCGGCTGTGTCGTCCCGCCTCGGCGACACCGTCTCCAGCAGCGCCTGCAAGGCCGGCCGCGCGTCGGCGTGGATGCCCAGCGCCGGGTGGTTGGCCTCCAGCTTGCCGAGGTCCGCCTCGATCTGGACGACGCGGCCCCGCGGCGCGAACGTGTGGTAGTTCGAGGACAGTTCACCGAGACCGGAGCCGACCACCAGCAGGACGTCCGCGTCCTCCAGGAAGTCCGTCGTGTGCCGGTCCTCCAGCCAGGACTGGAGCGAGAGCGGGTGCGTCCAGGGGAAGGCGCCCTTGCCGCCGAAGGTGGCGACCACCGGCGCGTTCAGCTTCTCGGCCAGCGCCCGCAGCTTCCCGGACGCGTCCGCCCGTACGACACCGCCGCCCGCGATGATCGCCGGGCGCTTCGCGCGGGACAGCAGGTCGGCGGCCAGCGCCGTCAGTTCGGGGCGCGGGACGACGTCCTCGGGCGTCGCGTCCATCGCGGTGACCACGGGCAGCCGGGCCTCGGCGAGGAGCACGTCCTGCGGGATCTCCACCCACACCGGGCCGTGCGGGGCCGTCAGCGCCGACTCCCAGGCCGCCGCGATCGCGGACGGGATCTGGGACTGCGCACGGACCGTGTGGACGGACTTCACCACACCCCGGAACGAGGCCTGCTGGTCGGGGAGTTCGTGCAGGTAGCCGTGGCGCCCGCCGCCCAGTCCCGCGGTCGGCACCTGGCTGCTGATCGCCAGGACGGGCGCCGAGGCGGCGGCCGCCTCCTGGAGCGCGGCCAGCGAGGTCAGCGCCCCGGGGCCGGTCGACAGCAGCAGCGGCGCCGCCTCACCGGTGATGCGGCCGTAGGCGTCGGCGGCGAACCCCGCGTTGTTCTCGACGCGCAGCCCGACGTACCGCAGGGGCGAGCGGCGCAGCGCGTCGAACATGCCCAGCGCGTGCTGGCCGGGCAGTCCGAACACGGTGGTCGCGCCGAGACCGGCGAGGGTCTCCACGACGAGGTCCCCGCCGTTGCGGCCGGGCGGGGGGTTGAGCGCCGCCTCCGTCTGGGCGGCGGTCGGCCGCAGGTCCAGGTCGTGGTCGTGGGTCACTTCGCGGCCTTCTCCTCGGCGATCTGGCGGGACATGATCGTCGTCAGCTCGTACGCCGTGTGGGACGCGGCGACCGCGGTGATCTCGGCGTGGTCGTAGGCGGGCGCGACCTCGACGACGTCCGCG
This sequence comes from Streptomyces sp. NPDC054842, assembly GCF_053611025.1. NCBI lineage: Bacteria > Bacillati > Actinomycetota > Actinomycetes > Kitasatosporales > Streptomycetaceae > Streptomyces > Streptomyces sp. NPDC054842. Next base: position 11,660 of record NZ_JBSGZN010000062.1, read on the forward strand.
GAGACCAGGTGGCAGGACGACAGGCCGCGCAGGATCTCCAGCAGCTCGCGGGAGGTCATGCCGCCCGCCTCGGGGGTGCCGGTGCCGGGGGCGTGCGCCGGGTCGAGGCAGTCGATGTCGATGGAGATGTACAGCGGGCGGTCGCCGATGCGCTGGCGCAGCTGGTCGGCGACCTCGTCGGCGCCCCGGCGGTAGATGTCGGCGGAGGTGACGATGCCGAAGCCCATCTTCTCGTCGTCGGTGAGGTCCTGCTTGCCGTACAGCGGGCCGCGGGTGCCGACGTGGGAGAGCGCCTCGGTGTCGAGGATGCCCTCCTCGACGGCCCGGCGGAACGGGGTGCCGTGCGTGTACTCGGCGCCGAAGTAGGTGTCCCAGGTGTCGAGGTGGGCGTCGAAGTGGAGCAGGGCGACCGGGCCGTGCTTCTTGGCGACCGAGCGCAGCAGCGGCAGCGCGATGGTGTGGTCGCCGCCGAGGGTCATCAGGCGGGCGCCGGTGCCGAGCAGCTCGTCCGCCGCCGCCTCGACGGTCTCGACGGCCTCGTTGATGTTGAACGGGTTCGCGGCGATGTCACCCGCGTCGGCGACCTGCGCGAGGGCGAAGGGGGAGGCGTCCTGCGCCGGGTTGTAGGGCCGCAGGAGCCGGGACGCCTCGCGGATCGCGTTGCCGCCGAAGCGGGCGCCCGGCCGGTACGAGACGCCCGAGTCGAACGGGACGCCGACCACGGCGACGTCGGCCGAGCCGACCTCGTCCAGGCGCGGCAGCCGGGCGAAGGTCGCGGGACCCGCGTACCGCGGGATGCGGGACGAGTCGACGGGGCCGCGGGGCGTCTCGTTGCTGCTCATGATGGGGTGCTCTCTTTCCTACGCTTCGTCGCGTATGTACGACTGGTACGACTCTACTGGTGAGCCGGGACGGGTTCGGACAAGGGTTCGGCGCCGCGGCCGGTGAGCCGCTCCCGCCAGGCGGCGAGCACGGCGGCCTCGGTCGGCCGGGTGGCCAGGGACACCACCACGTAGGCGGCCAGCGAGGAGAGCAGGCCGTAGTAGACGGGCTCGTTCGCGAGGATGCCGTAGGCCGCCATCAGGCCGACGACGGCCACGCCGCCGACCGCGACGGAGGCCAGGGCGCCGGGCGCGGTCCCCCGCTTCCACAGCAGCCCGCCGAGGATCGGGACCAGCAGGCCGCCGACGAGCAGGTTGTAGGCGACGGTGAGCGCCTCGACCACGTTGTTGAGGGCGATGGCGATGCAGATCACCGCGATGCCCATGATCAGGATGAACGCGCGGTTGCCGCGCACCTCGTCGCGTTCCCCGTCCCCGTCCCGGGTGACGGCTCCCCGGAGCCGGGACCAGATGTCGTTGTTGGCGACGGTGGCGCAGGCGATCAGCGCGCCGGAGGACGTCGACATGACGGCGGCAAGCGCGGCGGCCAGCACCAGGCCCCGCACGCCGACCGGGAGTTCGTCCTTGACGATGGTCGCGAAGGCGGCGTCGGCGCTGGGCAGCTTCGGGTAGAGGACCTTGGCCGCCGTGCCGATGACGGCGCCGGCCAGCGCGTACACCAGGCAGTAGGTGCCGGCGACGGTGCCGCCCCACTTGGCCGTGGTGTCGCTGCGGGCGGTGAAGACGCGCTGCCAGATGTCCTGCCCGATCAGCATGCCGAACGTGTAGATCAGCACGTACGTGAAGATGGTCTCGCCGCCGATGCCCAGCGGGTCGAAGTACGACGTGGGCAGCTCCGCCCTCATCTCGGCGAAGCCGCCGGCCTTGACGACGGCGATGGGCAGCAGGAGCAGCAGCACGCCGATCGTCTTCACCACGAACTGCACCATGTCGGTGAGCGTGATGGACCACATGCCGCCCAGCGTCGAGTACGCGACCACGATCGAACCGCCGAGGACGATCGCGAGGGTGCGGTTCATGTCGAAGAGGACGTCGAAGATGGTGGCGTACGCGATGGTCGAGGTCACCGCGAGCATCAGCGTGTACGCCCACATGACCACGCCGGAGATGACGCCGGCCCGGCCGCCGTAGCGCAGGTCGAGCATCTCCGAGACGGTGTAGACCTTCAGCCGGGCGATGCGGGCGGAGAAAGAGACGGAGAGGGCGAGGAGCCCGAGGCCGATGGTGAAGACCATCCAGGCGCCGGAGAGCCCGTACTGGTAGCCGAGGCCGACGCCGCCGATGGTGGAGGCGCCGCCGAGCACGATCGCCGCCATGGTGCCGGAGTACATCGCGGGCCCGAGGCGGCGGCCCGCGACGAGGAACTCGCTCTTGGACCGGGCGCGGCGCATGCCCCACCAGCCCATGGCCAGCATGCCGGCCAGATAGACGACGATCACGGTGTAGTCGACGGCCATGGGGGCCTCCTTCGCGCGCTCTCGGTGGCGTGTCGTGCGGCGGGGACGCGGCCGGCGCATGTCGCGCGGCCGGCGGTACGGCAGCTGGTCGCGGGGACATCCGCCCGTACCCGCGGCTACCGACGGCTCCGACCCTAGGTGGCCGGAAAGCGACTGCGAAGTGTACGTTTCATCCATTCACGCCGCCCCGGATGGAGGGAACGTCCACCGTGCCGGACCCGTCGGCCACGCCGGCCCAGTCAGCCCCGCCCGGCCCGCCCGTCCCGCCGACCCCGCCGGTGCCGCTGGGCGCGCTGCTGGCCCGGGACGACCTGGGGCTGCGCCAGATCGCGGGCCCGGCCGACCCCGGTACGGCGATCCACTGGGCGCACACCTCGGAGATGGCCGACCCCTACCCGTACCTGCTGGGCGGTGAGCTGCTGCTGACCGCCGGGGTGCACATCCCGGAGGCGGCGGGCTCGGGGACCTACTTCGACGACTACGTGTCCCGGATCGTCGCCGCGGGCGGGGCGGCCCTCGGCTTCGGTCTGGCGCCGGTGCACGACACGGTCCCGCGCGCGCTGGTCGCCGCCTGCGAGACGTACGCGCTCCCCCTGCTGGAGGTGCCGCCGCAGACCACGTTCTCGGGCGTCGCCCGCGCCGTCTGGCAGCTGATGGCCCAGGCCCGCCTGGCGGAGCTGCGCCGCGTCACCGAGGCCCAGCAGAGCCTCGCCGCGGCCGCCGCCCGGCCCGACCCCGTCCCGGCCGTGCTGCGCCGGCTGGCCCGGCACACCGACGGCTGGGCGGCCCTGTACGGCCCCGAGGGCCGGGAGCTCGCCACCGCGGGCCGCGTCCCACGGCCCCCGGCGCCCACCCCGGCGCCGCGCACGTCCGCGGACACCAGCGCGCGGCCCACCGCCGGGACGGCGGAGCCCGGCACGACCGACGCGGCGTCCAAAGCGCAGCCCCCGGGACCTGAAGCGGCGGCATCCGGCCCCCGCCCGGCGGATTCCGCGCCCGGGGCGGCGGAACCCGCCTCCGAAGCCGGTGTCCAGCGGTCCGGCGTGCTGGGCGCGGCGCCCGGCACGACCGAGTCGGCGTCCGGCGCGACGGCGACCGGGACACCCGCCCCGGCACCCGGCGCCGCAGCACCCCGCCCCCGTCCGGCGGGGTCCGCACCAGGCCGCCACCCGGCGGATTCCGCGCCCGCGGGGGCGGACCCCGGCTCCGGGGGTGTGGTCGTGGGGGCGTTGCGGGAGCTGGCCGGGGTGGTGCGGCCGGGCGGGCGAGCGGGGGGCGCCGTTCCGCCGGGGCCCTCGTCCGCCACCGACACCGTGGGCGGGGTCCACCTCGCCGCCTACGCCCTCGGGGCCGGCCAGGGCTTCGTCCTCGGGGTCGCCGCGGCCCGGCGCGCCCCCGGCGACCACACGATCGCCTCCGTGGCCGCCGTCCTGCTGTCGCTCCTCACCGGGGAGCACCAGAGCGGGTCGGGGGCGGCCCGCTCCGCGGCCCTGGTCCGGCTGCTGCTCGGGGCCGCCCCCGGGGAGGTGGCACCGCTGCTCGGCGCCGAGCGGGTCTTCGTGGTGCACGCCCGGCCCGCCGGCGACACCCCCGCACCGGACGCCGTCGCCGCCTCCGCGCTCGGCGCCGCACTCGGCTCCCCGCTCGTCGACGCGGGCGACGACGTCGTACGCGTCCTCGTCCCGGCCGGCCGGGAACCAGCCCCGCAGCCCGGCTGGACCTGCGGGGTCAGCGCTCCCGCCGGCCCGGACGGGTGGGCCGCCGCGGACACCCAGGCCGCCCGCGCCCTGGCCCGCGCCCGGGCCACCCGCGCGGCGCTGGTGCGGCACGGGGAGCGTCCGGCGCTCGCGGATCTCGTGCCCGCGTCCGACGCCGAGGCGCACGCGCGGGCCCTGCTCGCCCCCGTCGCCGAGCGGCCCGCCCTGACCGAGACCCTGCGCACCTGGCTGTCCCTGCACGGGAGCTGGGACCGCACGGCGGTGGCGCTGTCCGTGCACCGCAACACCGTGCGGCAGCGCATCACGCGGTGCGCGGCCCTGCTGGCGGCGGACCTCGACGACCCCGACGTACGGATGGAGCTGTGGTTCGCCCTGAGGGAGCCGTGAACGAGGGAGGCCACCGGGGTCCCCGCGCGGAGTGACGCACGTCCCAGGGCTCGGGACACCGGCGCCCCGGACGGGCCGCCCCGGCACAATGGGAGGCATGCCGATATCCGGGACTCCCAGCCGCGCCGAGCTCGTCGACCACCTCGTACGGACCCGTATCGCGGGCGACGTCGCCACGCCCCGCGAGAACAACCTCTCCCACTACCGGAAGCTGGCGAACGGCGACCGCAACTTCTGGCTCGGGCTCGAGCTCGGCGACCGCTGGAGCGACGAGCAGGACGTGCTCGCCGTGATGGCGGAGCGGTGCGGCGTGAACGACGACCCGGAGTACCGCTACGGCCAGGACACCATCGACCCGGAGCTGACCGTCGACGCCCTGGACCGGATGGCCGCCCGGCTGCGCAAGGCGGCGGCCGGCGAGGAGCGGGTGCTGTTCGCCACCGGGCACCCCGGCGGCCTGCTCGACGTGCACCGCGCGACCGCCGACGCCCTGCGCCGGGCCGGCTGCGAGATCGTCGTCATCCCGGCGGGACTCCAGACGGACGAGGGGTACGTCTTCCAGTTCGCGGACGTGGCGGTGCTGGAGCACGGAGCCTCGCTGTGGCACACCCACTCGGGCGAGCCGATGCGCGCGATCCTGGCCGGCCTGGAGCGGGACGGCCGCCCGCTGCCCGACCTGGTCGTCGCCGACCACGGCTGGGCGGGCTTCGCCGGCCAGTCCGGCATCGACTCCATGGGCTACGCCGACTGCAACGACCCGGCGCTCTTCCTCGCCGAGGCCGAGGGCACGCTCCAGGTGACGATCCCCCTCGACGACCACGTCACCAGCCCCCGCCACTACGACCCGATGACGGCGTACCTGCTGAACGCGGCGGGCCTGGAGTAGCCGGCGCCCGGGCCCCCAGAGCTCGCGAGGGCTCGTGAGGGCTGGCGGGGGCTTGCGGTGGGAGGACGGCGGACGTGCTGCCACCGCCCGGTCGCGCCGGTCCCTCGGCACGCCGGCCGGTCCCGGTCCCTCGGTACGCCGAAGGCGTGAAGTCAGCGGGGGACGCGGACGACGCCCTCCTGGATCACCGTGATGGCGAGCCGCCCGTCCTGGGTGTAGATCCGGGCCTGGCCGAGCCCGCGGCCACCGGAGGCGGACGGCGACTCCTGGTCATACAGCAGCCACTCGTCGGCGCGGAACGGCCGGTGGAACCACATCGCGTGGTCCAGCGAGGCGCCGACGACGTCCCCGATCGCCCAGCCGCCGCGCCCGTGCGGGAGCAGCACCGAGTCCAGCAGCGTCATGTCGGAGACGTAGGTCGCCAGGCAGACGTGCAGGAGGGGTTCGTCGATGGCGCCGCCGAGCTTGCCGTTGGTGCGGAACCACACCTGGGAGCGGGGCTCGCGGACCTCGCCGACGCTGCCGAAGGGCGGCGGGTCGACGTAGCGCAGGTCGACGGCCTCGCGGGCCTCGGCCAGACGCCGGGCCACGCCCGGTTCGGTGAAGACGTCGGCGTAGCGCGGCAGCATCTCGGCCGTGGTCGGCAGCGTCTCGGGGTCCGGGGCCGGCGGCATGGCGGCCTGGTGCTCCAGGCCCTCCTCGTACGTCTGGAAGGACGCGGAGAGGTGGAAGATCGGCTGCCCGTGCTGGACGGCGACGACGCGGCGGGTGGTGAAGGAGCGCCCGTCACGGATGCGGTCGACGGTGTAGACGATGGGCGCGCCCGGGTCCCCGGCGCGCAGGAAGTACGCGTGCAGGGAGTGGGCGGGCCGGTCGGCGGGGACGGTGCGGCCCGCGGCGACCAGTGCCTGCGCCGCCACCTGTCCCCCGAACACGCGGGGGACGACGGCGGAGCGGGACTGGCCGCGGAAGATGTCCTGCTCGATCCGCTCGAGGTCGAGCAGATCGAGCAGGGACTGAAGTGCCTGACTCATGGCGTCAGTTGTACCGTGAACTTTTTTCGCGGGCCTTACAGACCCATGTCCTTGGCGATGATCGTCTTCATGATCTCGCTGGTGCCGCCGTAGATGCGGTTGACGCGGTTGTCGGCGTACAGGCGGGCGATCGGGTACTCGTTCATGAAGCCGTAGCCGCCGTGCAGCTGGAGGCAGCGGTCGATCACGCGGTGCGCGACCTCGGTGCAGAACAGCTTCGCGGACGCGGCCTCGGCCGGGGTCAGCTCGCCCGCGTCGAGGGCCTCCAGGGCGCGGTCGGCGACGGCCTGGGCGGCGTCCACCTCGGCCTGGCAGGCGGCCAGCTCGAACTTGGTGTTCTGGAAGGAGGCGACGGTCTTGCCGAAGACGGTGCGCTCCTGGACGTACTGCTTGGCGAACCGGACGGCAGCGGCGGCCTGGGCGTAGGCGCCGAAGGCGATGCCCCAGCGCTCGGACGCCAGGTTGTGGCCGAGGTAGGAGAAGCCCTTGTTCTCCTCGCCGAGGAGGTCCTCGACGGGGACCTTGACGTCGACGAACGCCAGCTCGGCGGTGTCGGAGGTCTTCAGGCCCAGCTTGTCCAGCTTGCGGCCGATGGAGTAGCCCTCGGACTTGGTGTCCACGGCGAACAGGGAGATGCCGTGGCGGCGGTCCTCGGCCGTCGGCGCGGAGGTGCGGGCGCAGACGATGACGCGGTCGGCGTGGACGCCGCCGGTGATGAAGGTCTTGGAGCCGTTGAGGACGTAGTGCGTGCCGTCCTCGGAGGGCCGGGCGGTGGTCTTCATGCCCGCGAGGTCGGAGCCGGTGCCCGGCTCGGTCATCGCGAGGGCCCACATCTCCTCGCCGGAGACGAACTTCGGCAGGAAGCGCTTCTTCTGCTCGTCGGTGGCGAGCATCTTGATGTAGGGCAGGCCGAGCAGCACGTGCACGCCGGAGCCGCCGAACTGGACACCCGCGCGCGCGGTCTCCTCGTACATGACGGCTTCGAACTTGTACGAGTCGATGCCCGCGCCGCCGAACTCCTCGGGGACGCGGATGCCGAAGACACCCAGCTCGGCGAGCTTGTAGTAGAAGTCGCGCGGCGCCTGGCCCGCGGCGAACCACTCGTCGTAGACGGGTACGACCTCGGCCTCGATGAAGGCCCGGAGGGTCTCCCGGAACGCCTCGTGATCCTCGTTGAACACCGTACGGCGCACCGCCGCCACCTCCGTCTGGGGTATCTGTCTAAGCGCTTGCTCAGACCCCAGGTTACCCGTCGGTCAAGACGGTCGTCCAGAGCGCTCACCCCATGACCCTCGTCACGCCACGGGGGCCGCTCCGGCCGCCTGGAAGGCCCCGCGGGCCATGCGGTGCAGCAGCTCCGCGGTGCCCGCGCGGCCGGGCAGGGCGCCGGGCCGGCCCAGGTGGGGCGTGGAGTTGAGGAGCCCGAAGACGGAGTGCACGGCCGAGCGCGCCGCGGGCTCGGCGAGGTCCGGGTAGACCTCGCGGACGACCTCCACCCACAGCTCCACGTACTGCCGCTGGAGCTGGCGCACGAGCTTGCGGTCGCTGTCCCGGAGGCGGTCCAGCTCACGGTCGTGCAGGGTGATCAATGGGCGGTCGTCGAGCGCGAAGTCGATGTGCCCCTCGATGAGCGAGTCGAGGACCGCCTCCGAGCCGCCCCGGGCCTCCGCGACCCGGCGCCTGCCGCCCGTCAGCAGTTGGCCGCTGATGCCCACGAGCAGCTCGGCGAGCATCGCGTCCTTGCCCGCGAAGTGCCGGTACAGGCCGGGGCCGCTGATGCCGACGGCCGCTCCTATCTCGTCCACTCCTACGCCGTGGAAGCCGCGCTCGGCGAACAGCCGGGCGGCCTCCCTGAGGATCTGCTCGCGACGGGTGGGGGCGTCGGTTCTGGTGGCCATGGAAGCGATTCTAGACAGGGAGGTTAGCGGTCGTTAACCTGAAGGAAATGCGTTAACGCTCATTAACAAGGTGAGGGGACCGCAGGATGCACGAGGCACCGGAGCTGACGAGCGCGGCAGATCCCGCGTCGGAGGCCTGGAGGGCCAACGAGGCGGCGCACCACGCGCTGGGCGAGGAGTTGCGGCGCAGGCTCGCCGCGGCCCGGCTCGGCGGTGGTGAGCGGGCCAGGGAGCGGCACACCGCGCGGGGCAAGCTGCTGCCCCGCGACCGGGTGGACACGCTCCTGGACCCGGGCTCGCCCTTCCTGGAGCTGGCGCCGCTGGCGGCCGAGGACATGTACGGCGGAGCGGCACCGGCCGCCGGGGTGATCGCCGGGATCGGGCGGGTGAGCGGCCGCGAGTGCGTGGTCGTCGCCAACGACGCCACGGTCAAGGGCGGCACGTACTACCCGATGACGGTGAAGAAGCACCTGCGCGCCCAGGAGGTGGCTCTGGAGAACCGCCTCCCGTGCATCTACCTGGTCGACTCGGGCGGCGCGTTCCTGCCGATGCAGGACGAGGTCTTCCCCGACCGGGACCACTTCGGGCGGATCTTCTACAACCAGGCGCGGATGTCGGGCGCCGGCATCCCGCAGATCGCCGCGGTGCTCGGCTCCTGCACGGCGGGCGGCGCGTACGTCCCGGCGATGAGCGACGAGGCCGTGATCGTGCGCGGCCAGGGCACGATCTTCCTCGGCGGCCCGCCCCTGGTGAAGGCCGCGACCGGCGAGGTCGTCACCGCCGAGGAGCTGGGCGGCGGCGAGGTGCACGCGCGGGTGTCCGGCGTGACCGACCACCTCGCGGAGGACGACGCGCACGCACTGCGCATCGTCAGGACCATCGCCGCGACGCTCCCCGCGCGCGGGGAGCTGCCCTGGACGGTCGAGCCGGCCGTCGAGCCCAAGGTGGACCCCGCCGGGCTGTACGGCGCGGTCCCGGTGGACTCGCGCACCCCCTACGACGTGCGCGAGGTCATCGCCCGCGTGGTCGACGGTTCGCGCTTCGCCGAGTTCAAGGCGGAGTTCGGGCAGACCCTGGTGACCGGCTTCGCCCGGATCCACGGGCACCCGGTCGGCATCGTCGCGAACAACGGCATCCTCTTCTCCGAGTCCGCCCAGAAGGGCGCCCACTTCATCGAGCTGTGCGACCAGCGCGGCATCCCGCTGGTGTTCCTGCAGAACATCTCCGGGTTCATGGTGGGCCGCCAGTACGAGGCCGGCGGCATCGCCAAGCACGGCGCCAAGATGGTCACGGCCGTCGCCTGCACGCGCGTGCCGAAGCTGACCGTGGTGATCGGCGGCTCGTACGGCGCGGGCAACTACTCGATGTGCGGCCGGGCGTACTCGCCGCGCTTCCTGTGGATGTGGCCGAACGCCAAGATCTCCGTGATGGGCGGCGAGCAGGCCGCGTCCGTCCTCGCCACCGTCAAGCGGGACCAGGCGGAGGCCCGCGGGGAGTCCTGGCCGGCCGAGGAGGAGGAGGCCTTCAAGGACCCGATCCGCGCCCAGTACGAGCGGCAGGGGAACGCCTACTACGCGACGGCCAGGCTCTGGGACGACGGTGTGATCGACCCGACGGAGACCCGGCAGGTGCTGGGCCTCGCCTTGACCGCGTGCGCCAACGCCCCGCTGGGTGATCCCGGCTTCGGCGTCTTCCGGATGTGAGGGGACCCCTGACGATGTTCGACACGGTACTTGTGGCCAACCGCGGCGAGATCGCCGTCCGGGTCATCCGCACGCTCCGGGAGCTGGGCGTGCGGTCGGTGGCCGTCTTCAGCGACGCCGACGCCGACGCCCGCCATGTGCGCGAGGCGGACACGGCGGTGCGGATCGGGCCCGCGCCGGCCGCCGAGAGCTATCTGTCCGTGCCCCGGCTGCTGGAGGCCGCCGCGCGCACGGGCGCCCAGGCCGTCCACCCGGGCTACGGCTTCCTCGCGGAGAACGCCGCGTTCGCCCAGGCGTGCGCGGACGCCGGGCTGGTCTTCATCGGGCCGTCCGCCTCCGCGATCGACCTGATGGGCGACAAGATCCGCGCCAAGGAGACCGTGCGGGCGGCCGGGGTCCCCGTCGTCCCGGGTTCCTCGGGCAGTGGGCTCACCGACGGCCAACTGGCGGACGCCGCCCGCGAGATCGGCATGCCGGTGCTGCTGAAGCCGTCGGCGGGCGGCGGCGGCAAGGGCATGCGGCTGGTGCGCGAGGAGGCACTGCTCGCCGACGAGATCGCCGCCGCCCGGCGCGAGGCCCGCGCCTCCTTCGGCGACGACACCCTCCTCGTGGAGCGCTGGGTCGACCGGCCCCGGCACATCGAGATCCAGGTCCTGGCGGACGGCCACGGCCATGTGATCCACCTCGGCGAGCGCGAGTGCTCCCTCCAGCGCCGCCACCAGAAGATCATCGAGGAGGCGCCGAGCGTCCTCCTGGACGAGGCGACCCGTGCCGCGATGGGCGAGGCCGCGGTCCAGGCCGCCCGCTCGTGCGGCTACCGCGGGGCGGGCACGGTGGAGTTCATCGTCCCCGGCGGCGACCCGTCCTCCTACTACTTCATGGAGATGAACACGCGCCTCCAGGTCGAGCACCCGGTGACCGAGCTGGTCACCGGCCTGGACCTGGTCGAGTGGCAGCTGCGCGTCGCGGCGGGCGAGCGCCTGCCGTACGAGCAGAAGGACATCTCGCTCACCGGCCACGCGGTCGAGGCGCGGATCTGCGCCGAGGACCCGGCCCGCGGCTTCCTGCCCTCGGGCGGCACGGTGCTGGCCCTGCGGGAGCCGCAGGGCGACGGGGTGCGCACCGACTCGGGCCTGTCCGAGGGCACCGAGGTCGGCAGCCTGTACGACCCGATGCTGTCCAAGGTCATCGCCTACGGCCCCGACCGGGCCACGGCGCTGCGCAGGCTGCGTGCCGCGCTCGCCGGGACGGTCACGCTGGGCGTGCAGACCAACGCCGGGTTCTTGCGGCGGCTGCTGGCCCACCCGGCCGTCGTGGCGGGCGAGCTGGACACGGGGCTGGTCGAGCGGGAGGCGGACTCCCTGCTCCCCGGTGACGTGCCCGAGGAGGTGTACGAGGCCGCGGCGGCCGTCCGCCTCGACGCCCTCGCCCCGCGCGGCACCGGCTGGACCGACCCCTTCTCGGTGCCGGACGGCTGGCGCCTCGGCGGCGAACCGGCCCCGCCCGCCTTCCCGTTGCGGGTGCCGGGGCTCGAAGCGGTCACCCACCGCCCGCGCGGCGGCCGCACCGTCACCGCCGACCGGGTCTCGGTGACCCTGGACGGCGTCCGCCACACGTTCCACCGAGCGGGCGACTGGATCGGCCGCGACGGCGACGCCTGGCAGGTGCGCGACCACGACCCGGTGGCCGCGTCCCTGACCGGCGCCGGGCACGCGGGCGCCGACTCGCTCACCGCTCCCATGCCGGGCACGGTGACGGTCGTCAAGGTCGCCGTCGGCGACGAGGTGAGCGCCGGGCAGAGCCTGCTGGTGGTCGAGGCGATGAAGATGGAGCACGTCGTCTCCGCGCCGCACGCCGGCCTCGTCAGCGAGCTGGACGTGACCCCGGGCTCGACCGTCGCCATGGACCAGGTCCTGGCGGTCGTCACCCCGCTGGAGGAGGCCCCGCTGGACCCCGCGCCCGCGGCGGCCCCGGCGGCTCCGGCACTGGAGGAGACGTCATGACCACGCCCCAGCAGGGCCTTCCCATGGCCGTACCGGCGCCGGGCCTGCCCGCGCGGGTGCGCGTCCACGAGGTCGGCGCGCGCGACGGCCTGCAGAACGAGAAGGCGACCGTCCCGACCGAGGTGAAGGCCGAGTTCATCAGGCGCCTGGCCGACGCGGGCCTGACCACCGTCGAGGCCACGAGCTTCGTGCACCCCAAGTGGGTGCCCCAACTCGCCGACGCGGAGCAGCTGTTCCCCCTGATCAGCGGGCTTCCGGTGGATCTTCCCGTGCTGGTCCCGAACGAGCGCGGGCTCGACCGCGCCCTCGCGCTCGGCGCCCGCCGCGTCGCCGTCTTCGCCAGCGCGACGGAGTCCTTCGCCCGCGCCAACCTCAACCGCACGGTGGACGAGGCGCTCGCCATGTTCGCGCCGGTCGTGGAGCGGGCGCGCGCGGAGGGCGTCCACGTCCGCGGCTACCTGTCCATGTGCTTCGGCGACCCCTGGGAAGGCGCGGTGCCCGTCCCGCAGGTCGTGCGGGTCTGCCGTGCCCTGCTCGACCTCGGCTGCGACGAGCTGAGCCTCGGGGACACCATCGGGGTGGCGACCCCCGGGCACGTGCGCGCGCTGCTCTCCGCGCTCGGCGACGCGGGCGTCCCGGTGGGCGCGCTGGGCGTGCACTTCCACGACACCTACGGCCAGGCGCTCGCCAACACCCTGGCCGCCCTTCAGCACGGCGTGACGACCGTCGACGCCTCCGCGGGCGGCCTCGGCGGCTGCCCGTACGCCAAGTCCGCCACCGGCAATCTCGCCACCGAGGACCTGGTGTGGATGCTCCAGGGCCTCGGCATCGAGACCGGTGTCGACCTCGGCCGCCTCACCGCCACAAGCGTGTGGATGGCCGGACAGCTGGGCCGACCGAGCCCCTCCCGCACCGTCAAAGCCCTCTCCCACAAGGAGCAGTGACCCCATGGACCACCGCCTCTCCCCCGAGCTCGAAGAACTCCGGCGCACCGTCGAGGAGTTCGCGCACGACGTGGTCGCGCCGAAGATCGGCGACTTCTACGAGCGGCACGAGTTCCCGTACGAGATCGTGCGCGAGATGGGCCGCATGGGGCTGTTCGGCCTGCCGTTCCCCGAGGAGTACGGCGGCATGGGCGGCGACTACCTGGCGCTCGGCATCGCTCTGGAGGAACTGGCCCGGGTGGACTCCTCCGTGGCCATCACGCTGGAGGCCGGGGTCTCGCTCGGCGCGATGCCGCTGCACCTCTTCGGCACGCCCGAGCAGAAGGCCGAGTGGCTGCCGCGACTCTGCTCCGGCGAGATGCTCGGCGCCTTCGGGCTGACGGAGCCCGACGGGGGTTCGGACGCGGGCGCGACCCGGACGACGGCGCGGCTCGACGAGGACACCGACGAATGGGTGATCAACGGCACGAAGTGCTTCATCACCAACTCCGGTACGGACATCACCGGACTGGTGACGGTCACCGCGGTCACCGGCCGCAAGGCGGACGGCCGGCCGCGCATCTCCTCGATCATCGTGCCGTCCGGCACCCCGGGGTTCACGGTCGCCGCCCCGTACTCGAAGGTCGGCTGGAACGCCTCGGACACCCGTGAGCTGTCCTTCGCCGACGTCCGCGTGCCGGCGGCGAACCTGCTGGGCGAGGAGGGCCGCGGGTACGCGCAGTTCCTGCGCATCCTGGACGAGGGCCGGGTCGCCATCTCGGCGCTCGCGACGGGACTGGCGCAGGGCTGTGTGGACGAGTCGGTCAAGTACGCCAAGGAACGGCACGCGTTCGGGCGCAGCATCGGCGGTTACCAGGCGATCCAGTTCAAGATCGCCGACATGGAGATGAAGGCGCACACGGCCCGTCTCGCCTGGCGTGACGCGGCGTCCCGGCTGGTCAGCGGGGAGCCGTTCAAGAAGGAGGCCGCGCTCGCCAAGCTGTACTCGTCCACCGTCGCCGTCGACAACGCGCGCGAGGCGACGCAGATCCACGGCGGGTACGGCTTCATGAACGAGTACCCGGTGGCCCGGATGTGGCGCGACTCCAAGATCCTGGAGATCGGCGAGGGCACCAGCGAGGTGCAGCGGATGCTCATCGCGCGGGAGCTGGGCCTGGTGGGCTGACGCACCGGCACGGGCCGTCCCGCGGGGCTGCGGGACGGTGGCCGGCGCCCCGCCCTCTGGACAAGTTCTGAGGTTAGGCTAACCTACCTTCGAACTTGTCCGGCGGGCGCCCAGCCCCGTGCCGAAAGCAGCCACACTCATGCCCAAGCCCCGTGCCAACCTCCTCTCCCGCCGCGGCGTCCTGGCCGCGGGCGGCGCCCTCGGCCTCGGCGCCGCGCTCGCCGCGTGCGGCGACGACGACGCGAAAAGCGGTGGTTCGGGCAAGGCCTCGGCGTCGGCCAAGTCGGGCCCCTGGTCCTTCAAGGACGACCGCGGTGAGACCGCCAAGGCCGACAAGGTCCCGGCGAACATCGTCGCCTTCACCGGTGTCGCCGCCGCCCTGTTCGACTACGGCATCGAGGTCAAGGGCGTCTTCGGCCCGACGAAGACCAAGGACGGCAAGGCCGACGTCCAGGCCGGCGACATGGACATCAGCAAGCTGACCATCCTCGGCAACGAGTACGGCCAGTTCAACATCGAGAAGTACGCGGCCCTCGCGCCCGACGTCCTGGTCTCCACGATGTTCGACGACGCGGGCACGCTCTGGTACGTCCCGGCGGAGTCCAAGGACAAGATCGCCAAGGTCGGCGCCCCGAGCGTCGGCATCTCCGTCTACGACCGGCAGATGACCGGGCCCCTGGAGCGGATGCTGGCCCTCGCCGAGTCGCTCGGCGCCGACGTCAAGTCCGCCAAGGTCACCAAGGCCAAGAAGCGCTTCGAGGACGCGGCCGCCAAACTGCGCTCGGCCGCCAAGGCCAACCCGGACATCAAGGTCCTGATCGGCTCCGCGAGCCAGGACATCTTCTACGTCTCCGGCTCCAACCTCTCCGTGGACCTGGAGTACTTCAAGGCGCTCGGTGTGAACATCGTCGAGCCCCCGGCGAAGACGCTGAAGGCGAGCGGCGGCTGGTTCGAGAACCTGAGCTGGGAGAACGTCGACAAGTACGACGCGGACATCATCATGATGGACAACCGCTCGGCGACCATCCAGCCCGCCGACATCACCAAGGGCACCTGGAAGAAGCTCCCGGCCGTGAAGGCGGGCCAGGTGATCCCCCGGGTCACGGAGCCGATCTTCTCCTACGACAAGTGCGCCCCGATCCTGGAGGACCTCGCGGCCGCCATCGAGAAGGCCAAGAAGGTCAGCTGACCCACCGCCGGGCGGCCCGGCCCCGGCCGGGCCGCCCGGAACGACAACCGCCCCCTGACGACAACTCAGGAGCACACATGACGACGGCCGTGGCCGCCCCGTTCCGTTTCTTCTCCCTCCAGGTGGCACGGACGAGGCGGCTCGGCCCGTCGTTGCTCCGCGTCACCTTCGCGGGCTCCGACCTGCACGCCTTCCTGTCCGACGGCCGCGACCAGAGCCTGTCGCTCTTCCTGCCGCACCCGGGCCAGACCGAGCCCGCGGTCCCGGTCGAGCTCGGCGACGGCTGGTGGCAGGGGTGGCGCGAACTCCCGGACGACGTACGGGCGGTGATGCGCTCGTACACCCTGCGGGGGCTGCGCCGCGACGCGCTGGGCCGCACCACCGAGATCGACATCGACTTCGCGCTGCACGGCGTGGACCCCGGCGCCGCCTCCCCCGCCGGGCCCGCCTCGCGCTGGGCGGCCCGCGCGAGTGCCGGTGACCGCGTCCTGCTGCTCGGCCCGGCCGTCGAGGACAACAGGGCGATCCGCTTCCGTCCGCCCGAGGACACGGACCTGGTGGTCCTGTGGGCCGACGAGACGGCCGTGCCCGCCGCCTCGGCCGTCCTCGAATCACTGCCGGCCGGGACGCGCGTCCGTGCCTGGCTGGAGGTCCCCGCCGCCGGCGACATCCAGGACGTCGTGACCGACGCCGACGCCGAGATCACCTGGCTGGTGCGCGCCGAGGCTCCCCGCGCCGCCGAGGACACCTCCGCTCCCCTGGCCCTCGACCTGATCCGGGAGGCCGGTCTCCCCTCCGCACGCGCGCCGTACGCCTGGATCGCCGGCGAGTCCGGCTGCGTCAAGGCGCTGCGCCGGCACCTCGTGCGCGAGTGCGGCGTCGACCGCCGCCGGGTCACGTTCGTCGGCTACTGGCGGCGCGGGCTGACCGAGGAGCAACTGCGGGAGCAGGAGTGAGCCGCGCGCCGCACGGAGGCGCTCGCCCCTGAAAGACGCAGGTGGGGTGGGGTCGCACGATCGACTTAGGTTAGGCTAACCTAAGTTGAACGCGCGACTTCGCCCCTTTCTCTTGTCCCGCCCCCGCTCCCGTCCGGCTCGGACTCTCCCGCACGGAGGACCCCCACATGCGCTCGCACCTGCTCAATGACACGACCGCGGACCGGTACCGCCGATCCGTGATTGAAGGAGTCGAGCGGGTGGCGGCCAAACTCGCCACCACCGACCGTCCGTTCACCGGCGTCACGGTCGACGAGCTCGCGCCCCGCATCGACCGGATCGACCTGGACCGCCCGCTGCACGACACCACCGCGGTCCTCGACGAACTGGAGGAGGTCTACCTCCGGGACGCCGTCTACTTCCACCACCCCCGCTACCTCGCGCACCTCAACTGCCCGGTCGTCATCCCGGCCGTGCTCGGCGAGGCCGTCCTGTCCGCCGTCAACTCCTCGCTGGACACCTGGGACCAGTCGGCCGGCGGCACCCTCATCGAGCGCAGGCTCGTCGACTGGACCGCGCAGCGCATCGGCCTCGGCCCGGCCGCCGACGGCGTCTTCACCAGCGGCGGCACGCAGTCCAACCTCCAGGCGCTGCTGCTGGCCCGCGAGGAGGCCAAGACCGACGACCTCGGGTCCCTGCGCATCTTCGCCTCCGAGGTCAGCCACTTCAGCGTCAAGAAGTCCGCCAAACTGCTCGGCCTGAGCGCGGACAGCGTCGTCTCCGTCCCCGTCGACCACGACAAGCGGATGCAGACCGTCGCCCTCGCGCACGAGCTGGACCGCTGCAAGCGCGAGGGCCTCGTCCCCATGGCGGTCGTCGCCACCGCCGGCAGCACCGACTTCGGCTCCATCGACCCGCTCCCCGAGATCGCGGAGCTGTGCGCCCAGTTCGGCGCCTGGATGCACGTGGACGCGGCCTACGGCTGCGGACTGCTCACCTCGCTGAAGAACCGGGACCGCCTCGACGGCATCGAGCGCGCCGACTCGGTCACCGTCGACTACCACAAGTCCTTCTTCCAGCCGGTGAGTTCCTCCGCGGTGCTGGTGCGCGACGCCTCCACCCTGCGCCACGCGACCTACCACGCGGAGTACCTCAACCCCCGCCGCATGGTGCAGGAGCGCATCCCCAACCAGGTCGACAAGTCCCTGCAGACCACGCGCCGCTTCGACGCCCTCAAGCTGTGGATGACCCTGCGCATGATGGGCGCCGACGGCATCGGGCAGCTCTTCGACGAGGTCTGCGACCTGGCCGCCGAGGGCTGGGAACTCCTCGCCGCCGACCCGCGCTTCGACGTGGTCGTCCGGCCGTCGCTGTCCACCCTCGTCTTCCGCTACATCCCGGCCGCGGTCACCGACCCGGCCGAGATCGACCGCGCCAATCTGTACGCCCGCAAGGCCCTGTTCGCCTCCGGCGACGCCGTCGTCGCGGGCACCAAGGTCGGCGGCCGCCACTACCTCAAGTTCACGTTGCTCAATCCCGAGACCACGGCCGACGACATCGCCGCCGTACTCGGTCTGATCGCCGGCCACGCCGAGCAGTACCTGGGAGAGTCCCTTGACCGCGCTTCCTGAATCCACCCGCGTGCACGACTTCGTGGGGATCGGGCTGGGCCCCTTCAACCTCGGCCTCGCCTGCCTCACCGAGCCGATCGCCGAACTGGACGGCGTCTTCCTGGAGTCCAAGCCGGACTTCGAGTGGCACTCCGGCATGTTCCTGGAGGGCGCCCACCTCCAGACGCCCTTCATGTCGGACCTGGTCACCCTCGCCGACCCGACCTCCCCGTACTCCTTCCTCAGCTACCTGAAGGAGTCGGGCCGCCTCTACGCGTTCTACATCCGGGAGAACTTCTACCCGCTGCGCGTCGAGTACGACGACTACTGCCGCTGGGCCGCCTCGAAGCTGAGCAGCGTCCGCTTCGGCACGACGGTGGCGGAGGTGACCTACGACGAGGGCGCCGAGGTGTACGCGGTGCGCACCGAGGGCGGCGAGACGTACCGCGCCCGCCATCTGGTCCTCGGCACCGGCACTCCCCCGTACATCCCGGAGGCGTGCGCCGGTCTCGGCGGGGACTTCATCCACAACTCCCGCTACATGCAGCACAAGGACGAGCTCCAGCGGAAGGAGTCGATCACACTGGTCGGCAGCGGCCAGTCCGCCGCGGAGATCTACTACGACCTGCTGAGCGAGATCGACGTCCACGGCTACCGGCTGAACTGGGTGACGCGCTCCCCGCGCTTCTTCCCGCTCGAATACACCAAGCTGACGCTGGAGATGACCTCCCCGGAGTACGTCGACTACTTCCACGCGCTGCCCGAGCCGACCCGCTACCGCCTCCAGTCCGAGCAGAAGGGCCTGTTCAAGGGCATCGACGGCGAGCTGATCGACGCGATCTTCGACCTGCTCTACCAGAAGAACGTCGGCGGCCCGGTCCCCACCCGGCTGCTCACCAACTCCTCGCTGGACAGAGCGGAGTACCGGGACGGCACGTACACGCTCGGACTGCGCCAGCAGGAGCAGCAGAAGGACTACGAGCTGACCTCCCAGGGCCTGATCCTGGCCACCGGCTACAAGTACGCCGAGCCGGAGTTCCTGAAGCCGGTGAGGCACCGGCTGCGGTACGACTCCCGGAACAACTTCGACGTGGCCCGCAACTACGCCGTCGACGTCACCGGCCGCGGGATCTTCCTGCAGAACGCCGGCGTGCACACCCACAGCATCACGAGCCCCGACCTGGGCATGGGCGCGTACCGCAACGCGTACATCATCCGGGAGCTGCTCGGCACCGAGTACTACCCCGTCGAGAAGACGATCGCGTTCCAGGAGTTCGCCGTATGAGCACCCGTTTCACCTTCCGCCCGCTCGACCCTCTGAAGGACGCCGGGCTGCTGCACGGCTGGGTCACGCATCCCAAGGCGGCCTTCTGGATGATGCAGGACGCGAAGCTCCAGGACGTGGAGCGCGAGTACATGGCGATCGCCGCGCACGAGCACCACGACGCGTTCCTCGGGCTGCGGGACGGCGAGCCCGCGTTCCTGATGGAGCGCTACGACCCCAGGTACGTCGAGCTCGTCGGCCTGTACGAGCCCGAGCCGGGCGACGTCGGCATGCACTTCCTGGTGCCGCCGACGGACACCCCCGAGCACGGGTTCACCCGCGCGGTGATCACCGCGGTGATGGACGAGCTGTTCGCCGACCCGCGCACCCGGCGGGTCGTGGTGGAGCCCGACGTGGCCAACAAGGCGGTGCACGCGCTGAACGCGGCCGTCGGCTTCGTCCCCGACCGCGAGATCGACAAGCCGGAGAAGCGGGCGCTGCTGAGTTTCTGCACCCGGAAGCAGTACCTGGCGGCCCGAGAGGCGGCGGTCCTCGCCGCCGTCCGAGGAGTGGCGATATGACCCTGTCCGACGCCGTGGCCCACCTCTCCCCCGAGCGCTGGGCCGAGGCCAACCGCCTGCTGATCCGCAAGGCCCTCGCCGAGTTCGCCCACGAGCGGCTGATCACACCGCAGCCGCAGGGCGGCGACCGCTACACCGTCCACAGCGACGACGGGCTCACCCGCTACGGCTTCACCGCCCGCCGCCGCGCGCTGGACCACTGGGAGGTGGACGCCGCGTCCGTCACCCGCCACCGCGACGGCCGCGAACTCCCGCTGGCCGCGCTGGACTTCGTCATCGAGCTGCGGTCGTCGCTGGGCCTGAGCGACGAGGTCCTGCCGGTCTACCTGGAGGAAATCTCCTCGACCCTCTCCGGCACCTGCTTCAAACTCACCAAGCCGCGGATCAGCTCCGCCGACCTGGCGGGAAGCGGCTTCCAGGCCATCGAGACCGGGATGACCGAGGGCCACCCCTGCTTCGTCGCGAACAACGGCCGGCTCGGCTTCGGCGTGCACGAGTACCTCTCGTACGCGCCCGAGACCGCGAGCCCGGTCCGGCTGGTGTGGCTGGCCGCGCACCGCTCGCGGGCCGCCTTCACGGCGGGCGTCGGCATCGAGTACGAGTCCTTCGTGCGCGAGGAGCTGGGCGAGGACACCGTGCGGCGCTTCCACGCCACGCTCACCGCCGAGGGACTCGACCCGGCCGACTACCTGTTCATCCCCGTCCACCCCTGGCAGTGGTGGAACAAGCTCACCGTGACCTTCGCCGCCGAGGTCGCCCGGCGCCACCTGGTCTGCCTCGGCGAGGGCGACGACGAGTACCTGGCCCAGCAGTCGATCCGGACGTTCTTCAACACCAGCGCGCCGGAGAAGCACTACGTGAAGACCGCGCTGTCGGTCCTCAACATGGGCTTCATGCGCGGGCTTTCGGCCGCCTACATGGAGGCGACCCCGGCCATCAACGACTGGCTCGCGCAGCTCGTCGACAACGACCCGGTACTCAAGTCCACCGGCCTGTCGATCATCCGCGAGCGGGCGGCCGTCGGCTACCGCCACCTGGAGTACGAGGCCGCCACCGACCGCTACTCCCCGTACCGCAAGATGCTCGCCGCGCTGTGGCGCGAGAGCCCGGTGCCCTCGCTGCGGGAGGGCGAGTCGCTGGCGACGATGGCCTCGCTCGTCCACGTCGACCACGAGGGGGCGTCCTTCGCGGGCGCGCTGATCGAGCGGTCGGGCCTCGGCCCCGTGGAGTGGCTGCGCGGCTATCTGCGGGCCTACTTCACGCCGTTGCTGCACAGCTTCTACGCCTACGACCTCGTCTACATGCCGCACGGCGAGAACGTGATCCTGGTCCTGGAGGACGGCGCCGTACGGCGGGCGATCTACAAGGACATCGCCGAGGAGATCGCGGTCATGGACCCGGACGCGGTGCTGCCGCCGGCGGTCGAGCGGATCCGCGTGGAGGTGCCCGAGGACACGAAACTGCTGTCGATCTTCACGGACGTCTTCGACTGCTTCTTCCGCTTCCTCGCGGCGAACCTCGCCTCCGAGGGCATCCTCGACGAGGACGCCTTCTGGCGGACGGTCGCCGAGTGCGTGCGCGAGTACCAGGACGCGACGCCCGAACTCGCGGACAAGTTCAGCCAGTACGACCTGTTCGCGCCCGAGTTCGCGCTGTCCTGCCTCAACCGCCTTCAACTGCGCGACAACCGGCAGATGGTGGACCTGGCCGACCCGTCCGGCGCGCTCCAGCTCGTCGGCACCCTGAAGAACCCCCTCGCGGGCCTCTGAAGCCGGGTGGGGCCCGGGAGACGGTCCTCCCGGGCCCCGGCCCCACCTCCGTCCGGCGGACTAGGGTCTGTCGTTTGGATCAGGCCGGCCTTGACGGACGGTTCGTCTTGGCCGACCCGAGCGGGGTCTGGTGCGTGCAGCTGCAAGGCGGAGGAGGGAGTCGAAGCGGAGCTTCGGCGACCGACGACAACGCCGCAGATGTGCGTGCCAGACCCCGCGACGCCGGCATGATCCAGACGACAGGCCCTAGCCGGCCGGCCAGGGCACCTGGGGCGAGCGGTAGTAGTCGATCCCCAGCGCCTCCCAGCGCGGCGCCTGCGCGGCGAGCCGCACCTTGTACGTGTCCCAGTCGTGGGCCGGGGCGGGCGACCAGCCCAGCTCGGCCACGCCGGGCAGACGCGGGAACGCCATGTACTCGATGTGGTCCGAGTTCTCGATCGTCTCGGTCCACAGCGGCGCCTCGACACCCCGGACGGCCGACGCGGGGGCGCCGGGCAGATAGGCGCCCGGATCCCAGTCGTAGGACCGCCGCACCTCGACGAGACCCGCCCAGTCGAGGCCGAGCGGGGTGTCCGCGGTGTACTTCATGTCGAGGTAGACGCGGTCGGCCGGGGAGAGGATCAGCCCGGTCCCGTTCCGCGCGGCCTCGGCGACCCGGGCCTTCTCGGCGGCGCTCGTGCCGTCCAGTCCCCAGTACTGGGCCAGCGCGCCCTTGGCCGGGGTGGCGCCGGTCAGCTGGTGCCAGCCGATCACCGTCTTGCCGTACCGGGCGACCACGGGCTGCACCCGCTCCATGAAGGCCACGTAGTCGGCGTGGCTGGTGGAGTGCGCCTCGTCGCCGCCGATGTGCAGGTAGCGGCCCGGCGTGAGCGCGGCCAGCTCCCGGATCACGTCGTCCACGAAGTCGTACGTCACCGGCTTGTCGACGCACAGCGAACTGAAGCCGACCTCCGTGCCGGTGTAGAGCTTTGGGGCCACGCCGTCGCAGTTCAGCTCGGCGTAGGAGGCGAGGGCCGCGTTGGTGTGGCCCGGCATGTCGATCTCCGGGACGACCTCCAGGTGGCGTGCGGCCGCGTACCGCACGAGCTGCCGGTACTGGTCCTTCGTGTAGTACCCGCCCGGTCCGCCGCCGACCTGGGTCGAGCCGCCGTGGGTGGCCAGGCGCGGCCAGGAGTCGACGGCGATGCGCCAGCCCTGGTCGTCGGAGAGGTGCAGATGCAGCTTGTTGATCTTGTAGAGGGCCAGCTGGTCGATGTAGCGCTCGACCTGGGCGACCGTGAAGAAGTGCCGGGACACGTCGAGCATCGCGCCGCGGTAGCCGTAGCGCGGGGCGTCCTTGATGGTGCCGCCCGCGACGAGCCAGGGGCCCGGCTGCGGGGACCTCTTCTCGACCGCGGCCGGCAGGAGCTGGCGCAGCGTCTGGACGCCGTGGAAGAGCCCGGCGGCCTTGCGGGCGGTGATGGTGACGCCGGACCTGCCGCTGTCGAGGCGGTAGCCCTCGTCCCCGAGCGCCCGCGCGGAGCCGTTGCCGAGGCGGAGCCGGATGCCGTCCCCGCCGCGCGAGGTGACGGGCAGCCGGTAGCCGGTGGAGGGCCGCAGCACGTCCGCGAGGTACTCGCCTACGCGGCGGGCCTGCGGTGAGTCGTCGACGCGGATGCGGGTGTCGCCGGTGATGCGGTACGGCGCCCCCTTCGCCTCGGCCGAGACGGGGGCCGGGACGACCCGGTCCAGCGGGACGGGGACGGTGCCGGCCGCGGCAGGAGCCGCGCCGACGGCGGAGATACCGGCAGCCACCACGAGCAGCAGCGTACCGAGCAGGCGGGGCGTTCTGTGGTGCTGTCTCACATGCGCTCCCTTCCATGGAGCTCCACGAGCTCCGGCGGGGTCCCCTGGCGCGGACCCGGATCGGTATAGACCACTCTCCCGCACCGCCGGTGGAACGATCCCCCTCATGGCGGAAATCATCCAGCGGGACGGCACCTGGAGCTTCGAGGGCGACGCCCTGCCCCTGACCCCGGGCCGCGACAAGAACGTCGGCCTGCCGCGCCGGACACCGGGTGAACCGGCCGTCCCGCTGGAGGCCTTGGCGGAATCCCCTTCGAGCGGGGAAGCAGGCAGGGCTGACGGACGAGGAGTTCGCGCCGGCCGAGCAGGCGGCCCCCAGGAGGACGTGAGGACCGCCGCCCCGGTGGTTCAGACCCGGCGGGCCACCGTGAACCGGTCGACCTCCTCGCCCGTCTCGGCGATCCCGCGCACCGTCAGCGTGGCGGTGCGGCCCTTCGGCGCGGGCGTCACGTCGACCCGCAGGAACGAGTAGTCGAGGTAGCGCACCCGCGACCAGGCGACCGTCTCGTCCTGCCTGCCGCCGTCGACGCAAACGAACGACGACACCGACTCGAGGTCCTTCTCGTGGCCCTGGTAGGACTCGGTGGCGCTGAACGCGTACAGGCTGCGCCCGGCGGCGCCCGCCGTCACGTACACCACGCCGTCCGTCTCGGGGTACGCGGTGCCGCCGATCGGCAGTTCCCTGGCGACCTTGCCGCCCTTGACGACGTCGGTGCGCTCGTAGACGTGGTTGTGGCCGTTGATCACGAGGTCGACGGTGTACTTCTCGAAGAGCGGCACCCACTCGTCGCGCACCCCGCCCTCGGAGGCGTGGGCGGTGGAGGTGCAGTACGCGCAGTGGTGGAAGAAGACGACGACGAAGTCGATGTCCTTCGCGGCCCGGTACTTCTGGAGCTGCGCCTCCAGCCACTTCGTCTGGGTGCCGCCGGAGATGCCGAGGTTGGCCGGGATCTCGAAGGAGATGTCGTTGGCGTCCAGCGAGATCACGGCGGTGTTGCCGTGCGTGAAGGAGTAGACGCCGGGCAGGTTCGCCCGGTCCGGGCCGTTCTCCGGCAGCTGCCAGCGCGCCTCCTCGCCGCCGTAGCCGTTGGGCGAGTACCAGGCTTCCATGTCGTGATTGCCGTAACTGACCATCCACGGCACCTGCTTGGCGACCGACTCGGTCTGCGCGAGGAACTGGTCCCAGGTGCGCGAGTCGAAGCCGGTGTCGCCGCTCCTGCCCTGGCCCGCGGGGTCGGCGTAGGCGATGTCGCCCGCGTGCAGGTGGAAGGCGGGGTTCTGGGCGAGGATCAGGCTGTCGTTGGCCAGGCCGTGATAGCTGACGCCCTGGTCGCCGAAGGCCGTGAAGGTGAACGGCCGCGCGTGCGCGGGGGCGGTGGTGAAGGTGCCGAGGGTGCCGGCGAGGTGGGCGGACGCCGGGTCGAATCCGTCGTGGCCGACGCCGTAGTAGTAGGTCCTCCCCGGGCGCAGCCGGGTGAGGCGGGCGTGCAGGTAGTACTGGGTGTGGTCGCCGCTCGCGCCGACGCCGGCCGGCGTGAACAGCTCCCGGACCTCCGCCTCGATCTTGCGGGAGAGGTCCCAGGGGTGGGCGCCGATCCGGATGTAGGGCCTGCGGACGGCGACCGGGACCTGCCAGGAGACGGTCATCTCGGTGCGCGGGTCGGCACCGTAGGCGAGGTGGCGGCCGAAGGGGGCGACCAGGGCGCCGTCCACCTTCTCGGTCTTCCCGGCCTGTCCGGTGCTCGCCGCCCGGGCGGGCGACGCGGCCCGCGCGCTCGCGCCCGGTACGAAGACGCCGCCGCCGACGGCGCCGAGGGTGACGGCGCCGCCGCGCATCATCGTGCGCCGCGAGAAGCGCGTCCGGAGGTATTCGTGCTGCTCGGCCATGCTCATCCGGTCGGCGAGCCGCTCCGGTACGCCCATGCGTGGTATGTCCATGTGGCCAGAAGTTGCTCCAGGCAAGCAACGCTGCGCGGGACGCGGGGTGGACGGCTCGCGAACAGCCGTCCATAAGAGTTTCAACAGCCCTCTGCCCGATATCGGGCAGGATTCTTGCGAATCACCTTCTCGTACTCCAGGATCATCGGGTGCACGACGAACTTGTTGATCATCTGACGCGCTCCACCCCCCTGAACCGGGGCGAGGCACTGCGGGTGGTCCAGGACGTGCTCGCCTACTTCGACGAGACGACCGAGGAGTACGTCCGTCGCCGCCACCGCGAGCTCCAGGCCCAGGGCCTGGTGAACACGTCGATCTTCGAACGGATCGAGGCGGACCTGAAGTACCGCGCGGTCGCGCCGCCCGAGCTCACGCTCCGGCAGCTGCGCCGCATCGTCTACGGCTGACCGCCCGACGGCGGACCCGAAAGACACAGCGAACAGAACGACAGAGGGGAACCTGAAGACGTATGTGCGGAATCGTCGGTTACATCGGCAGGCGTGACGTGGCGCCACTGCTCCTGGAGGGCCTGCAGCGCCTGGAGTACCGGGGCTACGACTCGGCGGGCATCGTCGTCACCACCCCCAAGGCGGCCGGCCTGAAGATGGTGAAGGCCAAGGGCCGGGTCCGCGACCTGGAGGCGAAGGTCCCCGCCCGCTTCAAGGGCACCACCGGCATCGCGCACACCCGCTGGGCCACCCACGGCGCCCCCTCCGACGTGAACGCGCACCCGCACCTCTCGCACGACGGCAAGGTCGCCGTCGTCCACAACGGCATCATCGACAACGCCGGCGACCTGCGGAGGAAGCTGGAGGCCGACGGCGTCGAGTTCCTCTCCGAGACCGACACCGAGGTCCTCACCCACCTCATCGCCCGCTCGGGCGCCGAGAAGCTGGAGGACAAGGTCCGCGACGCGCTGCGCGTCATCGAGGGCACCTACGGCATCGCGGTGCTGCACGCCGACTTCCCCGAGCGCATCGTGGTGGCCCGCAACGGCTCCCCCGTGGTCCTCGGGATAGGCGAGAAGGAGATGTTCGTCGCCTCGGACGTCGCCGCGCTCGTCACCCACACCCGCCAGATCGTCACCCTCGACGACGGCGAGATGGCCACCCTCAAGGCCGACGACTTCCGCACGTACACCACCGAGGGCACCCGCACCACGGCCGAGCCGACCACCGTGGAGTGGGAGGCCGAGTCGTACGACATGGGCGGCCACGACACGTACATGCACAAGGAGATCCACGAGCAGGCCGACGCCGTGGACCGCGTGCTGCGCGGCCGCATCGACGACCGCTTCTCCACCGTGCACCTCGGCGGCCTGAACCTGGACGCCCGCGAGGCCCGCGCGGTGCGCCGGGTCAAGATCCTCGGCTGCGGCACCTCGTACCACGCGGGCATGATCGGCGCCCAGATGATCGAGGAGCTGGCCCGCATCCCCGCGGACGCCGAGCCCGCCTCCGAGTTCCGCTACCGCAACGCGGTCGTCGACCCGGACACCCTCTACGTCGCCGTCTCCCAGTCGGGTGAGACCTACGACGTGCTGGCGGCGGTCCAGGAGCTGAAGCGCAAGGGCGCCCGGGTCCTCGGCGTGGTCAACGTCGTCGGTTCGGCGATCGCCCGCGAGGCCGACGGCGGCATGTACGTGCACGCGGGACCCGAGGTCTGCGTCGTCTCCACCAAGTGCTTCACCAACACCACGGTGGCCTTCGCGCTGCTCGCGCTGCACCTGGGCCGCACCCGCGACCTGTCGGTGCGCGACGGCAAGCGGATCATCGAGGGACTGCGCAGGCTGCCCGGCCAGATCTCGGAGATCCTCGCGCAGGAGGACGAGATCAAGAAGCTGGCCGAGAGCTACGCCGACGCCCGCTCGATGCTCTTCATCGGCCGGGTGCGCGGCTACCCGGTGGCCCGCGAGGCCTCGCTGAAGCTGAAGGAGGTCTCGTACATCCACGCCGAGGCCTACCCCGCCTCCGAGCTGAAGCACGGCCCGCTCGCGCTCATCGAGCCCGCCCTGCCGACCGTCGCGATCGTCCCGGACGACGACCTGCTGGAGAAGAACCGCGCCGCCCTGGAGGAGATCAAGGCCCGCAGCGGCAAGATCCTCGCCGTCGCCCACCGGGAGCAGGAGAAGGCCGACCAGACCATCGTCGTCCCGAAGAACGAGGACGAGCTCGACCCGATCCTCATGGGCATCCCGCTCCAGCTCCTCGCCTACCACACGGCGCTGGCCCTGGGCCGGGACATCGACAAGCCGCGCAACCTGGCCAAGTCGGTGACGGTGGAGTAATCCGCCTGCCGGAGACGGGACTTGAGTCCCTCCGAGCGTGAACGACCCCCTGCGTGTGCCACCTTCGCGCAGGGGGTCGCTCTGTCAGGGCCGGGGCCGCCCATTGCCCCGGCCCGCGCCTGCTTCAGCCGGTGGCCGTCACCCCCCGGCCGGCGGCGCGTCCCTGAAAGGGCGAGGACCGGCGACCGGTATATGCCCTTCACAAAGGCACAAACACCTCTACGCGCGAGTAGATTCGGGCTGTCGGCAAGGGAGTTGGCCGGTCCGCGCCTCATGCCGCCCTGTTCGGCCGGGAGTTGCGCGTCGGAGGTGCGCGGAGCGGGCGGTGCGCGGAACGTGCAGTGCGCGGAACGTGCAGTGCGCTACGGGATGACGATGACGGGGCGCTTGGCGCGCTTGGCGAGCCGTCCGGCCACCGAGCCGAAGAGGCGCCCCACGATGCCGTGCGTGGAGCCGACGACGATCGCGTCCGCCTCGTACTCCTGCCCCACCTCTTCGAGCTCGTGGCAGATGTCGCCCCCGCGCTCGACGAGGATCCAGGGGACCTCGGACAGGTACTCCGCGCAGGCGAGCTCAAGACCGAGCACCTCGGTGCGGTGGTCCGGCACGTCCACGAAGACGGGGGGCTCGCAGCCCGCCCAGACGGTGGTCGGCAGCCGGTTGGCCACGTGCACGATGATCAGGCCCGAACCGGAACGGTGGGCCATGCCGATCGCGTACGCGAGCGCGCGCTCGCTGGACATGGAGCCGTCGAAGCCGACGACGACGCCGTGCTTGAACGCGGGGTCGCAGGAACGACGTGGCTCATCCGCCGCCAAGGGCTCGGCCGCCGTGGGATCGGCGAGCGGGCGCTTGCGGTCCGCTGGATCGAAGAATTCGTGACCGGCCATGAGTGTCTCGGCGTGTGGATCCTCGTGGGTGGGACGACAGAGAGCGGCGGAGCTGTCCGGGAATCACCTTCCCAACCCCATACCCCCAAGGGTACGGCGGCACGCCTCCTCTGCCCATATCCCGCACCTGCTGCGCGGGGTTCCAGGGAGCATGCATGAGCGGGCGCCCGTAACGCAATGGTTGCTGCCCCGTACAGGCGGTTTGCGCAGGGTTCACCGGGGCGTCCACCCGGCGGGCGGCTCAGGCCCCGGCCGGTCTCCGGTGCCCGGGCAGTGACCGGCCGCTCGAACACGCGTTGAACCGGGTGAGCCACGACCTCGGGAAGCACTGGAGCACCAGGGAGCACACCGTGCCCGTACCGGAGACCGCGTCCCAGCCCGCCCCCGCGGCGCGTCCGCCCGCGCCACCGCCGCAGGACACGGCGAGCGACGTGGTGCGCTGGGCGGCCTTCAGCTGCGTCCTGGTCCCCGTGGTGCTCGTCCTGTACGGCACCTCGCTCGCCGGGGCGGCCGGTACGGCGCTGGGGCTCGGAGCGGTGACCGCCGCCTGCCGGATGCTGCTGAGGCAGTCCGAACGGGGCGCCGCCCGGCTGCGCGCGGAGGAGGAGCCGCAGTACCGCGGGCGGCACGGCCGGACCGGTCCGCCCCCGGGCGAGGGCCCCGGCAGGGGCGAGCGCGGACGGGGCGGCGCGCACGCGATGGCCGGCGGCCACGGCGGGCGGGGAGGTTTCCACGGGGCCGCCGGGGCACACGGGAGGAACGGTCCCGGGGCGCACAGGGGTGGTCGCCGGGCAGCGGAAGATACGCCGGTCGACTGACCGGTTTGTGCGCACGCCCCCGCTTCTTTTCAGCCAACTTCACTGACCGGCGCATGGCTTGGTCGAACGACCCCCCAACCCCCGTTCCACCTGCACGGAAAGGGTCGCCGGGGACATGCGCACCCTATGGGGACCGGCCACTGGCACAAGGCGCACTTCCCTGCACGGCCCACGAGTGCAACGCTTCGTGATCGAATGCTTCACGCCAAGTTGCCATGTCGACAATGTGCCGGATGGTGAACTGGTCACGCCGGCACCACACGACACAGTAGATTCGATCATGACTGTCTTACGGCGGGGGACTCGTGCAGGACCGAGGGGAAACGTGTTGGAGCGACAGACCCGAAAGGTTAAGGGTGCCGCGACCACCGAGGGGGGCTTAGCAGTATGAGCCACGACTCCGCTGCCGCGCCGGAAGCCGCGGCCCGGAAACTCTCCGGGCGACGCCGCAAGGAGATCGTCGCGGTGCTGCTGTTCAGCGGCGGCCCCATCTTCGAGAGCTCCATACCGCTGTCGGTGTTCGGCATCGACCGCCAGGACGCGGGCGTACCGCGCTACCGCCTCCTGGTGAGCGCGGGTGAGGAAGGCCCACTGCGGACCACAGGGGGCCTCGAACTCACCGCGCCGCACGGGCTGGAGGCGATCTCACGGGCGGGCACCGTCGTCGTGCCGGCCTGGCGGTCGATCACCTCACCGCCACCGGAGGAGGCGCTCGACGCGCTGCGCCGGGCGCACGAGGAGGGCGCCCGCATCGTCGGGCTGTGCACCGGCGCCTTCGTGCTCGCCGCCGCCGGACTGCTGGACGGACGGCCGGCCACCACCCACTGGATGTACGCGCCGACGCTGGCCAAGCGCTACCCGTCGGTGCACGTCGACCCACGCGAGCTGTTCGTGGACGACGGGGACGTACTGACCTCGGCCGGCACCGCGGCCGGAATCGATCTCTGTCTGCACATCGTGCGGACGGACCACGGCAACGAGGCGGCCGGCGCGCTGGCCCGCCGCCTGGTGGTCCCTCCGCGCCGGAGCGGCGGTCAGGAGCGCTACCTCGACCGCTCTTTACCCGAGGAGATCGGCGCCGACCCGCTCGCCGAGGTCGTCGCCTGGGCGCTGGAGCACCTCCACGAGCAGTTCGACGTGGAGACCCTGGCCGCGCGCGCCTACATGAGCCGGCGGACCTTCGACCGCCGCTTCCGCAGTCTCACCGGCAGCGCACCCCTGCAGTGGCTGATCACCCAGCGGGTGCTCCAGGCGCAGCGGCTGCTGGAGACGTCGGACTACTCGGTGGACGAGGTCGCGGGCCGCTGCGGCTTCCGCTCGCCGGTGGCGCTGCGCGGGCACTTCCGCCGCCAGCTCGGCTCGTCGCCCGCCGCGTACCGCGCCGCCTACCGGGCACGCCGTCCGCAGGGCGACCGGCCCTCCGACATGGACGGCTCCGCGGGGCCGCCCGGGCCGCCTCCCGCGCTGCACCAGGAGAGCCCGGTGCCGCTGCAGACCCGGCGTACGGCGGCCGCCGGCGCGGTCGGCCCGTCCACCTCGCTGTCCACGGACCCGGCCAAGCACGGCCAGGACTTCTACGCGGCGGGCCGCCCGAGCCTGCCGGGGCAGCGCAGCGCGCCGTAGCGCCGTCCGGGCGGGGGCCCACTGGCTCCCGCCCGGCCCCCGTGCGCCCCGGGCGGTATCGTGCTTCGGCTTCGGCTCCGACGCCCGGATGCCCGAACTGTCGGCGCTGGCCGGGCTGGCCGGCGGTCACGCGACGTTCGTCACCCGGCCCGAGCAGGTGGGCACGGACCTGCTCGCCGACC
>NZ_JBSGZN010000063.1:0-9069 GCF_053611025.1 Streptomyces sp. NPDC054842
GCCCGGACCAGGTCCGGGCGCCCCCTTCGTCGTACCGCCGTGCGTCAGCTCGTCGCTTCCTCGCGGCGCACCGACAGCAGGTCCTCCAACTGCTCCTCGCGGGCCTGCGCCGCCACGAAGAGGAGTTCGTCGCCCGCCTCCAGGGAGTCCTCCCGGGAGGGCGTCAGGACACGGGTGCCGCGGATGATCGTGACCAGGGAGGTGTCCTCCGGCCACTCGACGTCACCGACCTGCGTGCCCGCCAGCGCCGACTCCGGCGGCAGCGTCAGCTCCACCAGGTTGGCGTCGCCGTGGCTGAAGCGCAGCAGCCGCACGAGGTCGCCGACGCTGACGGCCTCCTCGACGAGCGCCGACATCAGACGCGGGGTGGAGACGGCGACGTCGACGCCCCAGGACTCGTTGAAGAGCCATTCGTTCTTCGGGTTGTTGACGCGGGCCACGACCCGCGGGACGCCGTACTCGGTCTTCGCGAGGAGGGAGACGACCAGGTTGACCTTGTCGTCGCCCGTGGCCGCGATGACCACGTTGCAGCGCTGGAGCGCCGCCTCGTCCAGGGAGGTGATCTCGCAGGCGTCGGCGAGCAGCCACTCCGCCTGCGGGACGCGCTCGACCGAGATGGCGGTCGGCGCCTTGTCGATCAGCAGGACCTCGTGACCGTTCTCCAGGAGCTCGCCCGCGATCGAGCGGCCCACTGCACCGGCACCGGCAATGGCGACCCTCATCAGTGACCGGCCTCCTCTTCAGGGCCCTCGGCGAACGCCGCCTCGACCTTCTCGACGTCGTCCGGGCGCATCATCACGTGCACCAGGTCCCCCTCCTGCAGCACCGTCTGCGAGGACGGCAGCATCGCCTCGCCGAGACGGGTCAGGAACGCGACACGCACCCCGGTCTCGTCCTGGAGCCGGCTGATCTTGTGACCGACCCAGGCGGCGGAGGCGTGCACCTCGGCGAGCTGCACCCCGCCCGTCGGGTCGCGCCACAGCGGTTCGGCGCCCGAGGGCAGCAGCCGGCGCAGCATCTGGTCGGCCGTCCAGCGGACGGTGGCGACGGTCGGGATGCCGAGGCGCTGGTAGACCTCGGCGCGGCGCGGGTCGTAGATACGGGCCGCGACGTTCTCGATGCCGAACATCTCGCGGGCCACCCGGGCGGCGATGATGTTCGAGTTGTCACCGCTGGAGACGGCGGCGAACGCGCCGGCCTCCTCGATGCCCGCTTCGCGCAGGGTGTCCTGATCGAAGCCGACTCCGGTGACACGGCGTCCGCCGAACCCGGAGCCCAGTCGTCGGAAGGCGGTGGGGTCCTGGTCGATCACGGCGACCGTGTGCCCCTGTTGCTCCAGGGTCTGGGCAAGAGCGGATCCCACTCTTCCGCAGCCCATGATGACGATGTGCACGACCGTCCTTCCGATGTCAATGGTCACGGCTCAGGTGGAACAGGGTCTCAGACCGCCGCCCAAGCTACACACGCGCGGTACGCGGAGGGCACCCCTGTGCACGCTGCCTGCGGTTCTCCTCCCTCGGCGGCGGCCGATGCCGCGCACGGTCGCCCGCGGTTCTCCGCCCTCAGCGGCGGCTGATGCTGCGCACGCTGACAAGAGTCAGGATTCCGAGGCCGACCAGTCCGGCGGCGGCGCCGATGAGCTCCGCGGTCGTGTGCATGGAACCTCCAGAAGCAGCAGTGGACGGGGTTTTGTCATATAGGCATGCGGATCTCGTCGACCACGGAATCCGCAGCGGGAACCCCCAGTGATTTCACTCGTAGGGCAGATGCAGGGTGGCGGGTGGGCGGGCGCCCGTTCGAACCCTTACGATCCTCTGCGTGTCCAAACTGACCGACGTGCCCAAACGGATCTTGATCGGGCGCGCACTGCGCAGTGACCGGCTCGGAGAGACTCTCCTGCCGAAGCGCATCGCACTCCCCGTCTTCGCCTCCGACCCGCTCTCCTCCGTGGCGTACGCACCCGGAGAAGTCCTCCTGGTCCTGTCCATCGCGGGTGTGTCGGCCTACCACTTCAGCCCGTGGATCGCCGTCGCGGTCGTCGTGCTCATGTTCACGGTCGTGGCGTCCTACCGCCAGAACGTGCACGCCTACCCCAGCGGCGGCGGCGACTACGAGGTCGCCAACACCAACCTCGGTCCCCGGGCCGGACTCACCGTCGCCAGCGCCCTTCTCGTCGACTACGTCCTCACCGTCG
The DNA here is from genome assembly GCF_053611025.1 of Streptomyces sp. NPDC054842. Classification (NCBI taxonomy): domain Bacteria; kingdom Bacillati; phylum Actinomycetota; class Actinomycetes; order Kitasatosporales; family Streptomycetaceae; genus Streptomyces; species Streptomyces sp. NPDC054842. The sequence goes on from NZ_JBSGZN010000063.1 coordinate 2,195, forward strand.
CCGTCTCCATCTCCTCGGGCATCGAGAACCTCGGCTCCGCCGTGCCCTTCGTCGTCGAGCACAAGGTGTTCTGCGCGGTCGCCGTCATCGTGCTGCTCACCCTGATGAACCTGCGCGGCGTGAAGGAGTCCGGCAAGCTCTTCGCGATCCCCACGTACGTCTTCGTCGCCGGCGTCTTCATCATGATCGCCTGGGGCGCGTTCCGCGGGCTCGTCCTGGACGACACCATGCGCGCGCCGACCGCCGACTACCACATCGTCGCCGAGCACCAGGGCATCGCCGGCTTCGCCCTCGTCTTCCTGCTGCTGCGCGCCTTCTCCTCCGGCTGCGCCGCGCTCACCGGCGTCGAGGCGATCTCCAACGGAGTCCCGGCCTTCCGCAAGCCCAAGTCCAAGAACGCGGCCAGCACCCTCGCCGCGATGGGCCTGCTCGCCGTCACCATGTTCTGCGGGATCATCGCGCTCGCCATGGTGACCAACGTCCGCATGGCCGAGAACCCGGCCGAAGACCTCCTCCACAACGGCGTCGCGGTCGGCGCCGACTACGTGCAGAACCCCGTGATCTCGCAGGTCGCCGAGGCCGTCTTCGGCAAGGGCAGCTTCCTGTTCATCGTCCTCGCCGCCGCCACCGCGCTGGTCCTCTTCCTCGCCGCGAACACCGCCTACAACGGCTTTCCGCTGCTCGGCTCGATCCTCGCCCAGGACCGCTACCTGCCGCGCCAGCTGCACACCCGCGGCGACCGCCTCGCCTTCTCCAACGGCATCGTGCTCCTGGCCGGCGCCGCCACCCTCCTGGTCGTCATCTACGGAGCCGACTCCACCCGGCTGATCCAGCTGTACATCGTCGGCGTCTTCGTCTCCTTCACGCTCAGCCAGACCGGCATGGTGCGGCACTGGAACCGCCACCTGGCCGCGGAACGCGACCAGACCAAGCGCCGCCACATGGTCCGCTCCCGCGCGATCAACGCCTTCGGCGCCTTCTTCACCGGCCTCGTCCTGGTCGTCGTCCTCGTCACCAAGTTCACCCACGGCGCCTGGGTCGCCCTGCTCGGCATGGTGATCTTCTACGCGACGATGAGCGCGATCCGTAAGCACTACGACCGGGTCGCCGAGGAGATCGCCGCCCCCGAGGGCCCCTCCGACGACAGCGTCCGGCCCTCCCGCGTCCACTCCGTCGTCCTGATCTCCAAGATCCACCGGCCGACGCTGCGCGCCCTCGCCTACGCCAAGCTGATGCGCTCCGACACCCTCGAAGCCCTCAGCGTCAACGTCGACCCCGCCGAGACCAAGACGCTCCGCGAGGAATGGGAACGGCGCGGCATCACCGTCCCGCTCAAGATCCTCGACTCGCCCTACCGCGAGATCACCCGGCCCGTCATCGAGTACGTGAAGGGCCTGCGCCGCGAGTCCCCGCGCGACGCGGTCTCCGTGATCATCCCCGAGTACGTGGTCGGCCACTGGTACGAGCACCTGCTGCACAACCAGAGCGCCCTGCGCCTCAAGGGCCGCCTGCTGTTCACCCCCGGCGTCATGGTCACCTCCGTGCCCTACCAGCTGGAGTCCTCCGAGGCCGCCAAGAAGCGCGCCCGCAGGCGCCAGGAGTGGAACGCGCCCGGCGCGGTGCGCCGCGGACCGGCCGAGGAGAGGCACAAGGAGCCCCAGGGCCCCAAGACCTGACGCGGACCGGACGGGCCGACAGGCTCATGGTGAACGGCCGGGCGACGTCCACGTAGACTGGTGGGCTGTTGTCCGGCCGTTCCCCTTTTCGCATCTGGAGTCACCCCGCCATGCAGGCAGAACCGAAGAAGTCGTTGGTGGGGGAGGAGTACGAGGTCGAGATCGGCCCCGTCGCCCACGGCGGGCACTGCATCGCCCGCACGTCCGAGGGCCAGGTCCTCTTCGTCCGGCACGCGCTGCCCGGCGAGAAGGTCCGCGCCCGGGTGACCGAGGGCGAGGAGGGCGCGCGCTTCCTGCGGGCGGACGCCGTCGAGATCCTCGACGCGTCCAAGGACCGCGTCGAGGCACCCTGCCCCTACGCCGGCCCCGGCCGCTGCGGCGGCTGCGACTGGCAGCACGCCAAGCCGGGCGCCCAGCGGCGGCTCAAGGGCGAGGTCGTCGCAGAGCAGCTCCAGCGGCTCGCGGGCCTCACGCCCGAGGAGGCCGGCTGGGACGGCACGGTGATGCCCGCCGAGGGCGACAAGCTGCCCCCCGGCGAGGTGCCCTCGTGGCGCACGCGCGTGCAGTACGCCGTGGACCCGGACGGCAACGCGGGCCTGCGCCGCCACCGCTCGCACGAGGTCGAGCCGATCGAGCACTGCATGATCGCCGCCGACGGTGTGAGCGAGCTGGGCATCGAGCAGCGCGACTGGGCCGGGATGCAGTCCGTCGAGGCCATCGCCGCGACCGGATCCCAGGACCGCATGGTGATCCTGGAGCCCCGCCCGGGCGCCCGGCTGCCCCTGGTCGAGCTCGACCGGCCCGTCTCCGTGATGCGCGTCGAGGAGCACGACGGCGGCATCCACCGCGTCCACGGCCGCGCCTTCGTGCGCGAGCGCGCCGACGACCGCACCTACCGGGTCGGCAGCGGCGGCTTCTGGCAGGTCCACCCGAAGGCCGCCGACACCCTCGTCAAGGCCGTCATGCAGGGCCTGCTGCCGCGCAAGGGCGACATGGCGCTCGACCTGTACTGCGGGGTCGGCCTCTTCGCCGGCGCGCTCGCCGACCGCCTCGGCGAGAAGGGCGCGGTCCTCGGCATCGAGTCCGGCAAGCGCGCGGTCGAGGACGCCCGGCACAACCTCGCCGGATTCGACCGCGTCCGCATCGAGCAGGGCAAGGTCGAGTCGGTCCTCCCGCGCACCGGCATCACCGAGGTCGACCTGATCGTCCTGGACCCGCCCCGCGCGGGCGCCGGCAAGAAGACGGTGGAACACCTGGCGTCCCTGAACGCCCGCCGCATCGCGTACGTCGCCTGCGACCCGGCGGCCCTGGCCCGCGACCTGGCGTACTTCCGCGACGGCGGCTACAAGGTGCGGACGCTGCGCGCGTTCGACCTGTTCCCGATGACGCACCACGTAGAGTGCGTGGCCATTCTTGAGCCTGCCTCGAAGGCCGTCTGACCTGCGGGTTCTCCTTGGCGGTCGGGCGTGGCCGGTGGCGGTGGTGCGTGAACCGGCGGCCGGACAGGAGCCGGGTGCGCCGAGGCGCCGGACCGGCCCCCGCGGAGGGAGGGGGCAGGTCCGGCGCCTCGGCGCGTCACCGCTCAGGGCGTCTGCCAGCTGTGCGGGGCGTGGAAGGGGTGGGGGCGCCAGGAGGTGGTGCCGGGGGTGGACGCCTGAGCGTCGACGCCGGCCCGGGCGGCACGGCTGAGCAGCAGGGCCGCGAGGGCGGCCAGTTCCTCGGCCGTGGCCTGGCCCTTCTCGATGCGGATGGGGGGCGGGGGAGTGAGCATGGGACCTCCGTCGCTGCGGGGCGGCTGTGCCGTCACTGAGGGGGGTTGCCGTGCTTGCGGGCGGGGTGGTCGGCGTGCTTGGTGCGCAGCATCGCCAGTGAGCGGATGAGGACCTCGCGGGTGTCGGCGGGGTCGATGACGTCGTCGACCAGGCCCCGCTCGGCCGCGTAGTAGGGGTGCATCAGTTCCGCCTTGTACTCCTTGACCAGCTCGGCCCGCATGGCTTCGGGGTCCTCGGCCTCGGCGATCCGGCGGCGGAAGATGACGTTGGCCGCGCCCTCGGCGCCCATGACGGCGATCTCGTTGGTGGGCCAGGCGTACGTGAGGTCGGCGCCGATGGACTGGCTGTCCATGACGATGTAGGCGCCGCCGTACGCCTTGCGCAGGATCAGCGAGATCCGCGGCACCGTGGCGTTGCAGTACGCGTACAGCAGTTTGGCGCCGTGGCGGATGATGCCGCCGTGCTCCTGGTCGACGCCGGGCAGGAACCCGGGGACGTCCAGGAGGGTCACGATCGGGATGCTGAAGGCGTCGCACATCTGCACGAAGCGGGCGGCCTTCTCGCTGGCCTCGATGTCCAGGACACCGGCGAGCACCCGAGGCTGGTTGGCGACGACGCCCACCACCTGCCCGCCGAGACGGGCCAGCGCGCAGATGATGTTGCGCGCCCAGCGCTCGTGGACCTCCAGGTACTCGCCGTCGTCGACGAGTTCCTCGATGACCTCCGTCATGTCGTACGGCCGGTTGCCGTCCGCCGGGACCAGGTCGGCGAGGGTGTCGCAGCGACGGTCGTGCGGGTCGTCGCACGGCACCGCGGGCGGGTTCTCCCGGTTGTTCTGCGGGAGCAGGGACAGGAGGTAGCGGACCTCGCCGATGCAGGTCTCCTCGTCGTCGTAGGCGAAGTGGCAGACGCCGCTGGTCTCGGCGTGCACGTCGGCTCCGCCCAGGCCGTTCTGCGTGACCTCCTCGCCGGTGACCGCCTTGACGACGTCCGGTCCGGTGATGAACATCTGCGAGGTCTCGCGGACCATGAACACGAAGTCCGTGAGTGCGGGGGAGTAGGCGGCACCTCCGGCGCAGGGGCCGAGCATCACCGAGATCTGCGGGATGACGCCGGACGCCCGGGTGTTGCGCTGGAAGATGCCGCCGTACCCGGCGAGCGCGGTGACGCCCTCCTGGATGCGGGCGCCGGCGCCGTCGTTCAGGGAGACCAGCGGCGCCCCGGCCGCGATGGCCATGTCCATGATCTTGTGGATCTTGGTGGCGTGGGCCTCGCCCAGCGCGCCGCCGAAGATCCGGAAGTCGTGGGCGTAGACGAAGACCGTGCGGCCCTCCACCGTGCCCCAGCCGGTGATGACACCGTCCGTGTACGGCTTCTTGGCCTCCAGGCCGAACCCGGTCGCCCGGTGCCGGCGCAGCTGCTCGACCTCGCGGAACGAGCCCTCGTCCAACAGCAGGCCGATGCGCTCGCGCGCGGTCAGCTTGCCCTTGGCGTGCTGCGCCCGCGTTGCCTTCTCACTGGGGCCGGCCAGTACTCGGCGGCGTATCTCGGCCAGCTCCGCGACCTGGGACCTCATGTCTCCCCCTGATGGGACGGGATGTCAGTTGCCGAGCCGGCGCAGACCGTTGATCTGGAGCACGGCGAAGGCCGCGACGACGGCCGCCTGGAGCGGGGTCCACACCGTGCCGACGGTGTTCGGGTCCAGCCAGCCGAAGACCAGGGCGGCCACGCTCGCGACCGCCCACAGCAGGTTCGCCTCGATGACCACCTTGGTGGCCGTGGTGGACGGCACCGGACGGGCGGCCAGCACGGCGACCAGTGCGCCGTAGACGGTGAGGAACACGCCGATGCCGCGGAGGAAGCCGGTGCCGAGGCCGAGCAGGTCTCCCACCGGACCGGCGGCGAACAGGTAGATGAGGCCGTTGCCGCCGGTCACGACGGCGTCGAGGCCGAGGAAGAGGCGTAACGGACGCGCGGCCTCCGCGCGCCCCTGGGTCGTCACGGCGCGGGCCGGCGACTGGCTCGTGGTCATGTGGTTCTCCAAAGGTCGGGGGGCGGTTTCCACTTCCGATCCGGATCGTTCCAGGCGGTGCTGACCAGCGGCTGACGTGCCGCTTACGCGGCGCGCGGGGGCCGGCGGCGTCAGGTGAGCTGGAGCAGGGGAGCGCGCACGTCACCGGACAGGGCCGGGTCGTGGGACAGGATGGCGCTCTCGACCTGCCGCAGCGCGGGGGACGGCTCGATGCCGAGTTCGTCGGCGAGGTGGCGGCGCATACGGCGGAACACGTCCAGGGCGTCGGCCTGACGGCCCGCGCAGTACAGGGCGATCATCAGCTGCTCGCAGAAGCGTTCTCTGAGCGGGTGGCTCGTGTGGGTCTCGGCGAGTTCGGCCAGGACGGCGGCGTGCCGACCGAGCCGCAGCTCGGCGTCGAAGCGGAGCTCCATGGCCCGCATGCGGTACTCCTCGTAGCGGGCGCCGGCGAGCTGGCACAGGGTCCCGCCGGTGAAGCCGCCGAAGACCGGCCCCCGCCACATGGCCAGGGCCTGCCTCAGTAACCGGGCCGCCTCGTCCGGTGAGCCCGAGCCGAAGGTCTCGGCCTGGCGGACCGTCCTGACGAACTCGGCGGCGTCCAGCTCCCCCTCGTTCACCGTCAGGCGGTAGCCCGAGGGGTGGATGGTGACGCGCGAGGTGGTGCGGTCGGGCTCCAGGCCGCGCAGCTTGCGGCGCAGCCGGCTGACGTGGGCCTGTAAGGCGTTGGCCTGGTTGTCCGGGGCGCCCTCGCCCCACATCTCCTCGACCAGCGCCTCACCGGAGACCGACTGCCCCTCGCTGACCAGCAGCGTCTGGATCAGGGTCCGTTGCAGATCGCCGGAGATCTCGGCCGGTCCCGACGCGGTGCGGATCTGCAGTGCCCCGAGGATCGAGAACGTCAGCATGTTTCCCCCTTGGCGATCAGTGCGGCAGAGAGTGGTCGGGGGGGCCGGTCACGGCGGTCCGCCTCCGCGGCCGAGGCCGCACGGCGGGCTCCCGGGCCGGTTTCCGTCCCGGGGGTTTCCTCCCGACTCCATCCTGGCACAAAAGAATTCCTTTGAGAAGGTATTTTTCTGCTGAACGAGTCCGAGCCGGTCCGGCAGGGGCGCTGAGCTGGGCGGTTGCCGGACAACAGAGGTCAACCGGAACCGGTGGTGGATGCGGACGCGTCTGCGCCCCGGCGCACCGCCCAGTGCCGGGCGGTGCGCCGGGGCGCGGGTGTCCGTCGGCGCGGGGGTCACCGACGGTGCGTGCGGCACCGGGGCCGCGCGGGCCGGTGGGGCGGGCCGCGGGGAAGCCGGGGGCCGGGCGCGTACAGGACGAGCGGAGAGGGCAGGATTCGAACCTGCGTGGGCTTTGTGGGCCCGACCGTGAGATTGCTCTCTGGTCCCCGTT
>NZ_JBSGZN010000063.1:9164-41607 GCF_053611025.1 Streptomyces sp. NPDC054842
CCGTTGAGCCGCTCCGGGCACCTCTCCATTGTGTGGCCGTTGGTGCGTGGCCGTTTTCGCGGAGAGGGCAGGATTCGAACCTGCGTGGGCTTTGTGGGCCCGACCGTGAGATTGCTCTCTGGTCCCCGTTGAGCCGCTCCGGGCACCTCTCCATTGTGTGGCCGTTGGTGCGTGGCCGTTTTCGCGGAGAGGGCAGGATTCGAACCTGCGTGGGCTTTGTGAGCCCGACCGTGAGATTGCTCTCTGGTCCCCGTTGAACCGCTCCGGGCACCTCTCCTCGTTCCCGGCTTCCGGTCTCCCGTGCCGTTCACGAGAACAATATTGGCAGGGAGGGCTGACAAAGTGCTGACGTCTTTCTGACGCGATCGAAGAATTCCCTTCCGGTCTTTTCCCGCGCCCGCCCTCGATGCTCTACTCGGGACGACGGAAAACGCTCCCGAAAGGGGAAAACAATGACCGTGACCGCCATGGACAACCCGGTTCTCGAGGCGATACGCACCCATACGTCCAGCGAGAACCCCAGTGCATTCCTGGCCCTCAACAGCGGAAACGACGTCTTCACGCTGCCCGGTGCCGACGGCGTCGTCGTGTACCGCCGCACGGGCCGGTTCGCCGTCCAGTTCGGCGGCCCCTTCGCCGCCCCCGACGACTACGACCGTCTCCTGGAGGCCTTCCGCCGGCACGTCCGCGACGAGGGCCGCACCCTGGTCGGCATCCAGCTCCAGCGCGCCGACGCCGAGCACTACGCCCGCCGCGGCTTCACCGTCAACCAGGTCGGCGCCTCCTGGGCCGTCGGCCTGGAGGACTTCACACTGCGCGGCACCCGCTTCATGCAGCTGCGCAACAAGATCTCCCGGGCCCGCCGCAACGGCCTGGTCGTCCAGGAGGTCTCCGCCGGCGACTGCCAGGACGCGATCGCCGCCATCGACCGGGCCTGGCTCGGCTCCAAGGGCGGCGCCCAGCAACTGGAGTTCCTGGTCGGCCAGATCGGCGGACCGGCCCAGGCACACCGCCGGCTGTTCACCGGCACCATCGACGGCAGCCCCGTGGCGTACATCTCCTACTCGCCGGTGTACGGCAGCCGGGCCGGCTGGATGCACGACCTGAGCCGGCGCGTCCCGGACGGCTCCCCGGGACTGATGGAGGCCATCAACGCGACCGCCGTCGAGGTGTTCCGTTCGGAGGGCGTCGAGTGGCTGCACTTCGGCTTCACCCCGTTCACCGGCCTCGACGCCGACCACGAGATCGACGGCCACAGCCCGGCGTTCCAGTGGCTGATGCACGCCCTGTGGGCCGAGGGGGCCGCGCTGTACCCGGCGCAGACCCAGCTGTCGTACAAGCAGAAGTGGGCGCCGGACGTGGTCGTCCCGGAGTACGTCGCCTTCGACGGCCCGCAGGCCTCGCCGGCGTCCTTCGCCCACGTCTTCCGTGCCTGCAAGGCGTTCTGACGACCCGTCATCCGCCAGGCCCGCAGCGGGGAACTCCGGACCGACCGTGCCCGCAGCGGGGCGCGGCGTCGGGCGCGCCGCGGGTCACCTTTGCACCGCCCTCACGCACCACCCGTCTTCCGGAACAGGAGAACCAGCGATGAGCGACAACGGAACCGACACCAGCACCGAAGTCCTCCAGCACACCGTGGTCGAGCGGCTGATGGCCGTCATCGGCGCGCCCGACGACGAGGACGTGGCGCGCGACGCGGACGCCGCCGTCCGGGCGCTCGACGAACGGCTGCGCGCCGAGTCCGCCGCCTGACGGCCCCCGCCGATCAGACCGGCATCAGTGCCACATCAGCGCGGCGCAGCACGCTGGACACGTGTTCGTCCGGTGGTCCTCCGGCGGAGTACCGCATCGTGCTCCGGCGTTCCCGGACCGCCGGGCGGGCACGCCGCGCGTTCCCGACCGCCCGCGGGAGCACTGCCGACTCGCGGCGCCCGCAGGTCCGCGGGGCAGCGGCGCCGCCGCCCGAACCGGGCACTTCTCCCAAGGAGAGCAACGCATGCAGCGTCCGCACACACAAGAAGCCGGGGCAGCAGCCGCCTCCGCGGCCGGCCCGCGCACCGGCGCCTCGGCGACGTTCGCCGAGCTCCTCAAACGCGTCAAAGCGGAAGGTCTCCTCGACCTCGACCCGCGCTACTACGTGGGTCGTCTCGCACTCAACACCACCCTGCTGCTGATCGGATTCGCCGCGTTCTTCGCCCTGGGCGACTCCTGGTGGCAGCTGCTGACGGCCCTGTGGATGGGGCTGTGCGGCGGCCAGTCGGCGTTCATGTGGCACGACGCCGGACACAAGGCCATGTTCCGCAGCAAGAAGGCCGCCTCCGCCGTCGGCTACATCCACGCCAACCTCGTCAACGGGGTCAGCTACGGCTGGTGGGTCAACCACCACAACCGGCACCACAGCAACCCCAACCACCTCGACAAGGACCCGGACATCGGCCGGCGCACCGTCATCTTCGACGTCAAGCAGTACCCCAGCCGGCGGGGCACGCAGAAGTTCGTCGTGCGCCACCAGAGCGTGCTGTTCTTCGTGCTGCTCGTCCTGGAGGGCTTCAAGATGCTCCGGACGGCCGTGGTGTCCATCGCGCAGGGCAAGACCAAGCGGCCCGTGCTGGAGTCGTTCCTGCTCGTGCTGCGCGCCGCGGTCTACTGCGCCCTGGTCTTCACGGTGCTCTCGCCGGTCCTCGCCGTCGCGTTCATCCTCGTGCAGCACGCCGCCCTGGGCGTCTACTTCGGCATGATCTTCGCCCCGAACCACAAGGGCATGGACGTCCGCGACGGCGAGGAGGAGACCCTGGACTGGCTGGAGCGCCAGGTCCTCACCTCCCGCAACATCCGCCCCAACCCGGTGGTCGACTTCCTCTACGGCGGCCTCAACTACCAGGTCGAGCACCATCTGTTCCCGGCCATGCCGCAGAAGCACCTGGCGCGCGCCCGGGAACTGACCCGCGCCTACTGCGCCGAGCGCGGGGTGCCGTACCACGAGGTCGGCTTCTGGGCGTCCTACCGGGAGGTCGCCTCCTACCTGCACGAGGTCAGTGAGCCGGTGCGGGCCGGGACCGTGGAGGAGGAGATCAGGCGCCGGGCGGCCCAGGCGGCCTGACCCGGCCCGCGCCCTCGGTCGCCGCCGGGTCCGGGCCCCCACGCTCCGGTCCCGCACGGCCCCCGCACCCCCACGCGTCCACAGCCCGGCCCCCGGGCCGCACGCCCGGGCCCGCCGTCGGCCCGGGCGGTTCCCTCGCCGGAGTCCCTGAGAACCAGGAGTCCAAGGAGAACCTCCCCATGTCCCAGACCACCACGGTGGCGGGCGGTGTCACCGCTCCCGCCGCGATCGGGGTCCGCCTGGACCGCATGCCGATCACCCCGATGCACCGAAGACTCACCATGGTCATCGGCGTCGGCCTGCTCTTCGACACGTTCGAGAACAACCTCTCGGGCACCATCGCCAAAGTGCTCCAGAGCGACTTCGCCTTCGGGGCGACCGAGCTCAAACTCGTCCTGGCCTCGGTGTTCATCGGCCAGTTCATCGGCTCGCTGGTGCTCGGCCGGATCGCCGACCGCTTCGGCCGGCGCCGGGCCTTCCTGATCAACCTCGCCATCTACTCGGGCTTCTCCCTGCTGGGCGCCTTCTCGCCGAACGCCGCCTGGCTGATCGTCACCCGCTTCATGGCCGGCATCGGCATCGGCGCCGAACAGGTGCTGTCCGACTGCTACCTGGCCGACGTGCTGCCCGCCAAGCGGCGCGGCCGGTACATCGCCTGGGCCTACACCATCGCCTTCTGCGGGGTGCCCGCCGTCGGCTTCGCCGCGCTGTGGCTGGTGCCCCTGTCCCCGCTGGGCATCGACGGCTGGCGCTGGCTGTTCGTGATCGGGGCGCTGGGCTCCGCCGTGGTGTGGGTGCTGCGCCGCCGGCTGATCGAGTCGCCGAGGTGGCTGGCCGCCCAGGGCCGCACGGAGGAGGCCGAGCTGCTGGTGGCCGAGATGGAGAAGCAGGCCTACCCGGACCGTCCCGCGTCGCTGCGCCCGGTGGCCGCGGACACCGCCCGACCGGTGGAACCGGCCGCGGTGCGCCACCGTGTGCGCGACGTGTTCGGCCGCGGCATGCGGCGCCGCACGGTGGTGCTGTGGATCTTCTGCGTGCTGTCCGTGGTCGGCTACTACGGTTTCGGCACGCTGGCCCCGCAGATCGTCGCGGCCAAGGGCTACGGCCTCGTCGCGGGCATCGGCTTCACCGCGCTGTCCTTCCTCGGCTACCCGGTCGGTTCCGCGCTGTCCCTGCCGATCGTCGACCGGTTCGAGCGCCGGACGCTGGTCGCGGCCTCCGCGGCGGCGATGATGGTCGCCGGCCTCGGCTTCGCCTACGCCGGATCCCCCGCGCTCATCGTGGCGTTCGGCTTCCTCTACACCCTGTGCAGCAACGTCTTCTCCAGCGTCTCGCACGTGTATCTCTCCGAGCAGTATCCGACCGCGATCCGCGCCACCGCGTCCGGCGCCGCCTACTCGCTGTCCAAACTGAGCGCCGCCGCACTGCCGTTCGTCCTGCTGCCGGTCCTGGACGCGCACGGCCCCGGTGCCCTGTTCGGGGTCATCGCCGCGGCGATGACGGCCCTGGCGGCGACCGTCCTGCTGCTGGGCGAGCGCACCACCGGGGCACCGGTCGACGGCGTCCCCGGCCCCCCGACCACCCCCGTGACGAAGAGGAGCTGACGATGGCCTACGTCATCGCCCTGCCCTGCGTCGACGTCAAGGACCGCTCCTGCGTCGACGAATGCCCCGTGGACTGCATCTACGAGGGCCGCCGGGCCCTGTACATCCACCCCGACGAATGCGTCGACTGCGGCGCCTGCGAACCCGTCTGCCCCGTCGAAGCGATCTGCTTCGAGGACGACGTGCCCGCAGAGTGGGGCGACCACACCGCCTCCAACGCCGACTTCTTCGCCGCCGTGGGCTCGCCCGGCGGCGCCGCCGCACTCGGCGCCCTCGGCCACGACTCCCCGCTGGTGCGGGCCCTGCCCGAGGCGGTGACCCGGACATGAGCGGACTCCTCGCCGGCAAGCGGATCCTGGTCACCGGGGTCGTCACGGACGCGTCCATCGCCTTCCACACGGCCCGCATCGCCCAGGAGGAGGGTGCCGAGGTCGTCCTCACCGGCTTCGGGCGCCTCTCCCTGATCGAGCGCGTCGCCGGACGGCTGCCGAAGCCGGCCCCCGTGCTCGAACTCGACGTCACCGACCAGTCGCAGCTGGACGGCCTCGGCGACCGGATCCGCGAGCACACCGACACCCTGGACGGACTGGTGCACTCCATCGCCTACGGGCCGCGGGGCGCCTTCTCCTTCCTGGACGGCGACTGGAACGACGTGTCGACCGCCGTGCACGTGTCGGCGTACTCCCTGAAGTCGCTGACCACGGCCTGCCTGCCGCTGATGGAGCGACGCGGCGGCTCGGTGGTCGGGCTGACCTTCGACGCCTCGGTCGCCTGGCCGCGCTACGACTGGATGGGCGTCGCCAAGGCCGCCCTGGAGTCGACCAGCCGCTACCTCGCCCGGGACCTGGGCGGCCGCGGCGTCCGCTGCAACCTCGTCGCGGCGGGACCGCTGCGCTCCATGGCGGCCAAGTCCATCCCCGGGTTCGCCGACCTCGCCGAGGTCTGGGAGCACCGGGCGCCGGCGGGCTGGGACCCCACCGACCCGGACCCGGCGGCCCGCGGGGTCGTCGCCCTGCTCTCGGACTTCTTCCCGCGCACCACGGGGGAGATCGTGCACGTCGACGGAGGGGTGCACATGATGGGCGCCTGAGCCCCGGGCCGGGCGCGGCGAAAGGGGCGGGAGCGGGTCGCGGACCCGGCTCCCGCCCCTTTCGCGCCGGCGCCTACGCGGTGTCCCCGCCCGGCAGGATCCGCCGGAAGCCGGTGTACGGGACGAGGGCCTCGGGCAGCACCACCGAGCCGTCCTCCCGCACGCCCTGCTCCAGCAGCGCGGCGACCGTGCGGCCGATCGGCAGCGCCGAGCCGTTCAGCGTGACCGCCGGCGTCCTGCTCCCGTCGGGCCGTTTGACGCGGATGTCCGCGCGACGCGCCTGGAAGGTGCCGCAGTCGGAGACCGAGGAGATCTCCCGGTAGGAGCCGCTGCCCGGCAGCCACACCTCGACGTCGTAGGTGATCCGGGCGGAGAACCCGAGGTCGCCGGCCGGCAGCAGCACCACGCGGTGCGCCAGTTCCAGGCGCCTCAGGCACTCCTCGGCGTGGTTCACCATGAGTTCGAGCTGCGCCGGGGCGTCCTCGGGGGCGCAGACGCGCACCAGCTCCACCTTCTCGAACTGGTGCAGCCGCAGGATGCCGCGGGTGTCCCGGCCGTACGCCCCGGCCTCCGCCCGGAAGCACGGCGTGCTGGCGGTGAAGGCCAGCGGCAGCGAGCGGGAGTCCAGGAGCCGGCCGGCCACCAGGTTGGTCAGCGGGACCTCGGCGGTGGGGATCAGGAACAGCTCCCGCTCGCCGACCTGGGTGCGGAACAGGTCGTCCTCGAACTTGGGCAGTTGCCCGGTCCCGGTCATGGTGTCGCGGTCGACCAGGAACGGCACCGACTGCTCGGTGTAGCCGTGCTCGCGGGTGTGCAGGTCGAGGAGGAAGTCGCGCAGGGCCCGCTCCAGTCGTGCCCCGGCCCCGCGGGCGACGGCGAAGCGGGCACCGGACAGCCGGGCCGCGGCCGGGCCGTCGAGGATGCCGAGGGATTCCCCGATGTCGGCATGGTGGCGGGCGCCGTCCGCCGGACGCGGAGCGGGACCGCCCCGGCGTATCTCCACGGCCTCCTTCTCCGAGTCGCCGTCCGGGACCGCGTCCAGGGGGATGTTCGGGACGGAGAGCAGCAGCTCGGTCAGGTGCGCCGCGGCCGTGCGGGCGGCGGCCTCGGCCCGCTGCACCTCGGCCCGCAGCGCCCGGGCGGACGCCTTCTCCTCCTCGGTCGGCGGGCCGGAGCGGCGGGCCCTGGCCGTGCGGTTCAGCTCGGTGCGCAGCCGGGTCACCTCCGCCTGCGCGCCGTTGCGCTCGCGCAGGGCGTCGGCCAGCGCGGCCGGGTCGAGGTCGTGGCGGCGGCGGGCCAGCCGCCGTACGGCCTGCGGCCCGTCCTTCAGCAGTTCTTGGGGATCGTGCACGGGGGGACTCCTGACGTGGGGCGGGTGGGGTGGCTCGCGGGCGGGCGGGCGGGGTGGGCGCCGTGCGGCCGGGTGCCGCACGGGAACAGCCGCCCGGCGGAGGTGCTCCGCGGGCGGCTGCCGGTACGTGGCCGCGCCGTTCAGGCCGGGGCGATGGCCAGGGCCGTGTTCTGGCCGCCGAAGCCCAGGGAGTTGCTCAGGGCGAGATCGATGGGCATGTAGGTGGCGGTCTGCGCGAGTTTGATGTCGATCCTGGGGTCGGGCATGACGAGGTTGGCGGTGGGGGGCACGAGTTCGTGCTCGACGCTCAGCACGGTGAAGGCGGCCTCGACCGCCCCGGCCGCGCCGAGCAGGTGTCCGGTGACTCCCTTCGTGGAGGTGACCAGCGGGTCCCCGCGCAGTGTCCGGCCGATCATGCGGGCTTCCGCCAGGTCGTTCAGCGGTGTCGACGTGCCGTGGGCGTTGACGTGCTGGACGTCGTCCGGGTCCGCGCCCGCGTCGGCGAGCGCGGCGCGGACGGCGGCCTCGATGCCCGCGCCGTCGGGGTGCGGCGACGTCATGTGGTGGGCGTCGGCGGTGGCGCCGTAGCCGATGATCCGGCCGTGCACATGGGCGCCGCGGGCGCGGGCGTCCGCCACCCGTTCCATGACGAGGATGCCGGCGCCCTCCCCGGCGACGAAGCCGTCCCGGTCGGCGTCGAACGGCCGGGACGCGGAGGCCGGGTCGTCGTGCCGTCTCGACAGCGCCCCCATCTGGGCGAAGCCGGCCATGACCAGGGGGGTGACCATGGCCTCGCTGCCGCCCGCGAGGACGATGTCGCAGCGGCCGAGGGCGAGCAGGTCCCGGGCCGTGCCGATGGCGGTCGCGCCCGAGGCGCAGGCGGTGGCCACCACCAGGTTGGGCCCGGTCGCCCCGAACTCGATGGCCGTCTGACCGGCCAGCATGTTCGGCAGCTGCATGGGCAGCAGCAGCGGCGAGACCCGGTCGGCGCCCTGCTCGCGCAGCACGTGGTGCTGTTCCTCGACGGTGCCCGGGCCGCCGTCCGCGCAGCCCAGCACCACACCCACCCGCGCCCCGTCCCACGTCTGCGGATCCAGGCCCGCGTCGGCCACCGCCTCGTGCGCGGCGACCAGCGCGAACTGGACGAACCGGTCCAGGCGGTGGGCCCGCCGTGCGCTGAGCAGGCGCTCGGGGTCGAAGCCGGGCACCCGGCAGGAGATGCGTACGGGGTTATCCGTCAGCAGCGGATCGAGGGCGGCGGCCGGCCTGCCGTCGCAGACCGCCGCCCAGCTCGGCCCGACCCCGATACCACCCGGGGTGACCAGGCCGAGCCCGGTGACGGCGATGTCCATGCCGGCCATCAGACCTTCGCACTCCGCTCCTCCATCAGCCGGACCATGTCGGCCACGGTCTCCGCCTCCAGCAGGTCGTCGTCGCTGACGTCCAGGCCGAGCTCGGACTTCAGCAGCAGCGACAGCTCCACCACGGCCAGCGAGTCCAGCTCGATGTCCTCCCGGGTGGCCTCCGGGGTGATGGCCTCGGGTGACACCTTGAGCTTGTTGGACAGGATTTCCTTGAGCTGCTCCAGCATGTCGGTTCCTTTCGACAGTTCTCTCGAAGGCGCAAGCGCCCGTTCTCCGCTGTGTCGGACAGCGCTTGTGGGAGGGGCCGGCCCGGGCCCCCTTGGTGACGGGACGTCAGACGGTCTGCACCTCGGGCCAGATGAGCGTGGTCGCGCCCCAGGACAGCCCGCCGCCGAACGCGGTCAGCAGCAGCCGGTGCCCGGCGGTGAGCCGTCCGTCCGCCGCGCTCTCGGCCAGCAGCAGCGGCAGTGAGGCGGCGCCGGTGTTGCCGACCTGCGCGATGTTGCTCAGCCGCCGTTCGCCGGGGATGCCGAGCCGCTCCGAGACCGCCTCCAGAATCCGGGCGTTGGCCTGGTGCGCGGCGAACCGGTCGACGTCGCACAGCCGCCAGCCGGCCCGCTCGGCCGCCTCGGTGGAGGTGGCGGTCATCCGCTCCACCGCGTGTCGGTAGGTGTCGCGGCCCACCATCCGGAAGAAACGGTCCTCCGGTGCGGGCTCCCGGCCGGACGACCGCTGCCTCGACCCTCCGGCAGGCACCTCGATCAGATGGCTCAGCCCGCCGTCGCTGCCCAGCACGAGCGGGCCCACCGCGCCCGGCTCCTCGGGGGAGCCGGCCCGCAGCAGCACCGCGCCCGCGCCGTCCGCGAAGATCACCGCCGTGGTGCGGTCCTCGGGGTTGACGATCGTCGTGAACGCGTCCGCGGCGATCAGCAGCACCCGGTCCGTCACCCCGGCGGCGATCAGGCCCGCCGAGCTGGCCAGGCCGTACAGGAAGCCGGAGCAGACGGCGGCCACGTCGAAGGCGGGCACCTCGCCGAGTCCGAGCCGCGCCGCGACCTGCGGCGCGGTGGCCGGGCACGGCTGGTCCGGGGTGGTGGTGGCCAGCACCACCGCGCCCGCCCGCGCGTCTTCCGCCGACTTCAAGGCCCGCAGGCCCGCCTCGACCGCCAGGTCGCTGGTCGACGTGCCCGGGGCGACCACCCGGCGCCGGGCGATCCCGGTGCGCGAGCGGATCCAGTCGTCCGAGGTGTCCAGGCGCCGGGCCAGATCCTCGTTGGTGACCACGTCGGGCGGGACGTACGACCCGATCCCGCAGACCACCGCGGCCCGTCCGGTGCTCACGCGCCCGGCCCCTGACTGCTGAGGACCTCCAGGGGCAGACCCATGTAGGCCATCCGGGCCTCGGCCATCTCGTCGGTCCACCGCTCGGCCATGTCGTAGCGCTGCTCGGGAGTGGTGTCGAGCATCCGCACGCCGGGCCAGATCTCGTAGTCGCCGATCCGGTCGGCGTGCCGGAGCATGCCCTCCTGGAACAGCTCCTCGCGGTGGATCACGAACTCCCGGTCGGGGATCTCGTCCCACAGCCGCACGCCGGCCCGCAGGATCTCCAGCAGGCGCGGACGGTACTCGGGGTGCGCGGCCACGTGGTCGCGCAGGATGGTGCTGGCCACCGTCAGATGGCGGATCTCGTCGATCGCGGTGCCGCGGGAGATCTCGCCGGTGGCCGGGGACAGGGGAGTCCACTTGCGTTCGCTCAGCTCGGCGGCCGGCGCCAGCACGCCCTCGATGACGATGGCGAACACGGCGACACCGCCGGCGAAGTCGGCCTGGTCCCGGACGATGTCGAGGGTGAAGTCGACCACCGGGTCCAGCACCCGGGCGCGGTAGTCCCGGGCCATCTCGTCGATGCTCTTCAGGAGCGTGTCGGCCGGGATGCCGAGCTCCACCAGGTGGTTGCGGAACACCCGGGCGTGCCGGGCCTCGTCGAGCAGCTGGGTGGCGTAGAACTCCATCTCCGGGATGCCGGGCGCGATCGACACGTAGTGGCCGAGCAGCCGGGTGGCCAGCTCCTCGGACAGCCCGCGCAGACCGAACTCCAGCACCAGCGCCTCGCGCAGCGGGCCCGGCTCCTTCAGGAAGTCCGGAACGATCGCGTCGTCGTGGTGGCCGGTCACGCCGCGGTCGCGCAGCGTGCCCTGGGCCACCGAGGTGATCCAGTAGGCGAGGTCGCACTCCTCGGGGCCGAGGGTGAGTTCCTTCGCCCCGTCCAGCAGACCGGGCGCCTTGTCCCAGTCGGCCTCGGGGGCCACGAGTACCTTCGACTGCGTCATGACGCGGCGGCCTCCTTCGCCGGATGCAGGGTGCCGGCGTGCAGGCGGCCGGCGTAACTCAGCAGGGGGAGCCCCTCGTTTGCCCGGGCGCGCACGACGTGGCCGAGCAGCAGCTCGCTGTCGCCCGCGGCGTGGGCGGAGTGGAAGCGGCAGGTGTAGTGGGCGAGCGCGCCCGCGATGAGCGGGGCCTGCGCGTACGGGTCCGCCGTCCAGGGCAGGCCCGCGAACTGCTCGCTGCCGTCGGGGCGCCCGCTGTCGGCGAACCGGCGGGCCACCTCGGCCTGGTCACCCCCCAGCACGTTGATCGCGAACCGGCCCTCGGCGGCGGCCCGCCGCGCGAAGGACGACCCGGCCCGCAGCACGACGCCGACGAGGAGCGGCTCGCGCGAGACCAGGGTGACCGTGCTCGCGGTGGTGCCGTGCATCCGGCTCTCCGGGCCGGTGGTCAGCACCGACACGGGGGACGCCAGGTGGTAGAGCGCCCGGCGCCGTTCGGCCGGGTCCTGGCGGACGGGCCGGCGTGTGCGCGGGCCGGTCGCGGTCGCGGTGCTCATCGCAGCGCCTCCGCCTGCCGGGCCGCGGACTCCCCGGCCGCGGCGGCCCGCGCCGGGGCCTCCTGCGCCGCGGCGGCGTCGGCCCGCGGCGCCGGCACCGGCTTGCGGACCGGGACGTGCCCGACCGGCACCGGGTCCGTCACATGCCCGACCGGCTTGGGGTGCGGCAGGCCCAGGTCGTCCAGGAGCCGCAGGTAGCCGGGCTGGCGGACCGGCTCGAAGGGCAGCGCGAAGGACTTCATGAAGTTGCCGAACAGCCCGCGGTCGCCGAAGAGGTGGAAGGGCAGCACCAGCAGCGCCCACTCCGGCTTCACCAGCCAGCACCACAGCGCGGCCACGGCGGCCTGGGTGATGAGGCTGTGCATCACGTTGTACAGGACGTAGTACGCCTTGTGGATCGGCCGCCCGCCACTGCGCCGGAACGCGAGCGCGCCCGGGATGTAGCCGATCAGGTCGATGTAGAGGAAGAGGGCGATCGCCGGCAGCCAGCGGATCTCGCCGAAGTGGGCGATCATCAGGCCGGTGGTGACGGCGAGGCCCACCAGGTACTCGGCGCGGTGCAGCGAGTACGTGCGCGGTGTCTCGAACGGGTTTGCCTGGTCCATGGTCAGCAGCTCCCTGATGCGCTTAGGCGCCGACCGCGGCGGGCGGGGTGAGTTCGATGCCGCCGCTGATGCGCACGGCCGGGAACAGACCGGTCAGCGCCCAGGCCACGGTCTCCTTGATGACCCGCTCGGCGATCGGGTCGAGGATGCCCTCCAGACTCGGGATGCCGAAGTCGAAGTCGGCGTCGAAGCGGACCGCGACGTCGTCGCCGTCCTGCGTCACCGACCAGGTCCCCGAGAAGGAGTCGAAGTCCCCGTCGGACTGCTCGAAGCGGATCTCGCCCTGCTCCGGCAGCACGGTGTCGTCCTCGGTCCAGCGGAGCAGACCGCTGCGGAAGTGCAGCTCCCAGCTGGAGGAGGCGGCGGGGTCGGGGTAGGCGGCGTGCACCGTGGTCGCGTTGACATGGGGCGCCAGGTCGGGGTACCGCTCCCAGCGCCGTACAGCGTGCAGGACCTTCTCGGCCTGCTCCCCGGGTATCAGGGCATCGAGTTCGACGTGCCTCACGATCAGTTACCGCCTTCCGGCATTTTGGCCGCGCCCCGTACGAGGTCGCGGGTGGCCAGGTCGAAGGAGTTGAGGAGGAAGTCCACGTCGGTGTCGCCGAGCACGGCGGGCGGGGTGAACCGCACCACCGAGCTGCCGTTCATCGAATGGTTGGCGACCACGCCGTGGTTGAACAGTTCGATCAGCAGCTCGCCGGCCAGCCCGGCCTCGACGAGCTCGACGCCGATCAGCAGGCCCCGGCCGCGTACGTCCACCACGAGGTCGGGGATGTTGCGGTGCGCGATCTCGGTGATCGCCGGCAGCAGCCGGGCGCCGAGGTCCAGCGCCCTGGTGACCAGGCGCTCCTCCTTGACGGCCCGGATGGCGCCCTGGACCGCGGCCATCAGCACCGGCTGGCCGGAGAACGTGGCGGTGTGGACGTAGGGGTCCTTGTCGAAGGGACGGAAGGCCTTGCGGGTGGCGACGGCCGCCGAGACCGGCATCACCCCGCCGCCGAGCGCCTTGCCGGCGAGCAGGACGTCCGGGAGGACGCCCTCGATGTCGGCGCCCCACCACTCGCCGAGCCGGCCGAAGCCGGACTGCACCTCGTCGAGGATCAGGAAGCCGTCGTACTCGCGCACCAGCTCCTCGACACGCTTGAGGTAGCCCTTCGGCGGGATGATCACACCGCCCTCGCCCTGGACCGGTTCGAGGATGACGCACACCTCGCCCGGGTGGGCGGCGAGTTCGGCCTCCAGTGCGTCGGCGTCACCGAACGGCAGGTGCAGGAAGTCGGGCACCAGCGGGCGGAACGGCCGCTGGTAGACCTCCTTGGCGGTGGCCGACAGCGCGCCGAGGGTCTTGCCGTGGTAGCCGCCGCGCATGGAGACCGTGCGCTTGAAGCCGCCCGCGCGGGCCAGCTTCAGGCCGGTCTCCACCGCCTCCGCCCCCGACAGCGCGAAGTGCACCCGGTCCAGACCGGGCGGCAGCACCGAGACCAGTGCCTCGGCCGCGCGGGCCACGGTGGGCTCCAGCAGGATGCGGGTCGCGGTGGGGTGCGTGCGCAGCTGGCGCTCCACCTCCTCCATCACGATCGGGTGGCGGGAGCCCATCAGGAACACGCCGTAGCCGCCGGCGTTGAGGAAGCGCTCACCGTCGCTGGTGGTGAGCCAGGCGCCCTCGGACGCCACCTCCATGTGGCTGCCGAACAGCTCGGCGAGCGTGGCCCGGCCCTTGCTCAGATGCGCGCGGTACAGGCCGAGGACCTCTGCCTCGGCGTCGGCGGACCAAGCCGCCGGGGATTCCTGGATGACGGTCACGTGTGGCTCACTCCAAGGGGTCGTCAGGTCGTGCGGACAGGACCGGGACCGTGCCGCGGCCGGGGCCCTTCCGGCCGCGGCGGTGGTGCCGTGACCGGGTTCTCACCGGCCGGCGAACCGTCCCGGCCGCGGCCCTAGGCAAGGACGAGCTCGCCGCCGTCGAACCAGCGCAGCAGCGGCTCGGCGGCGGCGGCGCGCGACGGCGGGTGGAAGGCGAGGGCCCGCAGCGCCGCCGCGGCCTGTGCCGGACCGGAGCCGCTGATGAAGTCCAGGCCGCCCAGCAGCTCCAGGGCGCGGGAGGCGATGTCGGGCAGGGCGTTCTGCACGGCGTACCGGGCCACCAGGACGCGGGCCACCGACTCCTCGTCACCGGGCTCCGGGCCGGTCGCCCGCGCGACGCCCTCCAGCAGCGCGACCGCCGCCTCCATGTCCACGGCGAGGGCGGCCCGCTCGGCCACACTGCCGCGCTCGCGGTCCAGCACCTGCTCCACCAGCGCCAGCGCACCGCCCGCGTACCCGGCGGAGATCAGCAACTCGAACCAGACGAACCCGGCCGACTGGAGGTCGTCGAGGCGGTGCGGGTCGTCGGCGCCGGCCCGCACGACCATGCCGGCCGGCACGAACACGTCCTCCAGCCGCACCTCTTCGCTCTCCGCGCCCGCCAGCAGGTCGTTGCCCCAGTACGGGTGCACGGTCAGGCCGGACGCGTCGGCCGGCACCAGCGCGAGCGCCAGCTCCGGCTCGCCGTCGTCGCCGTGGATGGCGACGCTCGCCGTGAGCAGGCTCATCGAACGGGACAGGCTGCACGGCTTCTTGCTGCCGGTGAGCAGGAACCCGTCGCGCACCGGACGGGCGGTCACGGCCGGCTTGAGGATGTTCTGCGCCGTCCGGCCCTCGGCCCAGCCGGACGCCATCACCTGCTGGTCGGGCACGATCCGGCGCAGCAGGGCCGTCTGCTCGTCGGTCAGCCGGCCCTCCTTCACGGCCAGCGAGTACAGCATGGCGATGGTGAAGTGGTGCATCGAAACGGCCGCCACCAGCGACGGGGACACGGCGCCCAGGGCCAGCTGGACCCGCAGCGCGTCCAGGGCGTCGGCGCCGTGGCCGCCGTACTCCTCGGGGATCAGCAGACCGACCCCGCCGTGGATGCGGAACAGGTCGAGCACCGGGCTGCCGGGCCGCTCGCGGTCGGTGTACGGGATCTGGTCCAGCTCCTTGAGCAGACCGGGGTGGAAGCGCTCGCAGACGGAGCGGGCGAGGTCGAGGGAACGCAACGGAAGCCTCCAGCGGAAACGGCGGGGTTGGGTCTGTCGTCTGGATCAGGCCGGCCGTGGCCGACGGTTCGTCCCGGCTGACGCGACGCCGGCCTGATCCGAACGGCAGGCCCTGAGGGGCGGATGGCGGTCAGGCGCCGAACACCGCGTCGTACGGGCTGACGCCGCGGGCGATGCTGACG
This sequence comes from Streptomyces sp. NPDC054842, assembly GCF_053611025.1. Classification (NCBI taxonomy): domain Bacteria; kingdom Bacillati; phylum Actinomycetota; class Actinomycetes; order Kitasatosporales; family Streptomycetaceae; genus Streptomyces; species Streptomyces sp. NPDC054842. The sequence continues at coordinate 24,422 of NZ_JBSGZN010000063.1, forward strand.
CCCTGCACGTGGGAGGTCTTGAGCATCGGGTAGTTGGCCTCGCCGAAGGCGCCGCCGGTGCGGCCGGTGCCGCCGTGGCTGGGCAGGTAGGGCAGGAAGCCGATGTGGGAGTCGTTGACCTTCAGCAGGCCGCCGTTGACGACCCGCCGCACGAAGGTCTCGATGACGTGGTCGGAACGCGACCACAGGGAGTTGCGCAGCCCGTAGTCGTTGCTGTTGACGAAGCGCAGGAACGCCTCCAGGAGGGCGTCGTCGTCCTCCCGCTCGGGCACCACGATCGGCACCAGCGGGAAGAACGTCTCCTCCCGCACCACGTCGTAGGTGCGCGCCCGGTCCAGGCCCTCCACCCGCAGCACCGTCGGCTGGAGGAAGACCCCCGTCTCCGAGGGCGTGCCGTCCAGTTCGGTGCGGTGGCCGCCGGTGACCAGCTCGGCGCCGTTGTCCAGCGCCTGCCGCAGCAGCCGGAAGAACCGCTCGCTGCGCCGCACCGGCGACAGCAGCACGTCCTCCTCCTCGGGCAGGCCCGGCCGGATGCCCTTGACCTGCTCCTTCACCTCGGCGATCAGGCTGTCCGCGACGTCCGGGTGCACCAGCACGTAGTTGGGCACCATGCAGATCTGGCCGGAGCCGTAGAAGGCCTCGGTGATGGCCTCGGCCGCCCACTTGACGTCGGCGTCCTTCCACACCACGATGCCGTCGTTGCCCGCCAGTTCGAGGATCGGCTTCTTGCCGTGCGCCACGCACTGCTGCTCGAAGCGCAGGCCCTCCTGGCTGCCGCCGATGTAGAAGATGTCGTTGATCAGCGGGTCCGCGATCCAGCGGTCCATGGTCTGCTTGGGGTTGCTGCACACCGCGTTGAGCACCCCGGCCGGCGCGTCCATCTCCTCCAGCAGCGGCGCCACCACGTCCCGCAGCAGCCACATGGTGCTCAGCGCGATGCTGCGCGGTGCCCGCACCACCACCGCGTTGCCGGCCATCAGCGCCAGCACGCACAGGGCGGCGCTCGGCAGGGGCGCGTTCTGCGGCGGGTTGAAGGCCACCACACCGTCGGGCTGGCGGTGCAGCACCAGCGTGCGGCCGGCGTACTCCTTCTCCACCCGCATCTGCTTGGTGTACCAGCGCAGGGAGCCGGGGGAGTAGATCTGAAGCAGGCAGCTCAGCTCCCAGCGGGCCAGCTTGACCGGGTGGGACTCGGCGACCAGCATGCGCAGGAACTCGTCCTGGTGCTTGATGAGTTCCTCGCGGAACCGGGTGCCCAGGCGCATCCGCCGCTCCAGCGGCACGGCCGCCCAGTCGGGTGCGGCGGCGGCCGCGGCCTGCGTGGCCAGGTCGATGGACGCGTCGTCCGCGACCGCGCAGCGCCCGACGACGTACGGGTGCCTGGCCGCCTCCGACTCCGGGTCCTGCTCCAGGGCGCGCTTCAGGCTCACGCTGGTGAACACGTCTTCCAGCAGGGACCGGCCGCTGACGGTGTACACCCACCCGTCACCCGCGACGTCCTTGCCCGCGATGTAGAGGTCGTAGCTCTTGATATCGGAAGGTGCCTCGGCACTCTCCTCCTGCGCGGCTTCGCGAAGCATCTTCAGCCTTTCACCTGTGGCCAGCGGATTTTTTCGAAGCAGTGCGAGCGTGGCAGTGGAATCTGACCCGGCGCTGACAGGGAGCTGATTCAGCCAAGCCGGCCCGGCCGTCCGTCAGTGGGGCGTCAGCCTTCGTTGCTTGCATGACCACATGCCACCCGTCGACAGCACTGTTCAGCGCCTGCGTGATCTGCCGCGCGCCGAACTCGCCGAAGAAATCGAGTCGATCGTCCTGAAGAAATTCAAGGCGGTTCTCCTCATGGACGAATCCGAGGACCTCCCGCTCGACATCAGCTATTTCGATCTCGGACTCACCTCACTGCGGCTGACCGAGATACGGCAGAGCCTGGAGCGGCTCCTCGATCTCTCCATCAATGTCAGCGTGCTCTTCAACGAGCCGACGGTCGCCCATCTCGTGGATCACTTGACCCAGGCCGTCCAGGACATTTCCTCTCAGGAAAGCTAAGGAGCCCCTCCATGCCGCGTGCGGAATCCCAGCAGCCGCCCGAGCCGGTCGCGATCGTCGGAATCGGTCTGCGATTCCCCGGCGGCAGCACCTCGCCCGACGAGTTCGACGCCTTCCTGCGGGAGGGGCGCAGCGGGATCGGCCCGATCCCGCAGGACCGGTGGGATGTGGCCGCGTTCACCCCCGAGACCCCCGAGGACAAGGGGAAGATCCACACCACCGCGGGGGGCTTCCTCGACCGCGTGGACCTCTTCGACGCCGCCTTCTTCAACATCTCCCCGAAGGAGGCCCGGTACATGGACCCCCAGCAGCGCCTGCTGCTGGAGACCGCCTGGCAGGCCCTGGAGCACGCCAACATCGACCCGGCCCCGCTGCGCCGCGGTAACGGCGGCGTCTACGTCGGCGCCAGTTCCATCGACTACGCGCTGGAGCTGGAGTCCCTGCCGTACGAGGAGATGGACGGCCACCTGGCCTCCGGCATCACGATGTTCCCGCTGTCCGGCCGGCTGTCGTACTTCCTGGGGTGGCGCGGGCCCAGCATGAGCGTCGACACCGCCTGCTCGTCCTCCCTGGTCGCACTGCACCTGGCGGTGCAGGCCCTGCGTTCCGGCGAGACCGACATCGCGCTGTGCGGCGGCGTCAACGCCCTGCACCACCCGCGCATCCCGGTGATGTTCTCCAACGCGCAGATGCTCGCCCCGGACGGGCAGTGCAAGACCTTCGACGAGTCGGCCGACGGCTACGCGCGCGCCGAGGGCTGCGGCGTCCTGGTCCTCAAGCTGCTCTCCGACGCCGAGCGTGACGGCGACCGGGTGCTCGCCCTGGTGCGCGGCACCGCCGTCGGCCAGGACGGCGACAGCGCCGGACTGACCGTGCCCAACGGCCCCGCGCAGGAGAAGGTGATCCGCGCCGCGCTGGCCACGGCCCGCCTCGCCCCCGAGGACATCCAGTACGTGGAGGCGCACGGCACCGGCACCCCGCTCGGCGACCCGATCGAGTTCGGCGCCATCGGGGACGTGTTCGCCGAGTCGCACACCGCCGACAACCCCGTGCTCGCCGCGTCGGTGAAGACCAACCTGGGCCACATGGAGCCGGCCTCCGGCATCGTCGGCGTCATCAAGACGGTGCTGCAGCTGCGCTCCGGCACCATCTACCCGCACCTGAACCTCACCACCCCGTCCGGGCGCATCCCCTGGGACCTCTACCCGCTGCGCGTGCCGACCGCCTGCGAGCCATGGCGGGCCGAGGTGCGCCGCGCGGTCGTGAACAGCTTCGGCTTCGCCGGAACCATCGGCGCGGTGGTCCTGGAGCAGGCACCGGAGGCGAGCCCCGCGCCGCAGTCCGCCGGCACGCCCGCCGCCCCGCTGTTCACCCTCTCCGCCAAGAGCTCCGCCGCCCTGCGCGAGCAGGCCGCGAACCACCGCCGGCTGCTCGACGAGCGGCCCGACCTCCCCCTCGACGCCCTCTGCCACACCGCCAACGTGGCCCGCACCCACCACCCCTACCGCGTCGCCGCCCCGGTCGCCGACCGCGCCGCCCTGGCCCGGCTCCTGGACCGGGCGGCCGGCCAGGACCACGAGGGCCCCAGCGGCATCCGCAAGACGGCCTTCATGTTCACCGGCCAGGGCTCCCAGTACGCCGGCATGGGCGCCGCCCTCTACGCGGCCCTCCCGGAGTTCCGCTCCCACGTCGACGAATGCGACCGGCTGTTCGCGGACCACCTGGACCGCTCCGTGCGCGACCTGCTGCTCGGCACCGCCGAGGAACCCGGGGCGATCGACCGCACCGAGTACACCCAGCCCGCCCTGTTCACCCTCGAATACGCCCTCGCCCGGCAGTGGATGGCCTGGGGCGTGCGCCCCAACGTGCTCATCGGACACAGCATCGGCGAGGTCGTCGCCGCCGCGGTCGCCGGCCTGTTCAGCCTCCCCGACGCCGTGCGGCTGGTCGCCGCGCGGGCCCGGCTGATGCAGGCGGTGCGCGCCGAGGGCGGCATGGCCGCGGTCGCCGCCCCCGCCGAGGACGTCGAGCCGCTCCTGGAGAGCCGCCCCGGCCTCGCCCTGGCCGCGGTCAACGCCCCCGACCAGTGCGTCGTCTCCGGCGCCCTGCCCGCCCTGGACGAGGTCTGCGGCATCCTCAAGGAGCGCGGCGTGCGCGTCGACCGGCTCGCGGTCTCGCACGCCTTCCACTCCCCGCAGATGGCCGAGGTCTACGACGACTTCCGCGCCGCTCTCGACGGCATCGAGTTCCACGAACCGGCCATCAGCCTGATCTCCAACGTGACCGGACGGCTCGCCCGGTTCCGCGACATCGCCACCCCCGACTACTGGGTGCGGCACATCGGCGAACCCGTGCGCTTCCTGGACGGCATCCGCGCGGTGGCCCGGCGCGGCCGCCACGCCATGATCGAGATCGGACCGCAGGCCGCGCTGACCGCGCTCGCCCGGCGCGGCGTCGCCGCCGAGGACCACCTGTGGCTGGCGAGCCTGCGCCGCCGGGACCAAACGGCCACCACCACCCTGACCGCACTCGCCGAGTACTACGCCGCCGGACTCACCGTCTCCTGGCCCGGCTACCACGCCGGGCACGCCGTGCCGGCCAAGGCGGACCTGCCCACCTACGCCTTCCAGCGCAAGCGCTACTGGCTGCCCGCCGCCGGACCCCGCCGCGCCGCCGCGGGCGGCACCGCCCGCCACCCGCTGCTCGGCACCGAGGAGCGCTTCGCCTCGGGGGTACGGGAGTTCACCGCGGAGTTCACCGCCGAGGACCTCGGCCCGCTCGCCGACCTCGCCGACGGCGGACGCACCACCCTGCCCGCCGGCGCCTACGTCGACCTGCTGTTCGCGGTCCAGGACGCGGTCCAGGGCCACGCCCGGTCCGCCCTGCGCGACCTCCGGCTGCTCGCGCCGCTCGACGTCCCCGCCGACACCAGGACCGCCCTGACCACCCGCTGGAAGCCGCTGCCGGACGGTGGCGCCGAGGTGGCGGTGTTCACGGTCGTCGGCGGGGAGGAGGACGTGCACGCCACCGCGGTGATCGCCGCCGACCCCGAACCGGTGGTCCCCGTCTCCGAACTGGCCGAACTGGACGCGGGTCTCGCCCCCGCCGGAACCCAGATCGACGACGAGGACATCTACACCGACCTCGCCTCCGTCGGCCGCCCGCACGGCCCCCGGATGCGGCTGCTGCTGCGCATCGCCCGGCACGCCGACGGCCTCGTCACCGGGGAGCTGACCGGCCGGAACGCCTCCGCCGTCGAACACGTGCCGGCGGAGCTCGTGGAGGCCGCCGTCCAGGCGTGCGTCGTCCTCGACCCCGAGGGCCCGGTGTTCGTGCCCCGCGGCGTCGCCTCGGTCCGCCACTTCCGCAAGCCCCGCGGCGAGGAACTGCGCGTCCTCGCCCGGGTGCACGGCGACCAGGACCGCCGCACCGCCGACGTGCTGCTCCTGGAGAACGGCGACCCGGTCGCCGAACTGCTCGGCGTCCGGCTGGCCCGCCCCGGGGGCAGCACCGGCCGCCGCCGGTTCCTGCACCGCCCCGAGTGGGTCCGCCGCGCCCTGCCCGCACCGCGGACCACCGCCCCCGCCCGGCACGTCGTACTGCTCGATCCGTCACCCGCCCGCGCCGCCGACCTCGCCGGACGGCCCGGCCTGAAGGTCACCCGGGGCGCCGGCCTCACCGAACTCAAGGCGGCCCTGGAGGACCCCACCGTCACCGACGTCTGCCGCGTCTGGCGGCGGCTCCCGCAGGCCATGTCCGCCGACCGGCTGCGCGCCGAATGCGAGGAGAACTACCGCGAACTGCTCGCCCTGATCACCGCGCTGGACGCCACGGGCACCCCCCGGCCGCCCCGCCTGTGGCTGGTCACCGAGGGAGCCCAGTGGCTGCCCGGCGACCCGGCCGGCGACGGCGGACACCTCGCCGCCGCCACGCTCTGGGGCTTCGGCCGGGTGCTGCTCACCGAGTACCCCCAGTACCGGGCCACCCTGGTCGACGTCGCCCCCGGCAGCGGCCTGACCCCGCTGCTGGAGGAGTGGCACGCCGAACCGCCCGGCGAGTACCAGGTCGCCCACCGACCGGGCCGCCGCTACGTCCGCCGGCTCCTCTCCGGCGACGCCCCGCTCACCTGGTCCGGCGGCTTCGAACTGCGCGCCCCCGACTCGGGCGACCTGTCCGACCTCGCGCTGGTCGCCGCCACGGACGTGCCCCCGGGAGCCGACGAGGTCCAGATCCGCGTCCGGTCGGTCGGCCTGACCGCCGACGACGCCCGCACCGCCCTGGACACCGGCCGCGCGGAGCGCGAGGAACTGCTCGGCGCGGAGGAGGAGCCCCCGCCGCTGCTCGGCACCGCGGCCACCGGCACGGTCCTGGCCGCGGCCGAGGGCACCGGGTTCGCACCGGGCGACGACGTCCTCGTACGCCACGACGGCACGTTCCGCTCCACGCTCACCGTCCCCGCGGCGGCCGTGGTGCACGCCCCGCCCGCCGAAGAGGACGACGACGCCAGGCACTTCCGCCTCGACGAGACCGGTGAGGCGCTGCGGACAGCCCTGTCGGACCCGTCGGGACAGTCCTGGGTGACCCTCCCGGACGCCCCCGAGGCGGAGTCCGCCGCCCCCGCCGAGGAGGTCCCGGCCGCCCTGCGCCCGGACCGCACCTACCTCGTCACCGGCGGTCTGGGCGGCCTCGGCCTGGTCACCGCCCGGAAGCTGATCGCCCTCGGCGCCCGCCACCTGACGCTGGTCAGCCGCAGCGGACGGCCCACCGAGGAGGCCGCCCCCCTCCTCGCCGACCTCGCCGAGCACGCCGAACTCGACCTGGTCCGGGCCGACATCGGCCGCGCCGAGGACGTGCGGCAGCTGGTGCGGCACCTCGCGGCCGGCCCGCACCCGGTGGGCGGGATCGTGCACGCCGCGGGCGCCTACGACAAGAAGCTCATCGCCGAGCTGACCTGGGAGGCCATCGACGCCCAGCTGGAGGCCAAGGCGTACGGCGGCTGGCTGCTGCACGAGGCCGCCCAGTCCTCCTTCCCGGAGCTGGACTTCTTCGTCACCTACTCCTCGATCGCCTCGGTCCTCGGCGGCGCCACCCAGGGCCACTACGCCGCGGCCAGCGCCGCCCTCGACGCCCTCGCCGAGTGGCGCGGCCGGCGGGGCGTGCCCGGCCTGTCGGTGAACTGGGGCGCCTGGGCACGGGTCGGCATGTCGGCCCGCCTGGAGGAGCACCTCAGCCAGGAGATCGAACGCAGCGGCGTGCGCTTCTTCTCCCCGACCCGCGCCCTGGACACCCTGGCCAGGCTCTGGGGGCGCCCGCGCACCCAGCGGGTGGTCGGCGAGTTCGACTGGGACCGCTACGTCGCGGGCAGCGTCACCGGCGACCTGTTCTACGACCGGCTCGCCCGCGACGCCTCCGACGACGACACCGGCCTCGACCTCACCGCGCTCGCCGCCCTCCCGCCGGCCGAGCGGACCGCCGCCGTGACCGGGGTCGTCCGCGAGAAGGTCGCCGCCGTCCTGCACCTGGAGGAGGGCGACGAACTGAACCCGAACACCGAGTTCGTCTCCCTGGGCCTGGACTCGCTGATGGCCCAGCAGGTCAAGGCCGCCCTGGAGCAGGCGTTCCGGCTGCCCCTGCCGGCCTCGCTCACCCACGACCACCCGACCGTGCGGCAGCTGGCCCAGTTCCTCTGCGGGCAGCTCGAGCCGGTGCCGGCCGCCTGACGCACCCAAGGACGGATCATGACTGACACACCGAGCGGCATACCGAGGGAGCGCTGGACGCTCACCCACTCCTCACGGGCCCACGCCGGCAGCCGGCCGGACCACCCGGCCATCATCTGCGAGGGCCGCGTCACCACCTACGACAAGCTGCACCGCGACAGCAGCCGTGCCGCGCACGCCCTGCGCGCCGGCGGCGCGCGGCGCGGCGACCGGGTCGCCTACCTGGGGCGCGAGTCGGAGAACTACTACGTGGTGATGCTCGCCTGCGCCAAGGCGGGCACGGTCCTGGTGCCGGTCAACTGGCGGCTCACCCCGACCGAGGTGGACCACATCCTGCGCGACTCCGGCGCCGCCCTGATCTTCGTCGACGACGAGTTCTGGGACACCGTCGCCGCCGTGCGCAGCCAACTTCCCGGTCTGCGGCGGGTGATCCGCGTCGACGGCACCGACGCCGACGGCGAACCCGCCCGCGGCGCGGGCCTGCCCGCCTGGGCCGCCGACCAGCCCGACTCCGAGCCGGTGCCGGGCACCGGCCCCGACGACGCCGTGGTGCAGATCTACACCAGCGGCACCACCGGACTCCCCAAGGGCGCCGTCCTCGCCCACCGCAGCTTCTTCACCCTGCCGCACGCGATGCGCGAGCACGGCGTCTCCTGGATCGACTGGCTGCCCGACGACGTCGGTCTCATCTCGCTGCCGGGTTTCGGCGTCGCGGGCATCGGCTGGTTCCTGCACACCTTCAACGCCGGCGGCACCAACGTGATCATGCCGCAGTTCGACCCGCAGGAAGCGGTCCGGCTGATCCGCACCCACAAGGTCACCACCACCTTCGCGGCCCCCGCCATGCTCCAGATGATGGCCGCCGAACGCGGCGCGGGACCGGAGGCGTTCACCTCCCTGCGCAAGATCGCCTACGGCGCGGCGCCCATGTCCGAGACTCTGCTCAAGCAGTGCCTGGAGACCTACGGCTGCGAGTTCGCGCAGATCTACGCCAGCACCGAGACCGGCAGTGTGGCGGTGTGCCTGCCGCCCGAAGCGCACCACCCGGGCAGCCCGGTGCTGGATTCGGTCGGCAGGCCGTGCCCCGGCAACGAGGTCAAGGTGATCGGCCCCGACGGCGACCCCCTCCCGCCCGGCGAGATCGGCCAGATCTGCGTGCGCGCGCCGTCCCGGATGCTCGGCTACTGGAACCTGCCCGAGGCCACCGCGCGCACCCTGGTGGGGGAGTGGCTGCACATGGGGGACGCCGGCTACCTCGACGAGGACGGCTACCTCCACCTGTGCGACCGCATCAACGACACGATCATCGTCGCCGGGCAGAACATCTACCCGGCCGAGGTCGAGAAGGCGCTCGTCGCGCACCCGGCCGTGGCCGACGCCGCCGTCGTCGGCCTGCCCGACGAGCACTGGGGCGAGAGCGTGCACGCCGTCGTCGTCCTGCGCCCCGGCGCCGAGGCGCACCCGCGCGAACTGCTGCTCTCCCTGCGCGGCCGGCTAGCCGACTACAAGATCCCCACCGCCTACCACTTCACCGACTCCCTGCCCCGCAACCCCTCCGGCAAGATCCTGCGCCGCGCGGTGCGGGAGCGGCTGACGGTACCGGCCCGGGACCCGCTGGCCGGCACGGCCGTATGACACCGCGTCAGCCACCACGGACAGAAAGGTCGTCGCCCATGAACGGGCCCCTGCACGTCGGCGTACTGCTGCCCACCCGGGAACAGGCCATCAACGGCACCTACGCGGCGGCTCCGCTGCTGGACTTCGCCCGGCAGGCCGAGGCACTGGGATTCGACTCCCTCTGGGCGGGCGACTCGCTCACCGCCCGCCCCCGCCTGGACCCGCTCGTCGTCCTGGCCGCCGCTGCCGCCGCCACCGAGCGGATCACCGTCGGCACCGCCGCCCTGACCCCGGCCCTGCGCCACCCGCTGATCGGCGCCAACATGGTCGCGAGCCTCAGCCACGTCGCCGCGGGCCGGCTGGTCCTCGGGCTCGGCTCCGGCTTCCCCATGCCCGAGACGGAGGAGGAGTTCGCCTCAGTCGGCGCCGCTTTCCAGGGCCGCGTCGGACGCCTCGACGAGATCACCGCCCTGTGGCGCACGGCCTGGCGCGCCGGACAGGAGGGCGAACCGGCCGACTTCCAGGGCAGGTACTGGCAGGCCGACCGCCTCGACCGGCTGCCCTCCCCGGCCACCGCCGGCGGCCCGCCGCTGTGGCTGGCGGGCAGCGACACCCCCAAGGTGCTCGCCCGCGCCGCCACCCGCTACGACGGCTGGCTGCCGTTCCTGCCCGACTCGGACGCCTACGGCCGGGCCGCCCGCCGGATCGCCGAGCTCGCCGAGGAGGCCGGCCGCCCCGCCGGCGCCGTCACCCCCGCCCTCTACGCGACGATCACGGTGAACCGGGACGAGCGGGCGGCCGAGGCCGAACTGGAGCACTACATCAGCCACTACTACGGCCGTTCCCTCGACCAGATGCGCACCATCCAGGCCTACGCCTGGGGCAGCGCCGAGAAGTGCGCCGAATGGCTCGGCGGCTACGTCCGGGCCGGCGCCCGCCACCTGGTCCTGAGGATCGGATCGCTCGACCCGGAACCGCAGTTGAAGGAGATCGCCGAGGTGCTGCTGCCCGCGGTACGCGCCCTCGGCCCGTCCACCACCGTGGGGAGTACACAGTCGTGACCAGTACCACCAGCGCAACGGACACCGGCGCCACCGTCGCCGCCGGCAGCCAGATGTCCCGTGCGGGCCAGTGGTTCCACCCGGTGGAGCCCTCGCCCGACGCCTCGATCCGGTTGTTCCTGCTCCCGCACGCGGGCAGCGGCGCCATCATCTACCGGGACTGGGAGAGCCTGCTGCCGCCCGACATCGCCGCGCAGGCGGTGACCCTGCCGGGCCGACACAACCGCCGGGAGGAGCCGACGTACGAGGAGTTCTGGCCGCTGCTCGAAGCCCTGCACGAGGCCGTGCTCGACGACCTGGACGACCGGCCGTTCGCGTTCTTCGGGCACTGCCTCGGCGCCCAGCTCGCGTTCCGGCTGGCCATCCGCATGGAGGAGGAGGGCGGCCCGGCGCCCGTCATGGTCGGCATGTCCGGCTGGTCGCCCGTGGGCTTCTTCCAGCCCACCGAGGAGCAGAGCCGGATGCCCGAGTCCGAACTCGTCGAGTGGATCAAGAAGCTGGGCTCCTTCCCGGCCGAGATCTACGACAACCCCGAGATGCTCGCCCTCGTGGTCCCCGCGCTCCGCGCCGACCTCAGGGTCGCCGCCCAGTACGTCGACGACGGCGCCGGGGTCGCCTGCCCGCTCGCCTCCTACGGCGGGCGCTCCGACCCCCTGCAGGAGGCGCCGGACGCCATGACCCACTGGACCGGACGCACCCCCACCTACCTCGGCCACAACGAGTACTCCGGCGGCCACTTCTACATCGACACGCACGCCCAGGCCGTCACCGCCCACTTCGCGCACCGCCTGCAGCGGATCGCCGCCCACCCCACGCGCTAGCGCCGCGGCAGGCATCGTTCGCCCTCTCGCGACGCTCCTTCACCGGCGAACGTCGCCTGCCGCGGCACCAGCGCCGCGACCGGAGGCCGACCGGCCGCCTTCCCGGCCGCAGCACCGGGAAGGCGCCCCGCTCCGGCGCCTTCCCGGTCCGCACCACACCCCCAGCACCGGCCCCACACGAGTTCCCCGGGGGTCCCACAGCCCGGTCCGACCTCGTGTCAGCGCCGTGTCAGCGGACTGCGCGACAGTGGCGCACGACCGTCCGCGGCGTTGGACGGCACACCATCCATGCCCCCACCGCCCCGTCGGCGTCAGCGCGTCCGAGTCCGACCACGGAGGAGAGCCGGTGCCCGTCATCCACCCGCCCGCCCCCTCACCCCTGGAGGCCGACGTGTCGCTCGCGGACCACACCGATGTCCTGGACTGGCCCTTCGCCCGCACCGAGGACGGAGACCCGCCGCCCATCCTGACGGAACTGCGCAAGGCGCCCCCCTGCGTGGTGCGCCTCCCGGCGGGAGCCGCCGAGTCCCGCCTGGCCTGGCTGGTGACCCGGTACGCCGACGTACGGCAGGCGCTGGGCGATCCCCGCCTCAGCGCCGACGAACGGCTGCCCGGCGCACCGGTGCGCATCCAGGTCCCGCCCGGCGGGAACCCGAGTTCCTTCCTGCGCCTGGACGACCCCGAACACGCCCGGCTCCGCCGCATGATCCAGACCGAGTTCACCGCGCGCCGGGTGAAGCGGCTGCGCGAACCGGTCCAGCGGCTGGTGGACGAGCTGCTGGACGACCTGGAGGCACTGCCCAGGCCGGCCGACCTCCACGCGGTGTTCTCCCGCGCGCTGCCGACCCTCGTCATCGCACGCCTGCTGGGCGTCCCGGAGGAGGACTCCGCGTTCTTCGTCGAGAAGACCCGCGTCACCATCTCCCAGGAGGACCCGGCGGTCTCCCTGGCCGCCTTCGAGGAGATGTCCGACTACCTGGCCAAACTGGCGCTGCGCAAGCTGGAGAGCCCTGGTGACGACCTGATCAGCCGCCTCGCCGTCAACCACCACGCGAAGGGCGACATCACCCTGGACGAGCTGGTCGGCATCGCCCGGCTGGTCCTGGTGGCCGGACACGAGACCACCACCAACCAGATCGCCCTGAACATCCTGGCGCTGCTGCGCGACGACGACCTGCGGGCGCGGGTGACCGCCGACGACGGCGCGCTCATACCGAACTTCATCGAGGAGTCGATGCGCTACTGGTCGATCTCCCAGGACGCGATGGTCCGGCTGGCGGTGGAGGACCTCGAACTCGGCGGTGTGGCCGTCTCCAAGGGCGACGCCGTCGTCATCTCCGTGCCCGCCGGCAACCACGACGAGTCGGTCTTCACCTGCCCGCACCGGATCGACCCGCACCGCGACACCAGCGGCCACCTCCAGTGGGGCTTCGGACCGCACTACTGCCAGGGGGCCCCGCTGGCGCGGCTGGAGATGGAGCTGTCGCTGCGCTCCCTGCTGCGGCGCTTCCCGAACCTGCGGCTGGCGGCCGACCCGCGCACGGTCTTCCGCCGCGGCACCGTCTTCCACGGGGTGACACACCTACCCGTGACCTGGTGACCGGCCACGGTACCGGCACCACCGGCCAACCACCCGAAATGATCGAGAAACGGAGTCGTCATGACTTCTGAGACAAGCACGGAAGTCGTCGCCGAGGGGCGTGCGCCGACGCCCCCCGACGGCGCACCGGCCGCCGCCCCCTCGGCCGGTGCCCTCCTGGTGGTGCTCGTGGGCACGTTCATCACGGTGCTGGACTTCTTCATCGCCAACGTGGCCGTCCCCGCCATCAAGTCCGACCTGGGCGCGAGCGCCGCCCAGGCCCAGATGTTCGTCGTGGGCTACGGCGTCGCCTTCACCGCGGGCCTGATCACCGGCGGCAGGCTCGGCGACCTCTTCGGCCGCCGGCGGATGTTCACGCTCGGCATGGTGCTGTTCATGCTGGCCTCGGCCGCGTGCAGCCTGGCACCCACGGCGACCGTCCTGATCGTCGCCCGCATCGCCCAGGGCGCCGCCGCCGCGCTGATGGTGCCGCAGGTGCTCGGCATCATCGGCACGGTGTACACCGGCGCCGCCCGCGACCGCGCCTTCAACGCCTACGGCCTGGTCATCGGAATGGCCGGCGTCTTCGGCCAGTTCATCGGCGGTGCCCTGATCACGGTCGACATCGCGGGACTGAGCTGGCGGACCATCTTCCTGATCAACGTCCCGCTGTGCCTGGTCTCCCTGGCCTTCGTCGGCCGCACGATCCCCGAGTCGCGCGGTGAGGGCGGCACCCGGCTGGACCTCGTGGGCGCCCTGCTGGTCACGGCGTCCCTGGGCATCATCGTCTTCGCGCTGCTGAAGGGCCAGGAGAGCGACTGGCCGCTGTGGGTGTGGGAGGCGCTGGCCGGTGCGGCCGTCCTGCTGGCGGTGACCGTCTGGCACCTGCGCCGGCGGGCGGCGGCCGACCGGGGCCCCCTGATCGAACCCGCCCTGTTCAAGGGCCGGGTGTTCTCGGTGGGGCTGGCCGCGACGGTGGTCTACTTCCTCGCGATGGGCTCCTTCTTCTTCGTGCTGGCCCTCTACCTGCAGCTGGGCCGGGGCCTGTCGCCCCTGGAGTCCGGGTCCGTCTTCCTGGCCCTGGGCGCGGGCTACTTCGGCGCCTCGGTGCTGTCGTCGCGCAAGGCCGCCTCGGTCACCGCCCGCAGGGTGGCCGTCGGCCCGCTGACCCTCGCGATCGGCTACGCGGCGGTCGCCCTGACCGCCGACCGCCTCGACACGACGGGACACGTGCTGTGGCTGCTGCCCGCCCTCCTCGTCGCCGGGCTCGGCATGGGCCTGACGACCGGCCCGCTGACCAACCTGGTGCTGGGCGCGGCGGTGCCCGAGCACGCGGCCTCCGCCTCCGGACTGCTGAACACCGCCCAGGAGGGCGGCGCGGCCGTCGGAGTGGCGATCGCCGGTGCGGTCTTCTTCCCCACCCTGGCCGACGGCGGCGGCTCGGCGGGCGCCTACCCGCACGCGTTCGCCGTCACGCTCGTCCCGCTCATCGCCCTGGGGCTCGTGGCCTCCGCCCTGGTGCTGGCGGCGCCGGGCCGCACCGCACGCCGTTGAGGTCCCCACCACCCAAGGAAGGAAGGCGTCATGCCGTACGTCACCACCCGGGACGGGACCCGGCTCCACTGCACCGACTGGGGCGAAGGACGTCCCGTGGTGCTGCTCAGCGCCGCCATGGCGGACTCGCGGATGTGGGAGTTCCAGGCGCCGTTCCTGGCCGGTCAGGGGCTGCGCTGCGTCACCTACGACCGGCGCGGCACCGGGCGCTCGGACGTCCCCTGGAGCGGCTACGACTACGACACCCTCGCCTCGGACCTCGCCGACCTGCTCGACCACCTCGACCTGCGGGACGTCCTGCTGGTCGGCTACGCGGCGGGCGGCGGTGAGGCCGTGCGCTACCTGTCCCGGTACGGCGCCGGGCGGGTGGGGAAGCTGGCGCTGGTCGCCTCCACCACGCCGTTCCTGCTGCGCGCCCCGGACAACCCGGACGGCCTGGAGATGGCGCTGTTCCAGGAGATCGAGAAGGCCATCCGGACCGACCGGGCCGCCTGGCTGAGATCACTGACCTGGCCGTTCTTCGCCGGCCCCGAGGCGGATCCGGCGAGCACGCCGCTCTCGCCCCGACTGGCCGAGTGGCTGACGGACCTGGCCCTGGACACCTCGCCGAGGGCCGCCACGGAGATCTACCGCACGTTGTTCACCACCGACCAGCGAGCGGAGACGGCGGCCGTCCGGGTGCCCACCCTGGTCGTCCACGGCACCGCCGACCTCGGGGCGCCGTATCCGCTGTGCGGTCCCCGCACCGCGGAGCTCGTTCCCGGCAGCACCCTGCTGACCTACGCGGGCGCGGCCCACGGCCTGTTCGCCACCCACGCCGACCGTCTGAACGCGGACCTGCTGGCCTTCGCCAAGCAGTGACCGCGAGGGCGGGGGCTTCCCGCGTTGCCGCCGCCCGGCCCCGGCCGGGCGGCGGCCGGGCATTCCCGCCCGGACCGCGCCCCGCGCTCCCGCTCCCACCCCCGAGCCACCTCGCGCGCGGGTCCCACCCGCCCACGGGCCGGGGCGCCGGGGCGCGGCTCCGGGCGCGGCGCGAGAGCCCGGAGCCCGGAGCCCGCCGAGGGTGCCCGTGGCGCCCGGCCCGGCGCACCGCGGGCCTCCACGGCGCGCCCGGCATGCCCCGGGCCCCGCCTCCCCATGCCCGGCGTGTCCCCCTGCCTGCCCTGTCTGCCCTGCCTCCCCGTGCCCGTGCGCCTCGTCGGCGTCAGCCGCACGTCAGCGCTGTGACAGCGGTCGGCGGCAGAGTCGATGTCGTGGGTCCGGAGCCGCAGGCGCGGCCCCGGCCCCGGACCCGCCGGCGCCGTCCCACGAAGGAGTACGCCCGCATGGCAGATACAGCAGCCCCGGTCCCGACCCGGGCACTGGTCCTGGCCAACCCCGCCTCCGGCAGCCACAGCCCGGAACTGGTGGAACAGGTGCGCCAGTTGTGCGACTCGTACCTGGAGCGCACCGAGGTGCACCCGACCACCGGCCCGGGTGACGCCACCGTCGCGGTGCGCAAGGCCCTCGAACGGCACACCGGCGCCCCCGACCTGGTCGTCGTCATCGGCGGCGACGGCACCGTCCGGGAGGCCGTCCAGGGCCTGGTGCCCGCCTCCGGGCACGCCACGCTCGCGGTGGTGCCCGGCGGCACCGGCAACTCCGGCTACAAGATGCTGTGGGGCGACCGCCCCTGGACGGAGTCCCTCAAGGCGATCCTCACCGACTCCGGCATCGGCGGCAGCGCCCGCCCGCGCCGCCTGGACCTGGCCCGTCTCGCCGAAACCCGTCAGTACGTCTACCTGGGCGCCTGCTCCGGTGTGATCGCCGACGCGCTGATCACCGCCCGCGACCTGCCGCTGACCGGCCGCGAGCGGTACGCGCGCGCCTTCGCCGACACCGCCGCGGGCTACGCGCCGTACCCGGGCCGGGTCACCGTCGACGGGCGGGTCGTGCACGAGGGCCCGACCGTCCTCGCGAACGTCGGCGGCGGCTCCTACCGCGGCGGCCGGTTCAACGTCCTGCCCGACTCGCTGCTCGACGACGGCCTGCTCGACGTCTGCGTCATCGGCGACGGGATCGCCGCGGCCGACGTGCCGCGGCTGACCCTGACCGCCGCCCACATCGGCCACCCCGCCACGCGGTACGCGCGCGGCCGGACCATCACCGTGGAGCGCACCGACGGCCGCCGGCTGCCGCTGGAGCACGACGGCGAGTACCAGCACGGCATCGGCTCCACGGCCACCTTCGAGGTCCTGCCCGGCGCCCTCCCCGTCTGGGCGCCGGCCCCGGACCGCCCCGAGACCCCCTGAGACATCCAGAACCCCCGTCGTACCGCGCGCCTGGCGACGGCACGTCGGGTCAGCCGCACCAACGCACACGAGGAGAACACGCATGAGCGACCTGACCACCACCGTCGACCGCTACCTGGCCATCTGGAACGAGGCGGACGCCGACAAGCGCGCGGCGGCCATCGCCGAGCTGTTCACCGCCGACGCCCCGTACATCGACCCGCTCGCCGCCGTCGAGGGCCACGAGGGCTTCGGCGCGGTGGTGGCGGGCGCCCGCGAGCAGTTCAAGGGCCTGACCTTCGAACTGCACGGCACGGTCGACGCCCACCACAACCAGGCCCGGTTCCAGTGGGGCCTGGTCACCGAGCCCGGCGCCGAGCCGATCGCGATCGGTTTCGACGTCCTGGTCGCCGACGAGGCGGGCCGCATCAAGGCCGTCTACGGCTTCCTGGACAAGGTGCCGGCCGCCTGAACCCCTCCCGCGGCGGCGGGAGCACCGGCCGACGGTGCTCCCGCTG
>NZ_JBSGZN010000064.1:0-41102 GCF_053611025.1 Streptomyces sp. NPDC054842
CCCGCACCCAGACCCTGCGGCGCCGGATGAACAGGCAACCGGCGAGGCCGAGGATGGCGATGCCGGCACCGCCGAGCGCCCAGCCGCTGCCGGGCTGCTGCGTGACCTGGAAGCGGCCCGGTCCGCCCCGGCGGACGGGCCGTCCAGGCCGAATGGCATTCATGGCCCGATTCAAGGCGGCTTAATTGCCGCACCCGGGACCGGCTATTATTCTCTTAATGACCGCGTAACGGAACGGACTGCTATCGTGCAACGACCTCGCATAAGCTGCACTTCATAGCAGTGAACTGCTGTCCTTATGGGACCTCAATCCTGGGGTCGGATGGGGGAACCAGAATTTAGTTGAATGCACTCGTTGCATTCGGGGGGTTGTTGTGTCCCTGTCCCATGTAGAGCCAGACCACATGCTCCGCTATGAACTACTGGGTCGGCTGCGGGTGGCACGCGACGGCGTCGACCTGACACCCGACCAGCCCAAACTGGCCAAACTGCTCGCCCTGTTGCTGATCAGGGCGGGTGAGACCGTACCGGGGGAAAAGCTGGTCGCCGAACTCTGGGAACACGGTCCGCCGCGTTGCGCCTTCGCCAGTCTGCGCGTGTACGTGTCGCAGTTGCGGAAAGGTCTGAACGGTTCCGGAGGAGCCTCTCCGATCATCACGAGCTCGCCCGGGTACATCCTGGACTTGCGTGGCGGAACCACCGATGTCCAGGATTTCGAGGCCTGCTACAACCGTGGCCGAGAACGATTCGGCGCGGCCGATTTCCAGCGTGCGTCCGCATTGCTCCGCCAGGCGCTTTCACTGTGGCGAGGCCATGTCCTGGACGGAATCCCGCGGTCCCTCGAAATCGAGTCCTTCCTCGCGGTGCAGGAGGAGAAGCGGCTGAACTGCACGGAGCTGAGCATCGACTCCGCCCTGGCGCTCGGTCGTCACCACGAGGTGATCGAAGACCTCAAAGGTCTCCTCGTCCGGCACCCCCTGCGGGAGACGTTCCACCGCCAGTTGATGGTCGCCCTCTACCGGGCGGGCCGCCAGGGGGACGCGCTGGGCAGCTACCGCAACGCCCGCCGGATCATCAGAGAGGAACTGGGGGTCGAGCCGGGCCCGACCCTGCGCCTGGCCCACGAGGCAATCCTCCGGGCCGACCCGGCCCGCCTGGAGGCCGCCGGCGTCGTCCCCGCAGTCCGCTGACAGCATCAGGCGAATATCCCCGCACGGTCTATCGGAAGACTGCCGGCGTACTGCCGCTGGACCCGACCGTGCGGGTGTCCTTCAGCCCATGCCGCAGCGAACGCCTCCCGCCAGCGGCCGGATCCAGGCTGTGACCTGCGGCCACCGTCTCCTCGTCAGTCCACACGACTCACGGTGAGCAACGGTGGCCGCACCCGTCTCTGCACCGGCCCCGCCCAGCAGGATCGGACCCAGCCGGTGGCGGCCACCACATCGCGCGCGATGTCCACGACAGGCCGCCCGTCAGTCACCACTCGCACAGTGCCCGCAGGGATCCGCCGGTCCTGGAGCCGTGCCTTGCGGACACTGCCCTCCCACTCCCGCTCCAGCTCCGAGCCGAGTTCCCGGCCCGTCAGACGCTCGCGGGCGGTGGCGTCAGAGGCGGTGAGCAAGACCCGCACGATTCGTACGCCGGTCCCGATGGCACGCTCGAACATGCCCGTCGCCTCGGGCAGCACGCTCACGGTGTTCGTATAGATCAGACGGCAGTAACCGCGCTGGGCGAAGTTCGCCCACACCGCTGTCAGGAATCGTGCCTACGCGCGCGGCCGCCACCCGGTTCCGGCGGATACCGGTCACCGGGTGGCGGCCACATGTCCTGTGCTGGGCCGGGTCAGGTCCGAACGGCCTGTCGGACCAGGGCCGCGCGTGAGGCCAACGGAGGCCGGAGGAAGGGGAGATGGGCGCAGCCGTGTTCGGTCAGGCAGCGCTCACCTCGTCGTCGGCCCGCAGCCCTTGTCGGCCCAGCGCCGCCAGAGCCGAGCGCACGGCGTCATTGGCTTCCCGGCTGCCGACGGTCAGCCGGATGCCCTCGTCGGGGTAGTGACGTGCCTGGATCCCGGCGGCGGCAAGCGCGGCGGCGCCGTCGTCCACGGGGTCGGGCGCGGCCAGCCAGAGCGAGTTGGTGTGGCTCGGCGGCAGATGCCAGCCCAGGTCGGCGAGGTGGCGCCGTAGCCGTTCGCGTTCCGCCACCACGCTCTCCACCCGCTGCTGAAGTTCGTCGCCGGCCTGCAAGGACGCCTTCACCGCGGCGCTCGCCACCGCGTTGATGCCGAAGGGGAGTTGCTGATGGCGGACGCGCGCCACCAGGGCAGGTGAGCCGAGGCCGTACCCGACCCGCAGGGCCGCGAGGCCGTAGGCCTTGGAGAAGGTGCGCAGGACCAGCAGGCCGGGATGTGCGTCCAGGAGCGCGATCGAGTCCGGCAGGCGGGGGTCGCGGGCGAACTCCACGTATGCCTCGTCGAGGAGCACGGTCACGTGCTCGGGGACGCGACGCAGGAATGCGAGCAGGTCGACCGAAGTGATCAGGCTTCCGGTGGGGTTGTGGGGATTGCAGAGCACCACGACGCGTGTGCGGTGGTCGATCGCCGTGAGCAGGGCGCGCACATCCTGGTGTCCGTCCGGGGTGAGGGGCACCGCGACGGGCCGGGCGCCGGCCATCGAGGCCAGCAAGGGATACGCGTCGAAGGTGCGCCAGGCGTAGACCATGGAGTCTCCGCGCTCGACGACCGCGTGGAGCAACTGCAGTGCCACGCCCACCGATCCGCTGCCGACCGCGACGTGGGCCGCCGGCACCCCGCACCAGGCGGCGATGCGCTCGGTGAGGTCGTCGGGATGGAACTGCGGGTACCGGTGGGCGTCGGCGACGGCTTCCCGCATCGCCTCGCGCACCGAGGGCAGCGGGGGGTGGGGGCTCTCGTTGAGGGACAGCCGGTGCAGTACGGGGATGTCCATCGGTCAGCCCCGCCCGCCGCGCCAGCGGATCGCGGCCGCGCCGGCGAAGTCGCCCGCGTGGGCGAAGCCCCCGAGCACCACCAGGTCACCGTCCTCGACCTGTCCTGAGCGGACCGCGCGGTCCAGGGTGACCGGGATCGCCGCGCCGAACAGGTTCCCGCAGTCGTCGAAGGTGTTCAGATGCCGTTCGGCGGGGAGTCGCAGTGCCTCGCGCCAGTTGCGCAGGAACGTCCGGTTGGGCTGGTTGGTGATGAGGGCGCCGATGTCGGTGGTGGCGACGCCAAGGCGCCGGCACAGGTCCGTGACGACTTCGGGCACCAGGCGGTTCCCACGGGCCAGCACCTTGGCGACACTCGCGTCGGTGAAGCCGATCCGGAGCTGGGACTCGCCCGGCTCCCAGTACTTGCGGCCGTCGTCGACCGCCACCGTCATGTCCCCGGCGTACGCGGCGATGTGCTGTGTCTCCACGTCGAGGATCGGGCTGGCCGCGGACGTCGTCACGTACCCCACCCCGCAGCCGTCGCCCGGTATCGCGGCCTGGGCGAGCTTGCGCACCTGTGACTGCGTGAAGCACTGGCCCGCCGCGCTCTGCGCGTTGCAGACGAGAGCGGTCTTCGCGTCGGTGGTGGCGAGGATCTGCCGGGCCAGCTTCAGCATGTACACGAACGAGGCGCAGCCCGCGTTGGCCACGTCGACCAACCACTCCGGATTCAGGCCCAGTCGGCGCGCGACCTCCGTGCCGGAGCCCACGAACGGCAGGTCCGGCAACTGGCTGTGGACCAGCAGCACGTCGACCCCGCGGATCTCGTCTCCGCCCTGCCGGTCGATCAGGGGCTGTACGGCCCGCTCGACCATGTCCGCGTTGGTCTCGTCGGCGGCGACGTGGTGCCGGGCCGGCGGCACCTTGAACATGGGGTGGTCGCGGAGCTTGTCCTCTGCTCCGGGGTAGTCGGTGTAGTACGTGGCGGGGACCGGCTCGCCGGGCAGGTAGCTCGCGACGTCGGTGAGGCTGACCGTCGTCACCGGGCCACCGCCTTCGCCGGTGCCGCGCTGACGGGCAGACCGTTGCGGTGGCGGTACTCCAGGATCGCCTTGAGGTTGTTCATCTCCACGGTGTGTCCCGCGTAGAAGAGGCCCCAGAAGTCGCCGACCCAGGCGCGGTCCGGGCGCGGAGCCTTCTCGGGGTGCGGGTTGTCGTCGTAGTAGGGGTGGCGGCAGTTGGTCCAGGTGATCACCGATCCCGGTTTGCCCAGGACCAGGGCGGCCGGCACGACCCGCATGAGGTAGATCATCCAGAGCTTGTCGCCCTGGTCCCACGAGCAGTGGTAGTCCACGGTCAGAGCTTCCGGGTTGGCGACAACTCGGCAGTAGATCTCCGTGTCGTCCTCGAGCCGGTCGCGGCCCACCCACAGGCCGGGCGTGCCGGAGGGCGCGAAGTCGCGCAGGCTGCAGGTCCATTCCTCCAGGTGGTGCCCCTGGCGCAGGTAGTCGTAGACCTGGTCCGGTGGGCAGTCGACATGGGCGTGGATCGTGCAGTACTGCCCGTAGACCTGGTCATGCGGGTAGACGGCGTGGGTGAGCTCCACGCAGTGGGCGGTCAGCTCGTCCTTGCCGGGGTTCTCGATCCGCATCAGGCCGGGGATGTCAGCCAACGTGGATGACGCCTCGCTCATGGGGGCACTCCTTGCTCTCGGTCGTGGGTACGGGAGTGTCGGCGGTAGGCCGCAGCGGGGGTGCCGCCCGGGCCGGGGTGCGTGGCCGGAACGACTGGAAGGGGAGGAACGGCGGTATCTCGTGGGGGTCGCAGTCCACGACGACGAACGCCGGCCCCGTGCCCGCGTTGCCGCGCAGCAGTGCCTCGCGCAGGTGGGCGGCGTCCGTGGCGCCGGTGACCGCCAGGGACGGGAAGGCGGCGGCGACCGCGGCGGCGATGTCGGTGGGGGCGAACAGGTCGTCGTCGCGGCCGCCGCCCTGGAGGAACTCCTCACGCACCGCGCACATGGCGTGCGCGTTGTTGTTGAAGATCACGAAGGTGACGGGTGCGGAGTGCTCGACGGCGGTGTGCACCTCCATGCCGTGCATGAAGAAGGCTCCGTCGCCGGCAAGGACGTAGGTGCGCCGGCCGGTGGCGAGCGCGGCGCCGATGCCGGCGCCGAAGGTGTATCCCATGCCTCCCATGCCGAGCGCCACCACGAAGCGGCCGTCGCGCGGTGCGGGCAGGAGATGGACCGCGCTGGCCCCCGTGTTGCCGGCGTCGACGAAGACGTGTGCGCTGTGGGGGAGGGCGGCCTCCACCGCGGCGACCACCTCGGCGTAGGGGAGAGTACGTCCGGCACTTGCCGACGCCGGGCCCGGTGTGGACGAGGGCAGCGGGCCGGCGTGCGGCGGGCAGCGCCGGGGAAGCGGTGAGAGCCGTTCCTTCACCGCGCTCAGTGCCTCGCGCAGGTCACCGGTCAGTGTGAGGGCCTCCACGAACGGCGGCTCGGGTCCCAGGGATACGACGTCGGTGCCTGCCAGCGCCTGTTCCAGTCCGCCGCTGGCCAGCAGTGGCAGCCGGGTGCCGGCCAGTACGCACACGTCGGCCCGGCGCAGGCACTCCTCGACGTTGGCGTGACCCATCACTCCCGAGACGCCGGCGAACCGGGGATCGCGGTTGTCGAAGACGTCCTTCGCGTCGGGGGTCACCGCCACCCACGCTCCGAGCCGCCGGGCGATCTCGGCCAGTTCGGCGCGCGCGTCGGCGGCGGCGACGTCCTCACCGGCGATGACCAGGACCCGTCCGGATGCGTTCAGGGTGTTCGCCACGGCGGTGAGGGCTGCGCGGTCAAGTCCTGCCGTCGACGCCTGTGTGTCCCGTACCGGTACCCGGGGGCCGGGCTGGTGGAGTGGCGCCTGCTGTACGTCCTTGGGCAGCAGCAGCACGGCGGGCCCGCGGGGGTGCGCCTGGGCGGCCTCCAGAGCGCGGGACAACAGCTCCGGTAACGCGTCCGCGCTGTCCACGCGGGCGCAGAACCGGGAGACCGAGGCGAAGACATCCCTGGCGTCCAGGGAGCCCGCCCTGCCGCTGGAGTCCTGGAACGCCCCGTGTCCCTCCTGGTCTGTCGGCGGCTGTCCGACCAGGGCCAGCAGGGGTATCCGCGAGGCATGGGCTTCGGCCAGGCCCGGGACGAGATTCATGGCGCCGCCGCCCGAGGTGGCGGCGACCACACCCGGTCGCCTGGTGGTGCGGGCGTAGCCGTCGGCCATCGTGACGGCGGCGAACTCGTGCTTGGCGACGACTCCGCGGACGTCGCCATGGCGGTGGACGGCGTCGTACAGGTCCTCGATGTTCGCGCCGCCGACGCCGAACATGTGGGTGACACCCCGCTGAGCGAGTTCCCTCACCAGGTAGTCGACCGTGCGTGGCGCCCCGGACTTGGGGACGTCGGAGATCGTAGGGCTCATGAGAAGCTCCTGTCCGTCTCGTGGTGCCGGTCAGTGAGGCCGGACGGTGAGGAGAGCTGGAAGCGGTGCCGGTACTGCTTCGGGGTGAGGCCCAGAGTCCGGCCGAAGGAGCGGAAGAAGGTCTCGGGGGCCGCGAACCCGCAGCGGCGCGCGACCTGACTGATGGTGAGGTCTGTCGTCTCCAGCAGTTCACGGGCGCGGGCGATGCGCTCGCGTTCGATGTACTGCCCCGGGGTCGCGCCCACCTCGCGCCGGAACACCCGGGCGAAGTTGCGCAGACTCATGTTCGCGCGCCGGGCGATGTCGGCCACCGGCAGTGGGCTGTGCAGGTTGTTGAGGATCCACTCCTGGGCGGCCCGGATCGGCGGATGGTCGGCCAGCTGCGCGTCGAGGGAGGCACTCAACTGTGTATGGGTAGCAGGCCGTTTGAGGGCGAGTACCAAGAAGCGTGCCGCCTCCAGCGCGAGCGGGGCACCGTGGTCCGCTTCCACCAGGGCAAGCGCCATGTCGATTCCGGTGGACACGCCCGCCGAGGTGACGTAGGGGCCGTCCCAGACGAAGATCGGTTCCGCGTCCACCGTGACGTCGGGATAGCGGCAGGCCATCGCTTCCGCGTAGGCCCAGTGAGTCGTCGCGTGTCTACCATCGAGCAGACCGGCCTCGGCCAGCAGGAAGGACCCGCCGCACACGGAGGTGACCCGGCGCGAGCGGGCCGCCGCCCGGCGGATCCAGGACAACAACGCCCGGTCCTGGAGGGCACTGTTGAGGCTCCATCCGCCCGGCACCAGGAGCGTGTCGATCGGTCCGTCGGCCGCTGCCAGCGGGAGGGCTTCCACGACGACACGGGAACTCGTGCGCACCTGGGGGCCATCGGCGGACACGAGGTCTATTCGGTAGGGCACGGCCGGGGAGGCGAGGAGCCGGTTGGCGGTATCGAACACTTCGATCGGTCCGGTGATGTCCAGGGCCATTGCGCCCGTGTACACCACCACAACAACGCGTCGCTCAAACACGATCACAGCCTGTATCGAAGGCGGCACCGGCTGCAATGCCAGATCATTGACGCATCCGGCCAACGGCAGGACGACACCTTCCCCAGATCGAACTGACCAGGGAGTTCAACTCCCGTACGGCGGAGGCCGGGTGAGGCGGCTCACAAGAGGCTGGCCGGTATTCCCGGTCGGCCTGTGGCCTGATCCGGAGAAAGCAGAGGCCCGTCCGGCACGGTGCGAGGTGGCCCGCGCTGCGAAGTGACCCGCTGAAGGATGGTGGGCGTCGGATCTGGGGGGTTTTCGGCTTGCGATCAGCCTTGCCGCGTCAGAGTCTCCACACGGCTCCTGGGAGGCGCCGTGCCACTGCGCCTCGCCGGGCTTGCAGGGTCCTGTCTCGCTGTGGTGGGCAGTCGGCCGTCGGCCGGGCAGCGATGGCGGTGTGCACGGCGGCGGTGGCGATCACTGTCCAGCCGACCACGCTTGCTCCGTCGGAGTGCAGGGGGCTCAAGTCCTCCCGCTTCGCGACCGATGTCCTCCCGGGAAGATCGTTTGCAGCAGTAAGGAAAGGCTGGAAACTATGACGTCAGCATCGGTGCGGCGGAAGCTCGACTTGCTCGCACTCGCCGTCGACGATCTGCGGGCCGGGCGGCCGGTCATCGTGGTCGACGACGAGGAGCGGGAGAACGAAGGGGACCTGGTCATGGCGGCCGAGTTCGCGACGGCTGAGGCGATGGGCTTCTTCGTGCGCTGGACCGGCGGTCTGATCTGCGCACCCCTGGCGCCGGAGGTGGCCGACCGGCTCGAGCTGCCACTGATGGTTCCGCCCCTTGCGGGCGCCGACCCTGTCGAGGCGACAGCGTTCACCCTGTCCGTGGACGCGGCCGGCGCCGGCTCGGGAATCTCCGCCGCCGACCGGGCGCGCACTGTACGGGCGCTGGCCGACCCGCACACCCTTCCCGATCAACTGGTGCGGCCCGGGCACGTGTTCCCTCTACGGGCCCGTCCGGGCGGGATCGCCGAACGGCGCGGGCACACCGAGGCCACCGTCGACCTGCTGCGGCTGGCCGGACTCGCACCGGTCGGGGTGATCAGCGAGGTGTGCCAGGACGATGGCTCGGTCGCCCGATTCGAGCAGTTGCGTGTCTTCGCCGATACCCACAGCCTCGCACTCGTCTCCATCGAGCAGATCGCCGACCGGCTGCACCATCCGCAGACGGTGGTCTCGTGACGACGACTCGGGCCACGATCTTCGATCTCGACGACACTCTCCTCGACACTCGGCACCTGTGGCCACAGGTCTGCGCCGCCTTCACCGCCCGCCACGGACACCGCTGGCGCGCTGAAGACACCCTCGCGCTGCACGGAAACGGGGCTTGGGCCTCCTACGTGGCTGACTTGTGCGCCGAGGGGGCGGGGCCCGGCGAGGTGATCGAGACGTGCGCCGGCGCGATGATCGAGGAAGTCGACGCCGGACACGTGCGCGCGCTTCCCGGAGCGGTGGACCTGCTCCTTGAGGCTGCACGGCACGGGCTGATCGGCATCGCCACAGCCAGCCCCCGCCGCTTCGTCCACGCGGCGCTCGACCGGCTCGGGCTGGCAGCATGCCTGCACACCGTCGTGTGTGGCGAGGATGTCAACCGGGCCAAACCCGCGCCGGACGCGTATGTGCGGGCGGCAAGCGAGCTCGGCGTCCCGCCTTCCGATTGCCTGGCAGTGGAGGACTCCCCGAGTGGCATCCGCTCGGCCGTCACCGCGGGCATGCGTGTCCTCGCCATTCCGCGCAGCGGCACAAAGCTGCCGGCAGACGTCGCGCAGCTGACCACGGCACACGCCCGCAGCGCTGTCGAGGCTCTTCCCTTCCTGACCCGCATGCTCACACCTGACACCACAGCGCGGGCCCCTCAAGGAGCCATCGGTCGCGTGCCGTGATCAGGCGGCAACGCCGGGTCCCACGCCGCCCCGCTCCCGGGAAGGCCTGGATGCACGCCTCGGCTTCGGGCGGGTCGAACTCACTGCGGATCCCTTCTCCCACGTGCGGGCTGCGGTCCGACTCTCCCGGCACCCGGGTGAGGCGGCCGCTGATGTGCCCCGGCGCGGTGCGCGAACCAGACACCTGCAGATTCCGAAGGTCGTCGCGTCACGTGATTTCTGACGCGTTTCACAGATGAGTTGAGCAGTCGCTCGGTCGTGAAGACGCGGCCGGGCCGCTGCGTTCACGCAGGGGCCGGACTGGTGGCCTCAAGCCTGCGTAGGCTCGCTCGCCTCAACGTTGCTTCAGAGAGGCTGAGAGGGGTGGCGTGTGCTGAGACTGCTCGGCTTCTTCGATGACTTCGGTTATTCAGGCGAGTTGGCTGCGGGACCACTGGGGGCTCAGGTGCGAGCGTCCGGCGAACCGGACGAAGCTGAGATCGTCGAGTATCTCGACGTAGGCCATGGCCTCACGTACTTCATGGAGGCGGGGGTCGATCTCGTAACGGAGAGGCTCACCGGCACACGTCCGGCTGCTCTTCGCTGGTGACCGATGGCATGTGGGTGTGGCGCGCGGACTTCGCGCACTACCTGGAGGCGTATCACGTGCCGTTGTCCGCAAGCTTCCTTGCCCGGGTTCGAGGGCTGCGCTACCAGATGCCGGACCTGGTCGGTGCGGACTTCGCACCGGTCTTTGACGAGATCGTCCGCGGGTTCGGATGGACGCATGTCGAGCCGTGGGACGCAGAGTCAGTCCTGCACCCGCAGCCGCGAACCGTTTCGACCCGCGCCGAGTTTGTGGCCAGAGCTCGGCAGGAACGGCCTGCCGGACCCTGGGGCAAGTCGCCACGTAAGCCGCGCAGGGGCAAAGAGCGCGGTGTTCAGTGATTGAAGCTGTACGTGACGGGTCTGATCAGGTGGCGAGTATGTTGCGCGGGCCATCGGCTGTGCGAATCCGGTGCGCGGGCGGCTTCTGTCCCGGCCACCGCTCCAGCCCTTGAAGCAGCGCGCAGGCCGGGCGGTTGCTCCCCGCACCGTAGTCCCCGCCACCCCGACGCGCGAGGTGCTCAGTCGCCGTCGCTGCCCGGCTGATGGGCCGTCAGGTCGCCGTAGGCCGACAGAACGCCGGGCAGATCGCCCGGTGCGTCCCGCAGGGTGGCGTCCAGGAAGGCGCGAGTGGTCGCGGCGACGATCCGCGGGCTCTGGGTGCGCCCCAGGGACCCGACCAGCGAGGGCATCGGCGGCAGGTACAGGGGGGCGTCCATGAAGGTGAGGTGGGCGGCGCCGGGGACGGTGAGCCGGTAGCTCGTCGCGGTGCTGCGCTTGAGGGCCTTGGTGAGGCGGGGCAGGTAGCGCGGGTCGGTGTCCGCGGTGACGGCCTGGGTGAGAGCGAGCGTCGGCTGGTGGAGGGAGGGGGAGAGGGGGCCGTGCGGGTAGCCGTCCAGATCGACGACGGCGTCGAACCGGCGGTCCTGGCGGGCGGCCTGCAGGGCGGCAGCACCACCCATGGAGTGTCCGGTCACCGCGACCCGGCCGGTGTCCAGACGTCCGGTGAGCGGTCCGTTGGGCTCGCCCCGGTCCATCCGGTCCAGTTGGCTGAGGGCGAAGCGGAGGTCGGCGGCCCGGACAGCCGTCCAACCGGCCCCCAGCCGGGCGTCCTTGTCCCGGTCGCCGGTGGAGGTGAGCGTGGTGGTGATCGTCCGGCCGTCGGCCAGGACGACGGCGGCCGAGTCGTAGGGATGGTCCAGGGCGGCAACCACATAGCCGTGGCTGGCCAGTTCCTCCGCCCAGGCAGTGTTCTGGGTGCGCACGCCGCCAGCCCCGGGAGAAAACAGCACGACGGGGAACCGTCCGCCCCGGCCGGCCACCGGGGCGTTGAAGACCGCCTGGGTGCGGGCCCGCGGGACGCCGTCGAGGAGGAAGCCGGGCAGCCCTGCATAGCGGGCGAGGGCGTCGGAGACGATGCGCGCCTCGCGCGGCGTGCGTCCCAGGTACGGGGCCCGCTGCGATCCTGCGGGACTTGGCTGCGCGGGATACCAGAGCTGGACCACGACCGTACGCCGGTCGTGCGGGTCGGCGGTGAAGCGCTCGGGACGGTGCGGGTCGGTCCACTGCATCACGCGGGTGCCGACCGCGAAGGTGCCCGACGGCTCGGGGAACACAGGCACAGGAAAGGCCCAGGCGCTCGCCGGGCCCGCAGCGATCAGGGCGACGCAGGCAGCCGATCCCGGCAACGCCAGCCACCATCGGGCCCGCCGGGCCGGCCGGCCGCCACGGACACGCAGCACCGCGGATATCGCGAAAGGCAGCGCAAGCACAGCACCGCCCAGTACCGGCAGCATCTGCCAGCGCAACCCCGCCACTGCCAGCGCGATCGCGGACAGCACGAAAGCCGTTCCGGCCGCGACAGTGACGCGCGGGCGGGCGACGGCGGGAAGCCAGCGCGCCACCACCAGCACGACAGCACTCAGTACGGCACACAATTCCAGGGGGGACAGGTACAGCCCCATGATGATCTCGGTCACCCGGCCATCCTCGGCTCCGGGCACGCGCCGCCACATCGCCCTGCGGTCGCCTACGGTGTCCACCCGAAGTCGCATCCGGGCATGCGCCCGGTACGGCTGCGGTCGCACCTGGGCGGGTTGCCGGTGCGGCCGCAGTCACCGTCGAGGGCGACTGCGGCCCGCGGTTGCGGTTGTGACCGCGGTGGCGGCAGGACTCATCCTGCGGTCGTATCTCCCCTCTCCGTCCTCAGACGGTGGACTCTGTGTGCCTCTGGACCGTTGCCTGCGGTGGCAGGACCGCTGTACGAACGCGGCACACGCACGCGGGACTTGTCACTCACATACCCGACCCGGCTCCGGCTCCGGCCGCGACGGTGGTGGCGCCCGCCGCCGGGCCTGGCCTGGCGGGTTCGCTATCGCTTGTGGCCGTTGCCGTGTCCGTTGGGATGCAGGACCACCTTCGTCCAGCCATCGTCGCGGGCGTCGAAGTGCTCGTAGGCGACGGGTGCTTCGTCCAGGCTCAGTTCGTGGGAGACGACGAAGCCGGGCTTTGCCTTCTCGCCTGCGATCAGGTCACGCAGCGCGCGGTTGTACCGCTTCACCGGCGCCTGCCCGGTGCCCATGTGCTGGCCCTTGAACCACATCATGCCGAAGTCGATCGGGACCTTGCCCTGCGCCTCCAGCTTGCCCTGGGCCTCCGTGCCGCCGGGGTCCTCGGGCAGGAACACGCCCACCACACCGAGGTGGCCCGTGAACCTGACCGAGTCGATCAGGCCGTTGAGGGTGAGGCTGGCGTCCTCGCGTCCCTCGGCATCGTGTGCCTGGTAGCCGACGCATTCACAGCCGTTGTCGGCGCCCAGGCCCAGGGTGGCCTCCTTGACGACCTCCGCCGGGTTCTGTTCGGCGGTGTTGATCGGGATGGCACCGATCTCCTCCGCCTTGCGCAGGCGGTCGGGCTGGTGGTCGGCGACCCAGACGCGTCCGGCGCCCTTGAGGAGGGCTGAGTATGCCGCCATCAGCCCGACGGGACCGGCGCCGAACACGATGGTCTGGTCGCCTGGTTTGACGTGGGCCATCTCTGTGGCGTGATAGCCGGTGGGGAAGATGTCGGCGAGCATCACGTAGTCGGTCTGCCGCTCGGCGGCGTCCTCGCCCAGACGCAGCGCGTTGAAGTCGCCATAGGGTACGCGCAGGAGTTCCGCCTGGCCGCCCTGGTAGGGGCCCATGTCGGCGAAGCCGTAGGCGGCTCCGGCGAGGGCCGGTTCCGGCTGCATGGTCAGGCAGTAGTTGGTCAGGCCCTGCTCACACTGCTTGCAGAAGCCACAGGCGATGTTGAAGGGCAGGACCACGTACTCGCCGACCTGGACCTTGCGGACCGCCGAGCCGACCTCGACAACCTGGCCCATGTTCTCGTGTCCGAGCGTACGGCCGGACTCGAACGAGGTGCGGCCCTCGTACATGTGCAGGTCCGAGCCGCAGATGTTGGTGGTGGTGATCTTGACGATGATGTCGCAGGGGTGTTCGATCTTCGCGTCCGGTACGTCCTTCACCGTGACCGCACGCGGGCCTTCGTATACCGCTGCTTTCATGATCGCTTCTTTCGGTGCCGCGGCTCTACCGCAGCACGTCTGCTATGGAGGCGGAGCACGCAGCCTGACTCACCACGTTGCTGCAACGGGGTCCGCGGCTCCGGCACGCCTCGGCGGGCCGTTCACCCGGTTCAGGCGGACGGTGACGCTGTCGCCGACTCGCCAGCGGCTTTCAGCGCTGCGGCGGCGTCCCTTTCGAGTCCCCGCCGACTATTGACGCGAAACGCCCCACGGGGACCGATGTGTGAAATTCTCAGACCAAGTCGGTCACCGTCAGTGGCGCGTCTTGTCGAAACGGATGAGTCAGTCGCCGTCGCCCTGCAGCGTGCTGCGGCGTTCCTGTTCGCGTTTGGAGTAGGCGGCTGCGCGGATCGCCTCGTCGCTCTCCAAGCCTGATCCCAGCGCGCCGCCCGCCGTGGCGACCGAGGCGACGAACCAGGACAATGTCCAGTACTCCGTGCCATGCAGCGGCATCCGTGTCATGGAGGAGAACACCTGCTCGTTCAGGATGAACAGGGCCCACACCAGGTTGACGACCATCAACCCCACGTAGCAGGTAAGCACTCCGATTCCCACGGTCAACACCGTCGAGGCGTTGTAGAGAGCCGTTCTCTTCCGTGCTTCCGGCGAGTCCGCTGTCCCTCGATGCCAGAGGTTCGCGTCCACGATCAGCCAGCCGATCATGAGCACGACGGACCCGACCATGGCGATCACGAGACGCGGCGCGCTCAGGGACGCGGCCAGGCTCCACACGGTGGAATTCACCGTGGCGACCGCTCCCGTGGCGAGCGCGGCCGCCAGAGCTTTCGACAGGCCCGGCACCAACCGCCACGGCCGATTGGCGCGGACCATACCGAGGAGCACCCGAAGGTAACCGCGTGGCCCGCTGACGACGTACCGAACGTCAGGGGTCTCCTCCTCGGCGATCTCCCCTGGGTGCACAGGCGCGAAACGACTGGCGAAGGACCTTCGCAGCGGCTGGTTCTGCCGAGGTTCCTCAGCGTCGGCAGTCCTTGTGCTCGCCAAGCTGAGGACAGCTTCCTCCATGGCTTGCCCGGTCCTCGCGTGCAGGCGAAAACCACCCAGTGAAGGAAGGGAAAGCAGCGCCACGCCGTGTTCGTGACTGAGATCCATTGCGAGCTTGCGCCCGTGAGAATGCAGCGGAAGGTCGGTGAGGGCCACGGTGATTGCCCAGTTCTCCTCACTTCCGCGGTCCACGATTCGGCGCATCAAGGTGGACGGATCCTCGGTTCCTGCGGTGAAGGGCTCACTGATCACTTCGACTTCGAACCGCCGCCCCTGACCTCCTTTGTCCGCGAGCCGGGCGGGAAGCTCCCGGGCCACGCGCCGGGCGATGTCCGTCGGCGCATCCGGATCCGCCAGGAGAGCCACGACCGTAACTCCCTCATGTGCCGTCTGCATGACTGCGCCTCTTCTTGTCGACTAACCCCGCGATCGCACGTGCCAACAGGATGTCCCTGATGTGAGGCCGACGCTGGGCGACACGCTGGCCCCCGCGGGCAGGCAGGCGGCACGGAGACCTCCTCGCTCTTGCCTTGCGGACTGCTCTCAGTGGCGGGCGACTGTTGCGTGCGCCTCGGCGACGCCGACCACCTCGTGCTGGGCCGGGTCGAAGGTGATGTCGGTCTCCGGATGCCGCGGCAGGCCGAGCGGTTTGAGGGCGTTCACCGTCCTGGTCGCGGACTGCCCGGGACACCCTCCACGATTCCGCCATTCCGGATCAGGCAGGGGCAGGGGGAGTTCGGGCTGTCCAGGACGGAAAGGAACGCGGCCGCCGTACGAGAAGTTCGACCGTGAACTCTCGCATTCGGGCCAACTCGCGGAGGTTTGGGTGAGCACGGTGGCGGCCCGGTCAAACCTTCCAGGTGCCCACGCGGTCCAGACGGCGGCGCTGCTGTGCCGCGGTGGACGCGTCCAGGCCGGTGCCGCGTTCGGTGAGCCGGCGGGCGGTGTCGGTGCGCTGGTCGAGGGGTTTGTGGTCGTCGTACTTGAACTTCGCCCGTACGTCGGTGACGGTCAGGCGCAGGCCGCGGATGCCGGGCAGCATCCGCCCGTAGGGCGGCTGGTCGACGGAGATGGAGGCGTGGTCGCCGTCGGGCTGGAAGTGGGCCATCTGGTGACGCAGCAGTTCGGCCTTGGCTTCGGGTTCGTCGATGATCGTGGCGTGGCCCGTGAACTGGACGGCCGCGTAGTAGCTGGTGGGGACGCCGTCGGTGGGCGGGCCGTCGGGCTTGGCGCGCCACGGGCCGGGGATGAAGGCGTAGTCGCCGGTGACGGTGAAGGTGACGTTGCGGTCGGCCTCGATCGCTTTCCAGATGGGGTTGGGGCGGGCGAGGTGGATGAGCAGGGTGCTGCCGTCGACCGTGAAGTGGGTGGGTACGACGACCGGTGCCCGGCCGGGCAGGCCGTTGGCGGCGAGGATGCCGAAGTCGTGGCCCTCGGCGATCCAGGTCTGCCATTCGGCGTCGTCCAGGGCGGCGTCCCAGGGCTGGATGAACATCGTGCAAGTCCCTTCCGGGTCGTGTCGTGCAGGGGGTCAGGCGAGGGCGAGGAGGCTCACGGCGACGGCCGCGGTGCCCAGGCCGATCAGCTGGCCACGGTGGATGCGTTCGGCCAGGACGCTGCGGGCGAGCAGGACGGTGCCGGCCGGGTACAGAGCGGTGATCACGGCGACAACCGCCAGGTCGCCGTCGCGGGCGGCGAGCAGGAACAGCAGGTTGGCCACCGAGTCCAGCACACCGGCCGTCGCCGCCATCGCGTACGCGGGCTTCTGTGAACCCAGTCGCCGGTACATCACGCCGGCTGCCGCCATGGTGACCGCGGAAGAGACGGCTCGGCCGATGATGAGCGGACCGACGCCGCTGTCGGCCGGTGCCTGGTGCAAGAAGATCAGCTGCAGGGCGATGGCGGCCCCGGCACCGAAGGCCAGGAGGAGGGCCGTGCGCGAGGGGCGGGCCGACTTCGCGCCGTGTCCGGCACTGACCAGCACCACCGCCGCCAACGCCAGCGGCAGGCCGATCAGTCCGGCCGGGCCCAGCCGCTCGCCCTGCGACAGGCCGACGCCGACCGGCAGCATCGCCGAGATCAGCGCGGTGACGGGCGAGAGCACGTTCATCGGGCCGATCGCGAGCGTGCGGTAGAGCAGCGCGAACGCTGCGGCCGAGGCCACGCCGGACGCCGCACCCCAGCCGAGGGTGGCGGGAGCGAAGGAAGCGCCGAGGAAGGGCCACAGCAGCAGCTCGACGACGAGTGAAGCCGGCGCGGCGATCATCACGGTCCGCAGGACGTGGGCCTTGCGGGAGCCGAGGCCGCCGAGGAAGTCGGCGCAGCCGTAGGCCAGGGAGCTGCCCAGGGCCAGCAGCAGAGCGATCACGGGTACATCCCTTACTATCGATGGAACGACCACACCGTACAACGCACCGACCGGAACGAGTCAACCGAACGACCATGCGGTGCGCTGGACTGACCGCTTGCTGGAGACTGAGAGGCCATGACCGAGACCGAGGCGGCACTGCGGACGCTCGCGCACAACGTCCGGGCGGCTCGTACCCGCGCCGGGCTGTCCCTGGATGAACTCGGCCGCCGGGCCAAGGTCAGCAAAGGCGCCCTGGTCGCCCTGGAGAAAGCCCAGGGCAACCCCAACTTCGCCACCCTCGTCCGCCTGGCCGACACCCTCGGCATCTCGGTGTCCGCGCTGATGGAAGGGCCGGCGGAAGGTCGCGTGAGGGTTGTGTCCGCGGATTCCGTCATGCCCCTGTGGACGGGAGAGAAGGGCGGCGAAGCCCGGCTCATGCTCACCACGGGCGGGGCGGCCCCGGTCGAGGTCTGGCGCTGGACACTCGAACCGGGGGAGGAGTACCCCAGCCACCCGCACCAGGCCGGCGTCGTGGAGACCGTCAGCGTCACAGCCGGCCGGATGACGCTCGTCGTCGACGGCACCGAGCATCGCGTGGAGGCAGGGCAGACCGCCACGTTCGACGGCGACGCCCCTCACACCTACCGCGGCGCGGGCACCGCGGCCTGCCACCTGATCATGACTGTTCACCTCCCGCCCGGCCCGGGCTCCGGGGTCTGAATTCGAGCCGTGTCACCGCCGACGCGTGAGAGGTGTCCGGGCGGTGTGCGCGATGGCAGGGTGCTGCGAAAACGTACCCCCGTCGCCGGCCACCACAGGCCTGAGCACGGGCCGCGCGACCAGCGTTCCAGGCTGCTTGGCCGCGGCGGCGAGGGCACTTCCGGAAACGTCACGCCGCCCGGCGCTCACGCCGCTCCGGCTCCTGACATAGCCGTCGGCGCAATCGTTCCCCGTGGGCCGAGGGCTCCTCCCCGGCAGGACCGGCGTCATGCGAGGGCGGCTCGGCCGCCGCTGTGCGAGGGCGGCGTGGCCGCGAAGGGGTCGGACCGGCGCCGAAACAGGGCCACTTGCTGCGACGTCATGAACCGGACGGCGGGCGACTCCCGCGCCGTACCACCGACACGGCAGCGCGGTCTGCTCGCGGGACTGCGTCTTCTTCCCTATGGGCGTCCTCCGACCGGCGGCAGTCTGCTGGAAAACACGGCTTGGAGGCTCACAGTGACAGCAGGCCCGGCCCCCGAAGGGGCACCGTACGACGTCGACACCCGCACGGCATCCTTCGCGCAGCGCCGGCTGTGGTTCCTGGACCAGCTGGCCGGATCCTCCGTCGGTTCGATGCTCCCGCTGGTCCTGCGGCTGCGGGGCGCCCTCGACGCGGGCCGGCTCGAACGGTCGCTGGCGGGGATCGTGACCCGGCACGAGGTGCTGCGCACCCGCTTCACCGCCGTCGACGGGGAACCGGTGCCGGTCGTGGACGCCCCCGCTCGCTTCGTCCTGGAACGCACCGAGGCGGCCGGTCCGGACGAGCTGTTCGCCCGGTGCCTCGGCCGCCCCGTCGACCTGTCAGCCCAGCACCCGGTCCGTGCCACGCTCGCCCGGGTGGCGCCCGCTGAGCACCTGCTTCTGGTCGAGGTGCACCACATCGCCGTCGACGGCTGGTCGTGGGGCGTGCTGCTGGACGAACTGGCCGCCGGCTACCGCGGTGAGACGGTCACCGAGCCCGCCGTGCGGTACGCCGACCTCGCCCGCGCCCAGCGGGAACGCCTCACCGGCGAACGGCTGGAACGCCTGCTCGGCCACTGGCGTGAGCGGCTCACCGGCCTCACCCCGCTCGACCTGCCCACCGACCGGCCGCGCCCCCACGTCTGGGACGGGTCCGGAGACGTCGTGCGCTTCGACCTGCCAGCCGATCTCGTCGCCTCGGTCGACGCCCTCGCCCGGTCCCGGCGCGCCACCCGCTACATGCTCCTGCTCACCGCCTACCAGGCACTCCTCGGTCACTGGTCGGGCCGTACCGACGTCGCCGTGTGCAGCACCCTCGCCGACCGCGCCCAGCGCGGCGCCGGAGCGCTGATCGGCCCGCTGGTCAACACGGTCGTCCTGCGTACGGACCTGGCCGGCCGGCCCGGCTTCGGCGAACTGCTGGACCGGGTGCGGGACCGGGCGCTGGCCGACCTCTCCCACGCGGAGGCGCCCTTCGACCTGGTCGTCGGCGCGCTCGGCGGCACCCGGGACCTGTCCCGGCACCCGCTGGCCCAGGCGTCGTTCACGCTCCTCAACGCACCGATCCGGCCGGTGGAGATGCCCGGCCTGGACGTGTCGCTCGTCGAACCGCCGCTCACCGGCACGCCGCTCGACGTCTTCCTCGACCTCACCCTGCGCACCGACGGCAGCATCGCGGCCATCCTCCAGTACGCCACCGCGCTGTTCGACCCCGCCACCATGCGCGCCTTCGCCCGGGCGTATGTCGCGCTGCTGCGTGCCGTCCTGGCGGACCCCGTCACCCCGGTGCAGGACCTGGCCCGTGCCCTGCCCGCCGGACCGCGCGTGCCCGCCCGTCCTCGCCCCGAGTGGCATCACGCTCCCGACCGCCCGGCCCTGCCGGTGCCGCCGCTCGCCTTCGCCGGGGACCCGGACGCCACCGCGCTGCTGTGCGGCGAGGACAGCGTCACCTACGCGGAACTGGACGCCATGACCGGCTCCCTCGCCGCCGCGCTGCGGGCCGCCGGGGTGGACTCCGGCAGCCCGGTGGGAGTCCTGCTGCGCCGCGGCCTGTGGTCGGTCGCCGCCATCGAGGGGATCTGGCGGGCAGGAGGCGTCTACGTACCCCTGGACCCCGAACTCCCCGAGGAGCGACTGCGGTTCATGGCCGAGGAGGCCGGCCTCACATGCGTGGTCACCGCCCCGGCGACGGCGGACACCGCCACCGCACTCGCGCCGGTCACGGTCGACGTCACCACCCTCGTCCCAGTCACCGACGGCCCCCGCCACCAGCCGCACCCGCGCGAACTGGCCCACGTCATCTTCACCTCGGGATCCACCGGCCGCCCCAAGGCCGTGGGCGTCGAACACGCGGCGCTGGCCTCGCACGTGGCCGCCGCCCGCGAGCGGCTCGGCATCGATGCCGACGACCGCGTCCTGGCCTTCGCGTCCTTCTCCTTCGACGCCTCGCTCGACCAGGTGCTGCCCGCCCTCACCTCGGGTGCCACCGTCGTCATGCGTCCCGACGAGCCGTGGCTGCCCACCCAGGTGCCGGAGATCGTCCAGCGGCACGCCCTGACGGTCGTCAACGTTCCTCCGACGTACTGGTCGGAGCTGGCGCTCTCCCTCGACCGGCGGATGGCCGGGGCCCTGCGCTCCCTGCGGCTGCTCGTCCTCGGCGGCGAGGCCGTCCCGCCCGACACCCTCGCGGTCTGGCGCGCCGCCGTGCCGTGGGTGCGCGTGTGCAACGCCTACGGGCCCACCGAGACGACGGTCACCGCCACCACCTACGACGCCGACGACCCGCCCGCCGACACGGTGCCCATCGGCCGTCCCCTCGGCGGCCGGCGGGTGTACGTGGTCGACACGGACGACGAGCCGGTGCCCGTCGGCGTCTCCGGCGAACTCCTCATCGGCGGCCCGGAGTTGGCCCGCGGCTACCTGGGACGGCAGGCCCACACCGCCGACCGTTTCGTACCCGACCCGTACGGGCCGCCCGGCGCACGCCTCTACCGCACGGGCGACCTCGTCCGCTGGACGCAGGGCGGAGAGCTGGAGTTCGTCGGCCGCCGCGACGACCAGGTCAAGATCCGCGGCTTCCGGATCGAACTCGGCGAGGTGGAGGCGGTGTTGCGGGCCTGCCCACTGGTCGCCGCGGCAGCCGCCCGCCCCGACCGCGCCACCGGACGCAGCCTCACCGGGTACGTCGTACCGGTTCCGGACGCGCCCCGCCCGCCGGACCGGGCGGACCTGCGTGAATGGTGCGCGCGGTTCCTGCCGCAGCATGCCGTCCCCTCCGAGTTCGTGGTCCTGGACGCCCTTCCGGTCGGGGTCTCCGGCAAACTCGACCGCTCGGCACTGCCCGACCCGGCCCGCCCGGCCGCCGGCCCGGCCACGGTCGAGCCACGCGACGAGACGGAGCGCATCGTCGCCGAGGTGTGGGCCGACGTCCTCGGGCTGGACCGGATCGGCATCGACGACAGCTTCTTCGACCTCGGCGGCCACTCCTTGCTCGCCACCATGGCGGTCTCACGGATCGCCCAGCGCCTGGGCCGCGACATCGAGTTGCGCACCGTCTTCGAGAACCCGACCGTGCGGACCTTCGCGCCCCGCGTGGCCGCCGCCCGCGCGTCCGGCGCGAGCGAGGTGGTGCCGGTGGACCGGGGCCGGCCGCTGCCGCTGTCGTTCGCCCAGGAGCGACTGTGGTTCCTGGACCGCACCTCCGAGCGCGGCGACTCCTACCTGCTGTGGTACTGCTGGCGAGCCCGCGGCGGCCTGGACCGCACGGCCTGGCAGCAGGCCCTGGACGACCTGGTGGAACGGCACGAGGTGCTCCGCACCGCACTCGTCGAGTCCGACGGCCGCCCCGTGCAGCGGATCGGCGGCCCGGTGACGGTACCGGTGCGGTGGGAGCGGGCGCCCGGGGCCGCGGACGAGGAGACCCGGCTGGCCGCGGTGCGGGAGCGGGCCGTGGCCCTCGCCACGCACCCCTTCGACCTCACCCGGCCGCCTCTGCTGCGGGCCGGAGTGTGGGAGCTGGCCGATGACGACCACGTCGTGCTCCTCGCGCTGCACCACGCCGTCACCGACGGCTGGTCCAAGGGTGTCCTCCTGGATGAACTGGCCCGGCACTACGAGGCCCGGTGCGCGGGCCGCCGCGCCCAGCTGCCGCCGCTCACCGTGCAGTACGGCGACTTCGCCGTCTGGCAGCGCGACCGCGCCGACAGCGGCGCTCTGGAACCGCAACTCGCTTTCTGGGAGAGCGCCTTGGAGGACGCGCCCGCGCTGGAGCTGCCCACCGACCGGCCCCGGCCGGCCGCGTTCACCGGCCGGGGCGGCGCCGTCGAGGTCGACCTGCCGGCCGAGCTCGTCGACCACGTGGACGCCTGCGCCCGCGAGCACGGCGCCACCCGGTTCATGGTGCTGCTGGCCGCCGCCCAGGCCGTCCTGGCCCGCTGGGCGGGGCAGACCGACGTGTCGGTGGGCACGCCCGTCGCCGGACGCGGACGGCTCGAACTGGAGCCGCTCGTCGGCTTCTTCGTGAACACCGTCGTGCTGCGCACCGACCTGTCCGGGCAGCCGACCTTCACCCGGCTCGTGGAGCGCGTGCGGGACGTCGTCCTGGGCGCCTTCGACCACCAGGAGGTGCCGTTCGAGCGGGTCGTCGAGCGGCTGCGCCCGGAACGCGACCTGTCCCGCAACCCCCTGTTCCAGGTCATGGTGGACGTCCAGGACGCCTCCACCGGCGGCGCGGACCTCCCCGGGCCCGCCGCCACCGACTTCCCGCTGCCCTGGGGCTCGGCCAAGTTCGACCTGACCGCCACCTTCGTGGTCCGGCCGGACCGGTTCGCCCTCAACGTGGAGTACGCCGCCGACCTGTTCGAGCCGGCCACCGCCACCCGGTTCGCCCGGCACGTCGGGCGGCTGCTGGAGACCCTCGTCGCCGACCCGGCGGCCCGCGTCGACGAGGCCCCGCTGCTCACCCCGGAGGAGCGGGAACACCTGGTGGCGAGTGCCGGGCGCGACGCGGCCCCCGCGCCGAGGTTCCGGGTGCGGGGCCGCGCCGACGCCCCGGCCGTCGTCTGCGAGGGCACGACCCTCGACCACGCCGCGCTGGACGCTCTGACCGGCGGCCTGGCCGCCGCCCTGGCCGGCGCGGGCGTGGTCCCGGGCGACGCCGTGGGCGTGTGCGTGGGCCGGGGCGTGTGGCCGGTCGCCGCGATGCTCGCCGTCTGGCGGGCCGGCGGCGTGTACGTCCCCCTCGACACCCGCATCCCCGAGGAGCGGCTGCGGTACATGCTGCGCGAGGCGGGCGTACGGCACGTGATGTGCGACGCGGGCACCCGGGAGAAGGTCACCCTGCTCGGCGCGACCGCGGTCGACGTCGAGCACGTCCGCCCGCACCAGGACGGTCCCCGGCACACCCCGGACCCCGACGACCTCGCCTACGTCATCTTCACCTCCGGCTCCACCGGCCGCCCCAAAGCCGTCGGCGTCGAACACCACGCCCTGGACGCCCATGTGGCCACCGCACGCGAGATGTTCGCGCTGACCGAGGACGACCGGGTGCTCACCTTCGCGTCCACCTCGTTCGACGCGTCCCTGGAACAGATCCTGCCCGCGCTGAGCACCGGAGCGACAGTGGTCGTACGCCCGGACGAGATCTGGGCGCCGGAGGAACTCGCCGCCCGGGTGGCCGCCGAGCAGGTGACCGTCATGGAACTCACCCCGTCGTACTGGGCGGAACTGGTCGCCCGCCTGGACACGCTGGCACCCCGGCTGGCCTCGCTGCGCCTGCTGGTGACCGGCGGGGAGGCGCTGCCCGCCGACCCGCTGCGGCGCTGGTTCGCGCACCTGCCCGGGGTCCCCGTCATCAACACCTACGGCCCCACCGAGGCGGTGATCTCCGCCACCGCGCACGCCGTCGGGGCCGCCCCTGCCGGCCGGGTACCCATCGGCCGTGCCCTGGGCAGCCGCCGTACCTACGTCGTCGACGCCCTGGGCGAACTCGTCCCGGAAGGCGTCCCGGGCGAACTGGTCGTCGGGGGAGCGGAGTTGGCGCGGGGCTACCTGGGCCGTCCCGCACTGACCGCCGAGCGCTTCGTGCCCGACCCGTTCGGCGGACGCGGCGGCCGGCTCTACCGCACCGGTGACGTCGTACGCCGACTGCCCTCCGGGGAACTGGAGTTCCTCGGCCGCAACGACGACCAGGTCAAGATCCGCGGCTTCCGCGTGGAACCGGGCGAGGCGGAGGCGGTGCTCCGCGGCCATCCCGGAGTGCGGGGCGCGGCCGTCGTCGTCCGCACCCTGCACGGCGAGGCCGCCCTCGTCGGCTACGTCGCCGGCCCCCGGCTGTCGCAGGAGTCCCTGGAGAAGCACTGCCGCGATCACCTGCCGCACTACCTGGTCCCGTCCGCGTTCGTCGTCCTGGACACTCTGCCGCTGACCGTGCAGGGAAAGCTGGACACCGCCGCCCTGCCCGAGCCCGTGGCACGCGCCCCGCACGCCTTCGTGCCACCGCGCACCCCGGCCGAGACGGTCGTCGCGCAGATCTGGTGCGAGGTCCTCGACCTGCCCCGGGTCGGCGTCCACGACGACTTCTTCGCCCTGGGCGGCCACTCCCTGCGCGCGGTGTCCGTCGCCTCCCGCCTGCGGACCGCCTTCGACTGCCCGATGCAGGTCCGCGACCTGTTCGAGCACCCCACCGTCGAACGGCTCGCCGCCGAGGTGGAGCGCCGGCTGCTGGAGCTCATCTCGCAGCTCAGCGACGACGAGATCGACCTGTCCCTCACCGCCGACTTCTGAGGCCGCGCCCGCGCCCCGGGCCGACGCCGGCCCGACCGGCACCGGTGCCCGGGTACGGCGTCCGACCGGCGACCGGCCGGCGGCGCCGCCGGGCACCTGGTCCCGGAGCCGGCGCGCCCGCCCCTCACCGACTTCCTTGCCAAAGATCCTGGATCGGAGTGCCCTCATGACCACATCCGACGTGCGTCCCGGCCCCGCCGCCGCGGACGGCGGCCTGTCCCCGGCCGCCCGGCGCCTGCTGGAGCAGCGGCTGCGCGGCCGGGCCACCGCACGGGACGACGGACCGGCCCGGGTCGAGCCCCGCCCGGACCGCATCCCGCTGTCCGCGGCACAGCAGCGCCTCTACTTCCTCGACCGGCTCGATCCGGGCGCGGCGACCTATCTGCTGCCCGCGGCATGGAGGTTCACCGGAGCGCTGGACCTGCCGGCCCTGCGCGCGGCCCTGGCGGACCTCGTCGCCCGGCACGAACAGCTGCGCGTGGTCTTCCCGGAGCACGAGGGCGTACCCCATCAGCGCGTCCTTCCCCCGGACGGCACCGTCCTGCACGAGACGGAGGTGAGCGGCGAGAGCGGCGAGGACCGCGAACGGCGCCTGTCGGCCGCCGTGCACAGCGCCGCCCTCCGCCCCTTCGACCTCGCCCACGAGCCGGCCTTCCGGGCCACCCTGGTCCGCGCCGCCGCCGACGACCACGTGCTGGTCCTCGCCATGCACCACATCGTCTCCGACGGCTGGTCGCTGGGGCTCCTCGTCCGTGACCTGACCGAGCTGTACCTCGCCCGCCGCGAGGGACGCACCGCCCACCTGCCCGAACTGCCCCTCGACTACAGCGACTACGCGATCTGGCAGCGCCGCGGCGACCAGTCCGCCGCCCTCGACCACTGGCGCACCCGGCTGGCCGGCCTCACACCGTTGGACCTCCCCACGGACCACCCCCGACCGGACACCCCCGGCCACCGCGGCGCCGTCCACCGGGTGAGCCTCCCGGCCGCGCTGACCGACGCGCTCGCCACGCTGGGCCGCCGCGCCGGCACGACCCCGTACATGACCGTGCTGGCCGCCTTCCAGGCCGCCCTGGCCTTCCACAGCGGACAGCGCGACATCGCCGTCGGCACGGTCGTCGCCAACCGGGAGCGGGCCGAGACCGAGCAGCTCGTCGGCTTCTTCGTCAACACCCTCGTCCTGCGCGGCGACCTCTCCGACGATCCGACCCCGGCCGCCCTGCTCGCCCGCACGCGGGAGCGGGTCCTGGAGGCGTTCTCCCACCAGTCGCTGCCCTTCGAGCAGGTCGTCGACGCGCTCAGCCCCGAACGCGACCTCGCCCGCAACCCGCTCGTCCAGGTGCTCTACACGCACACCGACACCACACCGTCCGGCTTCGGCCTGGGGGAGACGAACGGGACGCCGTACCGGATCGACCTCACCACCGCCAAGTTCGACCTCACCCTCGACCTGCGGGACGGCGACGGGCGCACCGACCTGGCGTTCGTCTACCGGCCCGACCTGTTCGAGGAGACCTCGGTCGCCGCCCTCGCCCGGCACACCGTGACGCTGCTGGAGGCGTTCTGTGCCGCCCCCGACGCCCCGCTCAGCACCGTCGACCCGCTCAGCCCGGGCGAGCGGGCCCACCTGCTCGGCCCCGAAGGCCCGGCCAACGCCGGCAACGACCCCGCGCGGCCCCCGCGCACCGCCCCCGAGCGCCTGGCCGAGCACATCTCCCGCACGCCTCACGCCGTCGCGGTGAGCGGATCGGGCCGCTCCCTCACCTACGCCCAGCTCGACGCCCGCGCCTCGGCCCTGGCCAGCCGGCTGCGCGCCGCCGGTGTCACCCGCGGCTCCCTCGTCGGGGTCTGCCTCGACCGCACCCCCGACCTGGCCGCCGCGCTGCTGGCCGTCTGGCGGGCCGGCGGCGCCTACCTTCCGCTCGACCCCTCCCACCCCCGGGCGCGACGCGAGTTCACCGTCACCGACTCCGGGGTCGAGTGGGTCGTCACCGACACCGCCACCCGCGCCGCCGTCGAGGGGCTGCCCGCCCAGGTCGTCCTGGTCGACGCGGACGCCCCGCACACCCCGGCCGGGAGCGACGACCTCGTGCCGGCGTCCGAGGACCTCGCCTACGTCATCTACACCTCCGGCTCCACCGGCCGGCCCAAGGGCGTCGAGATCACCCACGGCAACCTGGCATGGCTGCTGGGCGCCGCCGACCAGCACTTCGACTTCGGCCCCGCCGACGTGTGGACCCTGATGCACTCGCCGGCCTTCGACTTCTCCGTGTGGGAGCTGTGGGGACCGCTCACCAGCGGCGGGCGCGTCGTCGTGCTCGGCGCCGACGAGGTGCGCGACCCGGCGGCCGTGCACCGGGTGCTGCGCGAGGAACGCGTCACCGTCCTGAACCAGACCCCGGCCGCCTTCAAGGGGCTGCGGGCGCATCTGGAGGACGCCGGCGCGGGCTTCCGCGATCTCGCCCTGCGCACCGTCGTCTTCGGGGGCGACGCCTTCGACGTACGGGACTACCGCGACTGGTTCACGTCCGACGGGCACCGCCCTGAGCTGGTGAACATGTACGGCATCACCGAGACCACCGTGCACGTCACGATCCGCACGATCACCGAGGCGGACGTCCACGGCGGTGTCCGTTCGCCGATCGGCCGCCCCCTCGCCGGCCAGCACGGCTACGTCCTCGACGCCTGGGGCCGGCTCGTGCCGCCCGGCAGCGTCGGCGAGCTGTACATCTCCGGCGGCGGTGTGGCCCGCGGCTACCTGAACCGGCCCGAGCTGACCGCCGAACGCTTCCTCGACGACCCCTTCGGGGCACCCGGCGCCCGCATGTACCGCACCGGCGACCTGGTGCGGGTCCAGCGCGACGGCGAGCTGGGCTACGTCGGCCGCGCCGACCACCAGGTGAAGATCCGCGGGTA
This sequence comes from Streptomyces sp. NPDC054842, assembly GCF_053611025.1. NCBI lineage: Bacteria > Bacillati > Actinomycetota > Actinomycetes > Kitasatosporales > Streptomycetaceae > Streptomyces > Streptomyces sp. NPDC054842. Next base: position 27,259 of record NZ_JBSGZN010000064.1, read on the forward strand.
CCGCATCGAGCCCGGCGAGATCGAGACCGCCCTGCGCGCCCTGCCCGGCGTCGCCGACGCCGCCGTGGTGGCCCGCCGCGACGAGGGAACGGCACGCCTGGTCGCGCACGTCGTCACCCCCGAGGGGCGCCCCCTGGACCCGCCCGCGCTGCGGGAGGGGCTGCGGCTGACGCTGCCCGACCACATGGTCCCGGCGCTGTTCGTCCGCCACGAGCGGCTGCCGCTGACCGCGAACGGCAAGGTGGACCGGGCCGCGCTGACGGCGGTCCGGCCCGTCTCGGACGGGCCCCGGGCACACGTGGCGCCCGTGGGGCCCCGGGAGCAGGTGCTGGCCGGTGTGTGGAGCCAGGTACTGGGCGTCGAGCACGTCGGCCGCGGCGACAACTTCTTCGACCTGGGCGGCGATTCCATCCTGGCCCTGCGTCTGGTGGGTCTCGGGCGCCTCGCCGGGCTGGAGTTCACCGTCGCCGACGTCTTCCGGGCCCGCACCCTGGCCGACCTGGCCGCGCTCGTCACCGACGCAGGCGACAGCCCCGACCCGGTCGCCCCCTTCTCCCAGCTCGACCCGGCCGACGCCGGCCGCCTGCCCGACGGACTCGCCGACGCCTACCCGCTCACCATGCTCCAGGCGGGCATGCTGCACGAGATGCTCGCCGACCCGCGGCGCGGCGCCTACCACAACGTCACCGACCTGAAGATCACCGTCCCGGAGGGCTTCGACCTCGACGCGTTCCAGGCGGCCGTGGACGCGGTGGTCGCCGGCCACCCGATCCTGCGCACGTCCGTCGACCTGGTCTCCTACCGAGAGCCCCTGCAGCTCGTCCACCGCGCGGCCCGTCTGCCCGTCGGCTACACCGACCTGCGCGGACTGCCGCGCGAGGAACAGCGGGCGCGGCTGAAGGCGTTCGTGGACCAGGAGTTCGAGCGCCGCTTCGACCTCGCCGCCGCGCCTCTGGTCCGCATCCACCTGCACCACGTCACCGACCACGACCTGCGACTGGTCCTCACCGACTGCCATGTCGTCCTGGACGGCTGGAGCCTGACCTCGCTCATCGCCGACCTGCTGGCCCTGCACCGGCAGGCCGTCGCCCACGGCACCGCGCCCGAGCCGCCGACGGCGCCGCCCTTCGCCGAGTACGTCGCCCTGGAGCGGGCCGCGCTCACCAGCGAGGAGTCCCTCACCTACTGGCGCGAGCGGCTCGCCGACCTGCGGCCGGTCACCTTCCACAAGCGTGCCGCGGTCGACGCGGACGGCGGGGCGCCGGTGCACGAGGTCCGCCGCTCCTACGCCCACCTCGCCGAAGGCATCGGCAGACTGGCCAAGGAGGCGGGAGTGCCCCGCCGCACCGTGCTGATCACGGCCTTCCACCACACGATGAGCCTGTTCGCCGACCGCGACGGCGGCGCCGACGGCACCCTCGGCCACAGCATCGGCCTGGTCACCAACGGGCGGCCCGAGGTGCCCGGCGCGGACCGGATGCGCGGACTGTTCCTGAACACCGTGCCGTTCGGCGTGGCCCGCCCGCGGAGCGACTGGCTGACGTACCTGCGGGACGTGTTCACCGCCGAGCAGGAGATGCTGCCGCACCGCAGGGTCCCCCTGGTCGGCATCGCCCGACTGCGGCCCACCGAGCCGAACCTGACCGACGCCGTCTTCAACTACGTGAACTTCCACCGGCTTTCGCACGACTCCTGGGACGACTCACTGGAGATCGCCCGGACCATGTTCCCGCTCCTCATCAACGCGAGCGTCAACGCCTTCACCCTCGACGCGGACCCGGCGTTCGTCGCTCCCGCCACCGCCGAGCAACTCGCCGACGTGTACTGCGCCGAGCTAGAGGCCATGGTCGCCCGCCCGCACGACCGGGTGACCCGGCCCGCGCTGAGGGGCGCGGCCCGTGCCACCGTCCTCGACGTCTGGGGCCGCGGCCCGCGGATTCCCTCCTCGCCGCTGCTGTTCCACGAGCACATCGCCGCCCACGCCGCCCGTACCCCGCACGCGGTCGCGGTCGAGCACCGCGGGGAGCGGCTGACGTACGCCGAACTGCACGAGCAGGCCGAAGAACTGGCAGGGCGGCTGCGGCGCCTCGGGGTGGGGCCGGAGACCGTCGTGGGCATCTGCGCCGAGCGCGGCTTCGACCTGGTGCGCGCGGCCGTCGGCGTCTTGCGCTCCGGCGGCGCCTTCCTGCCGCTCGACCCACAACACCCCACCGACAGGCTCGCGTTCATGGCCGAGGACAGCGGGATGCGGGTGCTGCTGACCCAGCGGGCGCTCACCGGGACGGTGCCCTTCGACGGGCCCGTGATCCACCTGGACGCGCCGGCCGGCCCCGTGGACCGCGCCCGGGCCGTAGCGGACGGGGAGCCCGACGCCGACACCCTCGCCTACATCATCTACACGTCCGGCTCCACCGGCACCCCCAAGGGCGTGGCGATCCCGCACCGCGGCCTGTCCAACATGCTCGAAGGGCAGCGCGACCTGGTGCGCCCCACCCCCGAGGACCGGGTGCTGCAGTTCGCCTCCTTCGGCTTCGACGCCTCAATCCTCGAACTCACCTGGTCCCTCGCCAACGGCGGCCGGCTCGTCACCGCCCCCAAGGAGGACCTGCGTCCCGGCCCCGACCTCGCGCGCACCCTGCGCGAGGCCCACGTCACCGGCGCCATGCTGCCGCCCAGCGCACTGGCGGTGCTCGGCCGGGACGACTTCCCCGGGCTGAAGGTGCTCCAGGTGGCCGGCGAGGCCTGCCCGGCCGAACTCGCCGACGTCTGGTCGCGCGGCCGGCGCTTCCACAACGTCTACGGCCTCACGGAGACCTCCGTGTGGTCGGTCGCCGCGGAGCTGACCCCCGGCCGGGGCACCCCGCCCATCGGCACCCCGATCCGCAACACCCGCATCCACGTCCTGGACGACGACCTCCAGCCCGTCCCGGTCGGCGTACCCGGCGAGATCTTCCTCGGCGGGCAGGCCGTCGGCCGCGGCTACCTGGGCCGGCCCGCGCTGACCGCCGCCACCTACGTGCCGGACCCGTACGGCGCGCCGGGCGAACGGCTCTGCCGCACCGGCGACCTCGGGGCCCACCGGCCCGACGGGTCGGTGGAGTGGCTGGGCCGCCGCGACGCGCAGGTCAAACTGCGCGGCTTCCGCATCGAACTCGGCGAGATCGAGCACGCGCTCAGGCGCCTGCCCGAGGTCCGCCAGGCCGTGGTCCTGCACCGCACCGACCTGCCCGGCGAACCGGCCCTCGTCGCCTACCTCGTCGTCCACGGGCCGCAGGCGCCCGCACCCGAGGAACTGCGCCGCGCGCTGCGGGCCTCGCTGCCCGCGTACATGCTGCCCGCCCGGTTCGTCTTCCTGGACGAGATGCCCGTCAACCGCAGCGGCAAGATCGACAAGCGGGCGCTGCCCCTGCCCGCCGCCGAACTCGACCGTGACGAGAGCCAGTACGTCGCTCCGTCCACCGCCGCGGAGCGGATCCTCGCCGAGATCTGGCGCGAGGTCCTGGGACTGTCCCGCATCGGCGTCCACGACGACTTCTTCCGCATCGGCGGCAGCTCCCTGTCCACCGTGCGGGTCTCCCTGATGGCGGGCGGACGCGGCCTGACGGTGTCGGTCGGCGACCTGATCGAGCACCCGACGATCGCCGAGCTCGCCGAGCACGCCGTCCGGACGGCCGGTGACGGGCTGCCCGCCGCCGTCACCTCGGAGGTACGGCTGCGGGAAGGCACGGGGGAGCCGCTGTGGTGCGTGCACCCCACCGGCGGCAGCGCCACCTGGTTCGTGCCGCTCGCCCGCGCCCTGCCGCCGGGCAGGCCCGTGCACGCCTTCCAGGCACGCGGTCTGCTCGGCGGCGTCGACCCGAGCACCGTGCCCGGCATCGCCGCCAACTACGTCGGCGAGATCACCGACCGGGACGGCGCCGGCCCGCACGCCCTGCTCGGCTGGTCCATGGGCGCCAACATCGCCCTGGAGATGGCCACCCAGCTGCAAGCGGCTGGCCACGACGTCGCACCGCTCGTACTGATCGAGCCGTACCTGCCCAACCCGGCCGCCCGGGCCCGGCTGGACGGCGTCACCAAGGACCTCAGGGAAGCCCTGCGCATGCGGGACCGGCTGCGCGAACTGCCGCCCTCCCCGCAGCGCGACGGGGCCACCGCCGAACTCACCGCCACCCTGCTGGGCGCCGGGATGAGTCCCGCCGAGGCGGCCCTGGTCGAGAACGCGCCGATCGAAGTGTGGCACTCGCTGCTCGCCGCGCTGGCCGCCTACGAGGTCCGCCCCTACCCGGGCCACGTCCACCTCGTGGTCGGCAGCGAGGCCGCCGGCCTGCCCCGGGGACGCACCATGCCGGGCCTGGACGTCGACTACGACACCTACGTCACCCGCTGGCGCGAGGTGGCCGGAGGCGGGCTCACCTTGCACATCAGCGACGGCGACCACATGTCGATGATGGCCGAGCCTCGGGTGGCCGGCATCGCCGAACTGCTCGCCGCCATCGAGACGGGAGAGACCCGATGACCACCGCCGCCCCCGTCTTCACCGAGCGCTACCTGCTCTCCGCCGACATGGTCGCCGACCCCTACGACCACCTCGACACCCTGCGCGCGCACGCCCCGGTGCACTGGAGCCCGATGCACCACGCCTGGCTCGTGACCGGCTACGACCAGGTGATGCGCTGCCTGCGCGAGCCCGCGGTCTCCGCCGACCGGGTGCGCCCTCTCATGGACGCCGTACCGCAGGGCGCCCGGGAGGACGCCGAGCGGGCCTTCGGGATCCTGTCCCGCTGGATGGTCTTCAACGACCCTCCCCAGCACCGCAGACTGCGCCAGGTGTTCCAGGAGGCGTTCGCCGCCCGCGCGGTGACCCGCTACCGCGTCTTCACCGAGAAGGCCACCCGCGCCGTCCTCGCCCGCAAGGCCGTGCCCGGCCGCACCGGGGACCTCATGGCCGATGTGGCCAAGCCGCTGCCCGCGCTGGTCTTCGCCCGCTGGCTCGGCATCCCGCGCACCGACTCGCCGTCCTTCTGGTACTGGAACGCCCGCGTCGCCGACCTCGTCCTCGGCACCGCCCAGGAGGAGAGCGAGTACCGGGCCTCGCTGCAGGCGCTGGTGAGCCTGGAGGACTACCTCGCGGAGCTGGTCGCCAGGCGCCGGGCCGAACCGGGCGACGACCTGATCAGCCAGGTGCTGCGCGAGGGCCGGGTGGGCGACTCCGTCAGCGAGGAGGAGTTCGTCGGGATGCTCACGCAGATGGCGTTCGCCGGCGGGGAGACCACCAGCAACCTCATCGCGAACACCGTCCTCGCCCTGCACACGCGACCCGACCAGCTCGCCGCCGTCCGCGCGGACCCCGAACTGGCGCAGGGGGCCGTGGAGGAGACCCTGCGCCTGGACGGACCGTCCAAGATGTCGATCCGCACGGCCGCCCGGGACTTCGACCTCGACGGCAGCACCCTGCGCTCCGGCGACCGGATCTTCCTCGTCACCGCCGCCGCCAACCGGGACCCGGCCCGCTTCCCCGATCCCGGCCGGTTCGACGTGCGCCGCACCGGCGCCACCCACCTGGGTTTCGGTTTCGGCGCCCACTTCTGCATCGGCGCCGCCCTGGCCCGGTTGGTCGCCGTGTCGGCGGTCCGGACGCTGATCACGGACCACCCGGGCCTGGCCCTGGCGGACCCCGGCGGGGAGATCTGGCAGCCCTCGCTGCTCAACCGCAGCCTCACCGCCCTGCCCGTCCGCTACTGACCGGACCGCCGAGAGCGTCCGTACGACGAAAGGCACATCATGGCAACCACTCTCGCCGGCGCCGGTCCCCGGCTGTGGGCACCCGCCCGCCTGCGGTCCTTCCGGCTCCTGTGGCTCGGGCAGTCCCTGTCCCTGCTCGGTGACGGTTTCAGCGTCGTCGCCTTCTCCTGGATCACCCTCGAACTGACCGGCTCCACCCTCGCCCTCGGCTACGTCCTGGCCTTCCAGGCGGTACCCCGCGCGCTGCTCACCCTGGTGGGCGGCTCACTGGGCGACTCCTGGTCCACCCGCACCCTCATGGTCGCCTCCAGCTGGACCCGGGCCGGGCTGATGGCGGGAGTCGGACTGGCCGGTCTGCACGGGCAGTTGACGCTGTGGATGCTGTGCGCGGCAGCCGCGGCCTTCGGTGCCGTCGACGCCTTCTTCCAGCCCGCCCGCGTCTCGATCCTGCCCTCCGTGGTGGACGACGAGGAGCTGCTCGCACCGGCCAACGCGCTGCTGGGCACGGGCGCCAGGACGGCCGCGGTCGTCGGTCCGGCCGTCGGCGGTGTCGTCATCGCCGTCACCCGGGCCCCGGTCGCCTTCCTCGTCGACGCCGTCTGCTTCGCCCTGTGCGGCTGGTGCGTGGCGAGCATCCGCACCCGGCGTCGGGCCACCGGCCCCGAGACCGGTGCCGGAAAGGAGCGGACATCGCTCGCCGCCCGCATCCGCGAGGGCGTCACGTACACCTTCCGCGACCCCCGTCTGCGGACGATCGTCGCGCTCGACACGGCCGTCAACTTCTGTTACGCGGGGCCGTTCACGGTCGGTTTCGCCACGCTCGCCGACCAGGTGCTGCGCGGCGGACCGGCGACGCTCGGCGTGCTCAACGGATCCCTCGCCGGGGGCGCGATCCTCGGGACGCTCGTCGGCGGGGCGCTCGGCGGCCGGCCCCGGGTGGGCCTGCTGGTGGCCGCTCTCGCGGGCTGGCTGGGCGCCGGGATGGCCGTGCTGGGCCTGGTGCACAGCACCCCGGCCGTCGTGGCGACGGTGCTCGCCATGGGCTTCGCCATCGGTTTCCAGGGCGTGTTCGGGCTCAGCTGGATCCAGCGGAACATCCCGCAGGACGTGCTCACCCGGGTCGTGTCCGTCGACATGGTCCTCGGCTACGCGGTCGCTCCGCTGTCGCTCATCGCGTGCGGAGCGCTGGCCCGGATCGACACGCTCGCCCTGTTCGCTGCGGTGGCCGTCGTCCTCGCCGGAACCGGTCTGGCGGTGCTCGGATCACGGGCGGTGCGGGACATGCGCTAGGCACGGCACAGGGAGCCCCGCCGCCCGTGCCGCGGGCGGGCGGGACTTCTCCGCGGACTCAGGAGGACCGCAGGGCCGCCGAACGCGCGCACAGATCGGCCCGGTTGGCCGCCCCGGTCTTGGTGATCAGGCTCGCGATGTGCTTCTCGGCCGTACGCGGGGAGATGAACAGCCGGTCGGCGATGTCCTTGTTGCCCAGCCGGTCGGCGAGCAGCCGGAACACGTCGAACTCCCGGACGGTCACTCCCTGGGCGCGCAGCTGGTCGGGGATACCGCTGGTGCCGGTGCGGTGCTGGTGCACGGGAGCGCCGAGCCGGCGCAGCGCGGCCCGGCAGGCACCCGCCACGGCCCCGGTGTCCCGCTCGTGGAAGTGGTGTTCGGCGCGCCGCAGCCAGCTCACCGGGTCGCCCCAGCCGTCCTGGTGCGCCGCGTCGGCGATCAGCCGCAGGCCGAGGTGCTGGGCCAGCGGGTACGGCTCGGCGGCCGCCAGCGCCGACTCCACCGCGGCCGCCGCCCGCGTGCCGGCGCCCTCCCGGCCGAGCAGCACGGCGTCGGCGAGCAGCACGAACTGCCGGTTCCAGCGCATCCGGGCGACGGCGGTGGCGGTGATCTCCTCGTGCCGGGCCCGGTCGGCGTCCCCTGCGAGCACGTCCAGCAGCAGGACCAGGCCGTGGGTGCCGCTGAGATGGTAGGTGGACGGGTTGTCCGCCTCCAGGGCGAGGACCGCCCGCAGCTCGGCGCGGGCCAGTTCGCGGTCCTCCTCCAGCAGAGCGCAGAAAGCGCGGGCCAGACCGAGGCTCAGCGGTTCCTCCTGCGAGCCGGCACCGTCCCACTCGGTGAACGCGGCGAGCGCTGCCTCCATGGCCGTACGGTCCCCGCGGTGTGCCTCCAGAGCGGCCTGCGCCATGAGGACGTAGCGCACGGCGGGCGCCAGGCGCAGGCGGCGTACCACGGCCAGGCACTCGGCGGCGGCCGACCGGGCCGCCTCGTAGTCGCCGCGCAGCACCGCGTCCAGGACGAGGATGCCGTCCACGGTGTGCACGATGTTCACGGAGCCGAGGCGCAGCGCCTCCTCGCGGGCCGCCAGCAGGCCCGCGGTGTCTGCGTCGGCGAGCCACGCGTTGCCGCCCATGCGGGTGGCCGCGTACATGCGCTGCAACGGCAGGCGGTGGCGTTCCGCGGTGGCGAGGGCCTGTTCGAGCATCGCCCGCGATTCCTGCGGGTCCCGTTCGCGGGCCACGGTGGCGAGCAGCTCGCTGGCCTGGCAGGCGACGACGGGCAGTCCGTACCGTTCCGCGGCGTCGGCGGCCGAGCGGGCCAGTTTCTCCGCGTGCCGGGTGCGGTCCGGCCCCGGGGTGTCGAGGGCCAGATAAGCGGCCGTGACGTCGACGGCGGCGGCCGCGGCCTCGTCCGGCGCGCTCGCCAGCACTTCGCGGGCGCGGACGATCTGGCGGTTGCCGTCGCTCCAACGGCCCGCCGTGTGGGCCACCTTGGCCAGCCGGGTGTGCAGGGTGGCCAGCCGGGCGAGGCTCAGCCCGGAGCCGCTGAGCGCGTGCAGGTCCTCGGCCAGGTCGAAGGCGCGGGCGAAGTCGCCCGCCTCCGCGAGGGCCGGCAGCAGGTTCTCCAGCACCGCGGCCCGCGCCTGCGGATCGCCGCCGTCGGCCAGCAGGCTCTCCGCGCGGCTGAGCAGGGTCACGGCGGAGCCGAGCGCGCCCGCCGCCAGGGCCCGGCCGCCGGCGTTCGCGAACAGCAGCCCGGCCTCGACGCGGTCCCCGGCCTCGCACCGCAGCCCGGCCGCGAGTGCGCACCAGTCGCTGTCGAGGCCGGGGTGCAGTTCCTCCACGGCCTCCGCGCCCCGGCGGGCCAGATCCGCGCGCTGGCCCGGCGTCATCTGCGTGAACAGCGCCTCCACGGTGAGGGAGTGCCGGAAGGAGTACCAGTCCGGAGCCGGCTCGTCCGGGATGACCAGCCGCGCGGCCACGCCCGCGTGCAGATGGCTGAGCAGGGCGCGGTCCTCGACGCCGGTCATGCGCTGGAGCACGGTGAGGGAGAAACGCCGGCCGAGGACGGCGGCGGCGGACAGCAGAGTCAGGCCCTGCGCGCCGAGCCGGTCGATGCGGCGCAGGATGCCGCGCGCCAGTGTCGAGGAAACGTCACTTCGCAGGTCGCCGACCGCGCGCCAGCCGTCCGGGCCCTGCACCAGGGTCCCGGCCCCGATCATGGACTGCAGCAGTTCCTCGATCAGGTATGGGCTGCCCGCGCTGTCCTCCCACAGCCGCTGCAGGACCGCTTCGGGCACGTCGTCCGGGCGCTCCGCGCCGAGCTGGGCGGCGATCATGCCGTGCACCTGGGGCCGGGTCAGCGGGGGCAGATCGACGAGCGCCGCGGCGCCGCGGCGGCGGGCGGACTGGGCGAGGTCCAGCGCCTCACTGAAGTCCGTGCGGACGGTGGCCAGCAGGAGTACGGGGGAGTACTCCAGGTTGTCCACCAGGTACTCCAGGACTCCGAGCGTCTCGGGGTCGGCGTCGTGCAGGTCCTCAAGGAGCAGGAGCTGACCCTCTCCGCGCCCGGCGGCGATGAGCAGGCGCAGCACGGCCTCGCCCAGGATGACCATGGAGCTGCTCTCGCGTTCCCCGGTGTCCCAGTCGGGGATCAGCCGCCCGAGGACGGGCCGGTAGGGGCCGAGGGGCAGGTCGTCCAGCGGTTCGCCACCGCGGAACAGCGTCATCAGCGCCTCGGTCAGGGGGCGGAACGGCACGGCCGGGCCCGTGGTGCTGCTGCGCCCGCGCAGTACACGCATACCGGAGTCCAGTGCCCGGCCCACGGCCTCCGCCGCGAGGCGTGACTTGCCGACGCCGGCCTCGCCGACCAGGAAGACGACACCGCCGCGTCCCTGCCTCGCCTCGGTCAAGGCACGTTCGAGCAGGGCGATTTGGGGGTCCCGACCGACCAGGGATGGCGCATGGGAACGCATGGACGGAGATGATAATCGGAATATTGGGATCTGGGGCAGGTCGCCCTCTCCGGACCGCTTGTGCCCTGCCCGCGCCACCGGGCGGGGAAACCCGAGGGCGCGGGCCCGGTCGACGGGCCCGCGCCCTCGCGCGGTGTACCAGAACTGGCGGACGCTTAGTTCGGGGCGGAGACCGAGGTGTCCAGGGTGCTCAGCGTGATGACGACGCCGCTGGTCAGTACCATCCCGGCCAGCACGCGGGCACGGGCGCAGGCACGGTTGCGGCCCCTGAGCGTGATGCCGCCCGCCGCGTCCTGCTCGTCGGCGGCGGTCTCGGTGACGTCGGCGGCGGTGGTGGCGAGGTGCTTGTCCATGACGGTGATCCCCTTTGGAGTCCGCGTGCGGTGCGCACGCTGTGAAGGTGGAGCCGGGTCGTGGTGCGGTCGGGCGGGAGAGCGTGGTCGGTCAGTGGCCGGGATGTCCCAGGAGCAGGACGGACGGCACGGTTTCGGGGTGGGCCAGGCGGAGCAGTCCGTAGCCGATGCCGGACAGTCCGGTCAGCAGCCCGGGGGAGGGAACGTGGTCGGGGGTGGCGCATCGGTGGCTCTGCGCCTCGACGAGGGCGAGCACCTGGCCGGTGCGCCGGCTCAGTGCCGCGGCGGCCATCGCGTCGCCGAGTCCGGCGAGGACGGTCAGCGCCTCCAGCGTGCCGAGGGTGCCCTGCCCGAGGCTCAGGTCCGGGCGTACCTCGGCGTCCGCCAGCCGGCCGGCCGGCCGGGGCAGGCCCGCCGGCGGGGGGAGGTGGGCGGCGGCGGCCGCCGCCCCGGCGAGACCACCGGCCCACGAGGTGTCGGCCTCGGCGGCTCCCGTGTCCCGGAGCGCGGCGTGCAGCAGGGCGTGCGCGGCCGCCGTGTGCCGGGCGGCGCGTGCGGGCCGGACGGCGGCGTACCGCAGCAGCGCCCACCCGATCCCCGCGGCGCCGTCCGCGAATCCGGCGTGGCCGCCGAGCGCCGCGGTGTCGTACGCGGAGCCCTCCGGCAGGCCGAACTCCGTCGTGTGGTCCGTGCGTTCGGCGCCTCCGGTCCTCGCGGCGGTGTCCGGGCCGATGCCGCCGGTGCCGACCGCGGTCTCCGGGCCGGGCCACGTGCCCGCCCGGACCGCGTCCGCCCCGGTGGTGGCCTCTGCCGACAGGGCGGTTCCGGCTGCGTGGACCGTCGTCAGCAGCCGGTCCGCGGCGGTGTCCGCCAGTCGCAGCGCCGCCGCATCGCCGGTCGCCTCGTGCACCGCGACGGCGGCGGCCAGTGCCCCGGCCGTGCCGCCGGCCAGCCCCGGGACGTCGCAGGCCGCGATGGCGTGGCCGAGCGCGGTGAGCGCGTCCGGCAGGCAGTCCGCAAGGTTCTCGCCGAGCAGCGCCGACAGCCGGACCAGGGCGTACGTGATGCCGCCGAGTCCGTCGTAGGCGCCGGGTCCGGCGGCCGCGCTCAGCTCGGGGTCGCCGGCCAGGGCCTTCAGCAGGGCCGGCAGCGGCCGGACCGCCTCGCGGGCGAGCGCGGCGTAGCGTCCTGCTCCGGTCAGCGCGTCCGTGTGCGCCAGGAACAACGCGACCCCGCAGTACCCCTGCGCGAGTCCGGCGCCCATCGGCAGCACCGCCCAGTGCGGGCCGGACACCCGTTCCAGACCGAGCCAGTTGGTCCGGTCGCCGTCCCGCACCGCCCGGGCCGCGATCTCGTCGGCGACACCGCACGCGGCGGACAGCAGCCGCCCCGCGTCGGGCACGACGGCCGGTACCGGCGCCACCGTCAGCTCGGACCGGGGGCCGTCCAGGGGGGAACCGGTGCCGCGTGCCGCCAGCGTGGCCGAGATGATCCACTCCTGGTCGCGGCAGTCGACCTCGTCCATGCGCGCGATCTTCCCGCGCACCGCCTCCAGACTCGCCACCGGCAGCACGTCCGCCAGCCACGTTCCGTCGGCCGCCCGGACCCCCGTACCGGACGGCCGGTGCACGAACAGGGGCACGTCGCCGCGCCACAGGTCCGCCGTCTCGTGCTCGATGAGCCGACCGCGTACCTCGTCGTGCTCGGACTCGGTCCACAGCACCGCGAACACGCTCTCCCGCGCGAGCGCGTCGCCGAGCAGGGAGGGGTGCGCGGACTCCTCCAGCAGGGTCGCGTACAGGCGGGTGGAGCGAGCGATGAGGCGGGCCGCGCTGCCGGCGCCGGAGGCCAGCGGGCCCTCGTCGCCGAGCAGTTCACCGCCGTGGGCGGCGATGGCCGCGTACGCAGTACGGAAACCCTCCAGCAGGGCGGCCCGGTGGTCGGCGTCCTTCAGGGGGCGGCCGGCGGGCAGCGGCTGGTTCTGGGCGGCCGGGCTCGGCAGGGGGGCGCGCACGGCCCGCATGGTGTCCCGACCGCTGTTCTCCCAGCGCAGGCCCTCGCTGGGGAAGGTGCCGTCGGTGGACCGGCCGAGCGCGGAGATGTCGAGCGCCCCGTGTTCGCCGATGAGCAGGTGCGGCAGCAGGCAGGTGCGGTGCACGGAGGCGTGCAGGGCGTCGGCGGCCGGGTCGGCGCCGGCCGTCATGGGCTGCGGAAGCCCGGTGTGGAGCAGGGTCTCGGCGTCCACCAGGACCGGCTGGTCGCCGCAGGCGATGACGTTCTCGTAGTGCATGTCGGCGCCGTCCACCGCGTAGAGCAGGGCCAGCAGGGCTCCCTGGCGCCGGTAGAACGCGTCGGTCTCGGTGACCGACCGGCACCAGCGGTGCTCCACGAACTCCAGCCATCCGTACGTCGTCCGGCGCAGACTCCGCGGGGTGCGCAGGGCGAGTCCGGGCACCTTGGCGTTGAGCCACGTCACCAGGTCGTCGAGCAGGGCGTGCTGGCCGAGCGGCCGGGGCTTGTAGACCAGGCGGTCGCCGCTCTCGAAGCGCAGGACGGCCACGGACCGGTTGCCCTGGTGGGCGTCGCCGCGGCCCAGGTCGACGCGGGTGAGTGTCCCCGGGGACCGGCTGCCGAGGAGCGCGGTGGCCAGGGCGGCCCGGTCGGTCTCGAAGCGCGTCACGAGTTCGGTCATCGCCTCCGTGGCGTCCAGCGCGGTCTGCGCGAGCATCCGGGCGAGCACCGGGTAGGCGGCGAACAGCTCGCCCAGACCGCGGCGGGTGCCGGTGGCGGCGACGAAGGAGGCGAACCGCTCGCGGGGGCCCGCCCCGGTGAGGTGTCCGGCGCGCCGGGCCGCACCGAGTTCGTGGACCAGGGTGCGGGCGGCCTGCCGGACGAGCTGGTGGGTCAGCCGCCGCTCGAACGCCCCCCTCCAGACGGCTCGTTCGGCCGCCGGGCCGGCGGGCCGCAGCTCGGCGAACCGGGCGGAGGCGGCGGCGACGACCGGACGTACGACCGGTGCGAAGGCGTCGGGTCCCTCACCCGCCTCCGGCGCTTCCGCCGGGTCCGTGAAATCCGCAAGCTCGTCGGCGTGTGCGTCCAGGACCGCTTCCGCGTAGGCGGCCCAGCGGGGCTTCACCGCTCGGGCGGCCAGCCGCTCGGCGGGCTCCGCCGCCAGAGCCGCCGCCGTGGCGCCGTCCACTCCGAGGTGGGCCAGCCGCAGCGCGAAGCCCTCCGCGTCACCGGCGGCCCAGGGGGCGCGCTCGGCCGGGGAGGCGGCGGGCGCCGCCGGGAGTCCGGGGGCGGCGAGCCGTTCCGCGAGGGACAGCGCCGGAGCCCACCAGGCGAGTGGCAGGCCGGCGCTCCGGGGAGTCGGGAGGCTGGCGGTCTCAGTCACAGGAAGAAGGTCGCAGACCCCCCGCGACCCCCACATGGGGAAGTGGCCCCCATATTCTGCGCGGGCCTTCCCCCATCGGTGGGGGAAGGCC
>NZ_JBSGZN010000065.1:0-41037 GCF_053611025.1 Streptomyces sp. NPDC054842
AAAAAAGCCTTCGCGCGCACCCAACCAGGGTCGCCGAAGGCCGACTCGTGGATTATAGCAAGTGCCCCAGTCCCACCACGACCCGCATCGGACGGGGGAGACGCGGACGTGGATACGCACCGGTCTCGGCAGCACCGCACATTCACCGACGGCTGTCGCCAGGTGCGAGCAGACTGGTCAACTCCGAGATCGCCTCGGGGGACGGCTTGAAGTAGCGGCGGACGTTCTCCGGCTTCTTGTGCCTCGACTTCGCCATCAGCATCAGCAGGGAGGCACCCTGCTCGCCCAGGTGGGTCAGGGCGGAATGACGGTACTCGTGCATGTCCCAGCCTGTCCCCGGCCCACGCACGGCGGTGTGCTCGTCGAGCAGGGCGCGGGCCTGGCCGTAGGAGAGGCGGGCCAGACCGGTTTCCGGGCACACGTCGCGCGGGCTGACCACCTTCCCCGGGCCTGGGCGACGATGGGTGACGAACACCGGCCCCCGGACACGGCCGCGCAGCAGACGGGGCAGGAGACGGGCGGTTCCGGCGTCCCAGTAGACGGTCTCCAACACGAAGTCCTCGCGCGCCTGACCGCGGCGGCGGGCCTTGCTGCGGGCGCCCTTGGCCTTCACCGGGCAGCGGCGGGCGGCGAGGTCCAGGTCCTCGATGTTCACGCCGAGGATCTCCTCCGCGCGGGCGGCGGTCTCGTAGAGCATCCGCCACAGCGTCTTCTCCCGCAGGTGGACATCGCGGCGGGCGATGAGTCGGTCCACGGCCATCTTCGATCGGGCCGGGGTCTCGGAGTCCGGCACCGCCAGCCGCTTCGTCCAAGCCGGGACCGCCGGGCCGTCGTAGCCGTACGACTCGCACCAGCCCAGCCAGGACAGCACCGCCGCCCGGCGGGCGTTCCAGGTGTTGACCGCCGCAGTGCCCCACAGCAGTTCCAGGGCCTCGCCGATCTCGTCGTCCGCGACCGACCCCAGCGGGCGGGCCTCCCCGATCCGCTGGGCGGTCTTGCCGACGCCGACTCCGTAGCTGCGGACCGTGTTCGGATTGCGCAGCGAGTCGAGGAAGGCGTCCGCCGCCGCGCGGACGGTCAACGCCTTCCCGGCCGGCAGTTGCACCACGGTGGGCACCGCTTCCCCCTTGCCACGGATAACAGGGCCGCTTCACGTACGGCCCGGAGAACGTCACCGCAGGTGACGAACCAAGCTCCCGCAGATAATAGGGCGTTATCCGTGGGACAACTTCACACCCGTCACGCGACCGACATCCCGTCAGCCGCCGACCAGGGACGACGAGGGCTTAGCGCCGGTTTTCGTTCCGATGTTCCTCGCCCCCCGCATCGAGGTGGTCGACGACGGCGGTGCGCTGAGAGCTGCCGTGCTGTCCGGCCTCTGCGGCGTAGAGGACGCGGCCGTCCTGGAGGGTGACGACGGCGACAGTCGCCGGGCCCATCGGGCCGGGGGCCTCGGGTACGTCGGCGACGACCAGGAGCACGGCGTCCTCGTCGGCGAGGAGCTGCCGGGCGTGCTGCTGCGCGCGGTCGTGGATCGTGTAGGCCGCCACGGCGTAGCTGCACGGTTCGCACCACCGGCCGCGTCCCAGCGGATAGTCGCGGCGTACGCCGCAGCGCCGGCACTCGTGCTGCAGGGCGCGGGCGCGGTCGAGGACAGCGCGTTGCGCGAGCGAGCAGGTCCTCTTCGGCACCGCCTTGTCCGCCTCGTACAGCGGGGCGTAGCAGTTGCCGTGGTAGAGGACCTGGCCGACCGGTGCGGAGCCGGGCTTGAAGCCTTGCCGGGCGAGATCGGTCTTGGTGAACAGCCCCTCGGGGACGTCACCCCACCAGGTGTAGCGGGTGACGTCGGGGAGCGCGGGAACGTACGACACTGCGGCCTCCTTGGCGCGGCTTGCTTGGCTCGAAGATAAGGGCACGTATGGACTCCTGCAACAACCCTAAAACGTGGGTTGACCTGCGCGTTTAGGAACGGGAAATCTAGCTTGTTTGATCAGTTTTTCGCTTGCGAGAATGCTAGCTAATTCGGCAGCGGGAAGGAATGCCGCGCGTGCGTGGGAACGCCGCCAGAAGCGTCTCGCCGGACGGGATATCTAGCTAGACTCCGCGCCATGTCGCACATTCCCTTCGTGATCGCGCTGGAGGAAGCCGACCTCATCGCCTTGAACGAGGTGGTCAAGACCGGCTTGGACGCCGAGGAGAAGTGGCTGGAGAAGCGGCGCGAGGACATGGGGCTGCGGTTCCTTCGGGGCAAGGCCGCCCGGGAGGTCCGCAAGCTGATCCGCACGGAGTTCGCCGCGATGCGCGCGAAGGGCAAGCTGGCCGGCACCAAGGAGCTTGTCGTCGCGAGGGCGGTACGCGAGGAGCTCAAGCGCCGGAAAATGAGCGGCACCTACGAGCCGGTGCCCGCCGACGAGATGCGCGCGCCGGGCAGGCCGGTGGGGACCGGGCCGCGCCACTACGGCAAGAGCCGATTCGACAAGACGACCCTGACCCACCGGATGTACGTGAAGCTCCCCAGCGACCTGGGAGAACAGCTCGTGCGCGCCTGCTACTGGGAGTCGGAGCCCGCGGTGAAGGCCCTCATCGAGTGGCAGGATCTGTGGGGGGACGGACCTGTGGTCATCATGCGCGAGGCGGAGCGCCGGGGCGCGGTCACCATGCTCGACCTGTTCTGTGCCGCCTTCGCGCCCCGCCCGAGCGCCGACGCGATCCTGGAGAAGGCCACTCTGCAGGAGCAGATTGTAACGACCGGCGACGTCGTCCGCAGCGCCGTCAAGCGCGCTATCCGCTGAAGGATCCTGGGCCGTTTCACTAGGGAGAAGGCGGACTATCTAGCTAGATATTATGCGGAGACTACCAGCGGCAATGCTGCCTTTTCCGCTTGCGGTATCACTCGCCGCATTGCATGCGGGTTGGCTTGCGAGAGTCCAGCCGAATCGGCAGGCTTCGCTTACCTGAACAGGAAGGAGGACCCAGTGGCCGAACCGGATATCGTCTCGCAGGTCAGCGAGAAGGGTGGGGTCGGAAAGACGAGCCTGACATCGGGCTTGATCGCTGTCGCTGCCGAGATGGGCCTGCGGGTCGCCGGCGTCGACCTGGACCCGCGTGCCACGCTCACCGACGAGATGGGAGTCACCGCACCCAAGAAGACGGTGAACGACATCTACTTCGTCGATCCCGAGAAGCCCCCGCGCGACCCTGCGCAGATCGCCGTCGAGACGCTGACCCGGGCGGGCAAGCACTGGCCGTCCAACTCCTGGGTCCTGCCTGGCGTCCGCCAGCTCGCCAACCGGGAAAACGACGGAACGACAGGCATGGAGTACCGGCTGAAGCGGGCTCTGTGGGGCCTGCGCGAGATGGTGGACGTGTTCTTCATCGACGTCCCTCCCCGGCCGGGCGGGAAGCTCGTCGGCTCTGCCCTCATCGCCTCTCAGAAGGTCGTGCTGCCCGCGACCCTCAAGAAGGACGGGTACCTCGGTGTCCGTGAAGCCCTGAGCACCATCGAGCACGTCACCAATCCGGGCGGTGTGAACGAGGGTCTGCAGGTCTGCGGAATCGTGCGCAGCATCGTGCCAACCGGCAAGAAGTACACGGGCGTGCACCAGCTCTGGGAGAAGCGCCTGGAGGAGCGCTACAGCGGCCTCCTGCTGTCGACCAGGTTGAACGACTACGCCGTGCGCGAAGTCTGCAGGACCGGGTCCATGCCCATCACCAAAGCCCCCGGGCGCGAGGCCAAGTACCTGGTGGGCGCATACCGCGAAGTCCTCGACCACACCCTGCCGGACCTGAAGGAGAAGCTCTGATGCCGTCGTTCCTGGACCAGGCCGCGGAGTCCGACAAGGAGATCCGTCAGACCCAGGAGAAGGACCCTGCCGACATGTCCGGCTCGAAAGAGCCGGACTGGGACAACCCCGCAAGCTGGAATGGTGACAGCGGCAACGCCAGCAATCCCGCCAGCGGAAACGTTGGCGTCAAAGCCGACGAGAAAGAGCACGAGGAGCCACGGGCTCCTAAGCGCAAGGCTGCCCCTACCCGCACCCCGACGCTTCGCCGGGGCCGGCCGAAGGGCCCCGATCGCAAGCCGCTCAGCACACGGATCCTCCCGGAGCTTGATCGGATGCTGACCAAGGCCGTCGAGGACACCGGGAAGAACCCGCAGACCATCGTCGAAGAGGCACTGACCGCGTACTTCCGGCGGCTGAAGATCGAGGACCCGGGCAAGGTCCCCGCCGAGGGGCCGGGCGCCGCGTGACCAACCCGCCGGTCCTCACGGTGTCGTTGCCGGTGCTGCTCGAATGGCAGCAGCATCGGCCGGGCGGCTGTCGCTGCCTGTGCGCGATCTTTCATCACGCACCGGGGGCCACCGGGTGCGCCGCGGCTGCGGAGCCCGGTCTGTTGATCCGGGTCGAGACTGCCGAGGAGTCACGGGGGCCTCTGCCGGTGTGCAGTCCCTGCTACACCGCGCTGGCTCATCCTCGGACCGGGCCGCCTGAACCACCCTGGTGACAGCATCACCGGCATTCCCGCCCGCTTTCCCGCCAGCAGGAAAGCGGGCATTTTCATCTTCGATACCCGCCCAGACACCGGCTTTGACCTGCGTAGATACGTAATATCTAGCTAGATATTACGCGGTGTCACCGTGGCCCCCGGCGGCGACTGTGGAGGCGCCGGGGGCCACGATCCGTCTCCCGGGCCTACAGGGGGGAGGCACCGGGCGGCGGGGTTCAGGTGGGCACGATCGGCGCGTCGACGGCGGTGAGCGCGTCGCGCAGGTCGGCGGGACAGATCGTCACCGGGACGTTGCCCAGGCTGGGCTGGCCGTCGGCCTTAACCCAGATGTAGTGGGTGCCTGCCGCCGTTTCCGGCCGGCTGAGCCAGGCCGCGGCAAGTGAGCCATCAGCGCCAGGCTGCGGGACCAGCAGCCAGGCGTCGGAGAGGATCCGTACGCCCTGGGTCTGATCCCAGTCGGGCGCGGTGCCGCCCTCGGTCAGGACGATCAGCTCCTGGCGGATGTAGTCGGCGAGCACTGAGTACCCGTCCTCGACCGGTAGCCCGAGTTCATCGAGGGCGGCGAGGCCACGCTGCAGCGGAGCGATGACGACCGCCTCCCGGCCGCCGCCGCACTGCACGAGCCGGGTGGATCCCGGGCCTGCATTGCGCAGGTCGTTGAAGGTCGGGGTACCGGGGTCAAGCAGGCCACCCCACGTTGGGGTGACGGGCTTCTTGGACTTGGCCATAGCCGCAAGCTAGATGCGGTAGACCGAAGGCAGACCACAGGAATCCTGTGGGTTGTGGCTCCGGTCGGAGATGACCATGAACAGCTTCCAGTTCGGCAGGCGGATCTCGTACTGGCGTGGGCGCCGGAAGATGACCCGGGCTCACTTCGCGTCGCTGATGGGCAAGTCGGTTCGGTGGGTCGAAGAGGTTGAGGCCGGGCGCGTGCAGCGCGATCCCCAGTTTTCGGTGATGCTGCTCGCCGCCTCCAAGCTGGGCATCACCCTGGAACGGCTCCTCGACGACCAGGCCGTGGCCTGTGCGGGGCAGAGCGAACTCGACGCGGTACGCAGCGCGTTGCACCGGCACGACGTGATCACGGGGGCCTGCGGCGGCGCCGATGATGAGCCCGTGCCGATCGCGCTGTTGGACCGGATGCTCGTGCACGCCCGTAGCGGCTTCCAGGCTGGGCATTTCGCGCAACTCGGCGCCTCCATTCCTGACTTGCTCATCGACGCCTCACAGGCCGCGCGCCATCACAGCGGCGACGAGCGACTCCAGGCGTTCCGGCTGTTGTCTCTCTCGTTGGAGCTGACCGAGGCCGCGCTGATCAAGTGGGGTGACACCGAGACCGCCGTGCTGGCCGGCCACCGGGCCGTCGCGGCCGCCGAGCGGTCGGAGGATCCCGTCATCAAAGCGTCCGCCGCCCGGCATCTGGCGGACGCGATGACCAACCACGGCCAGGCCGCCGACGCCGTCGCGTTCGTCACCGCCGCCGCCGACCACCTCCAGGTCGAGCTCCGTCAGCGCGGCCCGGACGGGCTGAGCGTGCTCGGAATGCTCTACCTCAAGGCGGCGATGGCCCAGGCCGCGGCCGCCGAGGCGGACGACCGCAACAGTGCTGCGCTTGCTCGCCGGGTGCCCGATCACCTCGACGAGGCCGCAGATCTCGCCGGGCACCTCGGCGGCGATCAGAACCGACTGTGGACGTCGTTCGGCCCGACCAACGTGGCCCTGTACCGGGTAGGCGCGCACGTGCAGCTCAGCGAGGGGGCCGATGCCGTCGCGGTCGCTGCTGGCATCCCGGCGCCGGCCCTGTCCACCCTCCCGCCCGAGCGGCGGGCTCATCTGCTCGCCGACAAGGCCATCGGGGAGAAGCAGGCCGGGCTCACGACGGACGCCGTCGACACTCTCCTGGAGGCCGAGCGCCTGGCGCCGGAAGAGGTTCAGTGCCGCCCTCGCACCCGAGACCTGGTCGAGGACCTGCGTCTCCTCGGCACCGGTAGCGCCGAAGGACGCTTGCGGGCGCTTGCTGATCGCTGTGGACTGCCCGGGTGACCAAGACCCTTTACGTAATCGCCTGCGCCGCCCCGCCCGCTCGTCGCCTCCACATCCCCATCGCCTCTGCCCAGAAGGCTGGTTGGGACGTATGCGCAGTCCTCACTCCGTCCGCGTACCGGTGGGCGCGTGAGGACACCGAGCGCGGCGTCGAGGACCTGGAGGAGCTGACTGGGCATCCTGTCCGCTGGCAGTACAAGCTCCCCAGCCAACCCGATGCTCTCCCCAGCCCCGACGCAATGCTGGTTGCTCCCCTGACCAGTAACACCGCGACGAAGTGGGCGGCCGGGATCTCAGACACCCTCGCTCTCGGACTGATCACCGAGGCCATCGGGATGGGCACGCCGCTCGTCGCTCTCCCCCACTGGAACGACGCTCAGGGCCGCCACCCTGC
Organism: Streptomyces sp. NPDC054842; assembly: GCF_053611025.1. Classification (NCBI taxonomy): domain Bacteria; kingdom Bacillati; phylum Actinomycetota; class Actinomycetes; order Kitasatosporales; family Streptomycetaceae; genus Streptomyces; species Streptomyces sp. NPDC054842. The sequence continues at coordinate 6,947 of NZ_JBSGZN010000065.1, forward strand.
GGTCGGGCGCAGCGTCCAGGAATTGCGCAACGCCGGGGTGAAGGTACTTCTCGGTGAGCCTGGGTTCGTTCCACACCGACCACGCCACGGAGACCTCGACGCATATCCCTGGGATGCCGCACTCGAAGCCCTGCCTCTCTGATCCTCACCGCAGGGGCGCCATGGCCCCTCAGACACCGTGAGCCGCCCTCTGACCCCGTGAGGGCGGCTCAGCGCGCTCTGGGCCCCTCACATCCCCGCACAGAGCCTCAGCGACCCCCTGCGGCCCATCCGTGGCATTCGCTGAAGAGAGCCACCCAAAGGCGGGCGACGGGGCGGGGCCGACGGCGCGTACCCGACTCACCCTGAGACCCCGATTTTGGTTGCCAAGCGCAACTAGTGTGCAGGGTTGTGAGGGGTTTTCCGAAACTCTCCATGCACGCACCCATGGGGGATTATCGGGAAACCCCTCACAACCCTACATTTTCGCAGGTCAGCGCGTTTTTAGGTGCTACACGAAACCGCCCTGCACGGGGTCCCGTGCAGGGCGGTTCTGGTGCTGGAGTGCAGGGCGGTTCTGGTGCTCTACTCGCCGTCGTCGGAGTCGTCGCCCGCGAGCATCAGCCCGCGGTAGACGTAGCCCGCGCCGGTGCGCTTCTTCTCCCACCCCCGGGCCGTCATCGATTTGGCGAACTCGACCTCACTGCAGGCTTGCTCGCCGCTCGCGTGGCACCAGCTGGTCCATGCGTTGAACAGCTCGCGCGCGGATACGACTGCGTGCGGTGACGCGATGGTGCGCTCGTCGACGAACCTGCCGAGGACGTCGCTGGACGCCTGGTACTCCTGGGTCTTGATGCGGACGATCTCCGGTGGCGCGAGCCCCTTCTCCATGTACTCGTGCCAGCCCTCGTATGCCCACTCCAGGACTGCGGGAGCGGCCTTCTTCAGCCGGTCGGGCAGTCCGCCGTCGCGCTCCTCCTCCGGGATCACCACGTCGAACGGGACCACCAGGATGCGCCGCCACACGGCCGGATCGTCGCCGGAGACGAGCGGCAGGTGGTTCGTCAGCATGATGAGGGTGTGCGACGGGTCGAAGGTGATCGGGTTCTTGTGCATGAGGTTCGCCTCGATCGGGTCACCACCGACCAGACGTTTCATGGTGGCCTCGGCGAACCGCTTGCCCTTCTCCGTCTCGGAGCAGAACGTCAGCCGGGCGCCCCGCAGCCGCATCTTGAAGGCGCCGTGCCGTTCGTGCTTCGACTCCATGAGGATCGCCGGGTCCACCTCGATCGCGTAGTCCCCGAAGGCCGCCATCAGGGCGTCGCGCAGCGTGCCCTTACCGTTTGCGCCGGTGCCGGTGAAGATCGGCATGACGTGCTCGGTGACCTTCCCGAGCATCGCGTACCCGAACAGGCGCTGGACGAAGGCCCGTACCTCAGCGTCCGGGAGGATGCGTTCGAGGAACTGTTCCCACTCCTGGGCGCCAGCGACCTCACCGTCCTCCTCCTCTGGCATCGCGGCACCCGCGACCTTGGTGATCAGGTCCTCGCGCGCACACGGGTCGACGGTGCCCTCAGTGAGGTGGACCGTGCCCTCCGGGGTGTTGAACTTGAACGGGTCCGCGTCCAGGGCCTTGGAGGCCGTGGTGATCGGCTTCAAGGACGAAGCAATCTTCAGCAGTCCCTCCAGGCCGGAGGCGGACTCGGATCTGCGGACGTCCTTGTACAGGTCGTCGCGCTCGTCACCGCTCATGTCCTCCAGGGCCTGCAGCGCTGACTTCACCGTCTGCACGGCGTACGCCATGTCGACGCGCTGCTCGTCGAGGAGCCAGCGGGCGCCGTCCCACTCGTGCCAGCCCAGGCCGTGGACGAACCGGAGCTTGTCGCCGTGCTCCTCGATGAACCGCTCAGCCATCCGCAACTGACCACGGTGCTGGATCGACTTCGAGGGCCGTGGGCGTCGAGGCCGGCGGGGGCGCTCGGTCGTTGTCGAGACAGCGGAGCCAGCCCACATGTCATCGTCGGGCGCGTTGTCGCGTGCTGCCGGGACACTCATGCGACACCACCGATCCGGCTGGTATTCCCGCCAGCGGAAAAGCTGGCAGTAACGCGCGACGTAATCGCGGTTGAGCAGGTAGAACCAGAACGCATTCGAGTCGTACTCCTCGGGTGCCTGGCCCCGGGACGCGCCAACGTCGCCGGGGCCTTCATCAGTGCCGAGGGGATGTGTACGTACTCGGAGGGGTTAACGTCCTGTCCTCTCATGCGGCACCGCCACGGTGGGCGGTCGGCATGTAGCGCGGGCGCTTCAGACCCGCGCGCATACCCGAGTCTCGGGTCTTGTCGATCTCGTGCGCGTACTCGGTGCCGAGCCCGGCCGCCGTCGCGGCCGCGGTCAGTTCCTCCTCAGCGACGGCCTGGTCCAGGAGGCCGGCGGCGACGAGCTGCCCCGCGCGGTACGCCGCCTTGTTGAGCCGGTCGTTGCGCCCAGAGTTCGGGGTCATCGACGCAAGCTCACTGCACTCGGAGCGCAGGATGCCGATCGCCCACCGCTCCTCGCGGGTGCCGCCGCTGCTCAGGGCCTGCAGTCGGGCCTCGATCTCAGCCCGACCCACACGCTCCCCCGCTTTGGGTGGCTCTGGCGATGTGGTGATCAGGGTCAGCAGCCAGTCCGGCAGTACCGCAGGCTCGGCGATGCCGTTCTCCAGGACATACGACTTGCCGCCGACAACGGAGCCGATCCCCACCACATAGCCACCGGCAGCGCGAGTGTCGATCTGCCAGCCGATGGTCCGAGCGGTGTTGCGGACTTGGAGATCGGCCGGGGCTCGGTAGATGAGGTGGCGCCCCCCGCTCGGGGTCCGCACGGTCATGGTCGCTGCGATCTCGGCACCGGGGATGCGCTCGACGAGCGCGGCGAACATGGTGCTGCCGTCGACGACCCCGGCCTCGGCGAACTCGGCGGGCGGGGGCGAGTCGTCTTCGTGAGGGATGTCGAGGTCGACCGCGATCAATCCGGAGGGACCGCAGGCGACGCCGATGTTGAAGGGCGCACGCGACCAGGTCCGCTCGATCAGCTCGGGGTCGCGCGTCGCGCGGGTCTCCCAGCTTGACCAGAGGGGTGCCTTGTCGCCGACGAGTAGCGGGTGGACGTACATGCCGCGTCCCGCGTAGTGCAACGCGGACGCGAGCAGTTGGGCCCGAAGAGTCCGGAATCCATCCGTATTGTGGCTCAGCGCATGTGGCGCTGGGCGGGAAAAGTCTCGTACTCTCATGAGAGAGCGGTCCCATCGCTCGAACTTCGCCGGGCTGGTAACCCGGCCTTGCAGTACCGCTTAGGCGCCCTGGCCGGGGCGCCTTTCGCGTTTACGGGGCCAATCCTGCCGCTTGATCGCCATATCGGGCAGCTCGTAAAGTCCGGTCTGCCAGATGAGTCCTGAAATGGGATCTTGCGGTTGTGGAGCTATGGAGTCCCTGGGCTGAGCACGACTCGTATGAGGGGGTCGAGGTCGCCGGTGTAGGTGAGGTGGGGTTCGTCTTCGCCGGGGCTTTCGAAGCGAGAACCGTGACGCCGCAGGTCGTCCTCGCTGAAGTACATGGCGTTGGGGTCGTCGTAGGTCTGCTGGTTGCGCTCCCTGATCCGCTCCCACAGTTCGTCATGGGTGGCGGGCAGGTAGACCAGGGTGACAGCGGCTCCCGCTTCCTCGCCGATTCGGCGCCATTCCTTGCGTTCGTTTGCCGTCCAGAAGCCGTGGTCCATGACGACGTCGCGGCCAGAGGCCAGGGCGTCACGGACCTCGGCTTCGAGCTGCTCAAGGATGGGGCGCTCCCGGATCCTGTACTGGCCTCTGGGGAAGTCGCGCCCGTAGTGGCCATGAGTGCGCCAGACCTGTTCGTCCGGGCTGACTCGAAGGAAGCCGTGGGCTTCAAGGTGTCGGGCGAGTTGGGTTTTGCCGGAGCCGGGTAGGCCGGCCATGAGGATGAGCTGGGTTATGGGACCCCGGCCCGCGAGCGTTCGCATGATCCGAGTGATCTCCGTCTTTCCGCTTGGAGGTAGTGAGCCGAGACGTTGAGCAGCGAGAAGGCTGTCGAGATGGTCTTCGGCGACATGGACCAGGGTGTCGTCGAGGAGCATGGGAATCACCGGGCTGACTCCTCCTTCGTCCAGCGGCGACCGGGGCCTCCCACGTCGACGCCGAACTCGATGGTCATGCCGCTGCTGTCGATGACTCGGACGGTCATGACGATGACGGCAGCTTGGGTGTCCTCGGGGATCTCAAGGAGCCTGGCATCGGCCGGGGTTGTGAGCCGAGCCCACATGGAACTGAACCGCTGGGTGACGGGGCGTCCTGTATGGCGAGTGATTAGGTCGATGGAGGTGCCCCCGCTGAGGCGCTTGCCCATGAGGAGCTCGGGCAGCTCGTCGGAGAGGGCTGCGGGGATCCAGGAGGTGGAGTGGGAGATGACGGCGCCAGTGTCCTCCTCGCGGTACGTACGAGAGCGGCGGAGCACTGACTCGCCAGGGGTGATCTGAAGGGCCTCTGCTACGTCCTGCGGGGCCGCGACAAGTCCGGCCATGTGGGAGTCGGACCGTTCGCCCGCGCGCCAAGACGACCCAGTGAGCTTGCTGCGTTCCTCCCGCTCGGCAGCCGTCGCGAGCGTCCCACGCTCCCGGACGACGGTTCCATGGCCACGAGAAGAGATGACAAGACCGTCTGCCTCAAGAGCCTTGTAGGCGGCGTGAACTGTGGTTTTAGAGCCCTTGCCCGCTGCCGCCAGCTCCTCAATCTTGGGCAGGCGGTCGCCGGGTGAGTACTCGCCGCTGCGAATTTGCGCAGCGATCTCGTCCGCGAGCGCCTTCCACTTCGGTGGCATGTCCGGTGATCTCCTCCGTTGTCGACGGGACCCAGTGAACCATAGTCCCGGGATTGATTCACAGAGGGGCACACTCCCAGGATTATTGGGGCAGGAGTGATTGACAGGCTTCCGCAATCCTGGGAATGTCATTGCGGCAGGCAGCGCTAAGTGAGGAACTCTCACGAAGCGTCACGGCACAGCCATGTCTGAACCGCTATGGGCCCGATGAAAACGGCCCTCTCGGGAGATCTGCCAGGACCACCGAGAGAGCCGCTGGGGCCGTCCCAACGAGAGGAACACGACCCACATGAACACCATCGTTGCTGGTCAGAGGATCGTTACCGCCGCCGAGTTCGCCGAGGTCGCGATGGGCTTCGACCAGGCCGTGCAGGCGCCGGCCCCGAAGGTCTTCGTCCCGGGGCCGCAGGACCTGAAGGACTTCGCGGAGTTCGTCGAGGACCTCACCGACCCGGTCGGCTCGGAGCTCGACGAGGAGAACGTCCGGTACTACCGCAGCCTCACCAAGAACGTCGCGGCCCTGTCCAACCGCCGGGCCCGGGTCACCTTCCCGAAGGCGGTGGCCGCGTGATTACCGTCGACGCCCGCTTCGCCTTCGTGCTCTCCCTGCTGCCCCTGCTCCTCGGTCGCCTGCGCATGGTCGCGGCGCTGGCCGGTGGCGGGTGGCTGGTCGGGATCGAGCTGTCCCCCCTCTCCCGCATCGGCCTCCTCCTGGTCGCCGTCGCCGTCATCGCCGTCGACACCCTGCTGACCACCCACGCGACCTACGCGACCACGGCCCCGGCCGCGAGCGCGGGCGCGGGCGCGGGCGCCCGGCAGTCGGCCGGCACCCGGATGGGAGCGGCTGCCTGATGGCCACCACGATCTCCAAGACCACGGTCAAGACCCGCCGCCCGAGCCGCCTGACCCTGCGCGGCTGGATGACCCTGCGCGACCTGTTCGCCGCCATCTGCGGCACGTGGGCCGCGATCGGGGGCTGGCACGAGAGCCACAACGTCATCACCACGGCGACCCGCTTCGTCGCCGTGTTCGTCGGCTACCACCTCATCGCCGCGATCGCGAACTCCAAGGGGGCGAAGTGAGTTACCGCCAGGACATGCGCGAGGACCGCGCCGCCGAGCGCGAGCAGGACCGCCAGGACAAGAAGCTGAGGATCGAGGCGCAGCTCGAAGCGCAGCGCATCGCCGCCGCCGAGCAGCGTGAGGCTGACCGGCTCGCCGCCGAGCAGAAGCGCGAGGACGAGCGCCTGGCCGCTGAACAGAAGAGGCTCGATGAGGAGGCCGCCGCCGAGAAGGCCCGCCGGGACGCCGAGCTGAAGCGCCGCCAGCAGCTGCAGGACAAGCGGCAGCGCCAGGCAGAGAAGGAGCGTCGCACGGCGGCCCGCGCGGCGAAGCGCGCGAAGGTGCTGAGCTGGCTCAACGCGAACCCGGCGACCGTGTTCGTCGCGTACGTGATGGTCGCGGCCGTAGTGCCCGCCGTGCTCTCCCAGGTCGGCGCCCTCGCGGGCAACGGCGTGATGGGCGCCCTGGCCGTTCTGCTCGCCTCGATGCTGGAGGGCGGCGCCTGGGCGATCGTCTTCCTCGGCAAGGAGGCGGAGGCCAAGGGCCAGGAGACCTGGAAGTACCGGCTCGCTGGATGGCTGACCTCGGCGGTCGCCGCAGGAATCAACTTCTGGCACTGGTCAGAGATGGCCCCGCTGTGGGTGGCGTGCGTGTTCGGCGGCTCGTCGCTGTTCGCCTTCTTCATCTGGGACCTGAAGACCCATGGCTCCGAGGGCCCCACCCGCGAACAGCGCCGCGAGGCGAAGAAGCGCCGGCGCCACGACCGGAGGCGCCGCCGCCACCACCGCAAGGTCGCGAAGAAGGCGGACCGGCTGTGGTCGGCCGCACCGTACGGGACGCTCACCGAGGCCGACGCGTTCGCGGCGGCGTGGGAGATCGAGTACGGCACCGAGCCGGGCCTGACGCCGACGCTGTACGCGGCCGCCACCGCCGCCCGCCTCAAGGTCGGCGCAGCGTTCCGGGTCGCCGAGGAGTCCCGCCCCGACCTGATCCGTGCGGGCCTTCTTGCCGGACTCCACAACCCCCTCTCCAAGGGGCTGGCGGACGCCTCTCCGGTACTTGGTCCGCTCGTCTCGATTGGGGCCCGCAGTGGTGCCGCTGAGGGGCCTGGAGGCCAAGCGGGAATTGGGTCGTACGCCTCTGAGCGATCTTCCGGCGACAGCGGCAACGCTGACGAAAACGCCAGCGGAAATGGAAGCGAGAACGGCAGCGGGAACACCGGCCGGAAGGGTCGTACGGAACAGGAGCTGGAGGCCCTGCTCCCCCAGGCCCACAAGGTCGCCGTCGACCTCGTCGCCGAGGGCAAGCAGATCTCGGCGACGGCTCTCGCGAAGCGGATGAAGGTCCGGCGCGAGGACGGGATGTGGCTGCGGGACCGGGTCGTCGCCGAGCGCAAGCTCCGGCTGATCGACAGCGACGCCGACGAAGTGGTGGGGGCCTGAGCCATGAGCCGAAAGCCCGCCATCCACGACGCCGAGCCGCACGTGGTCACCTCGCACGGCGCCGACTTCTTCGGCCAGGACCGGCACCCGATCAAGGCACTCACCGGACTGGCCCCGTACGCGGAGAACTCGGTCTCCTACTTCGACCGCAAGACGATCGCCCCGCTCCTCGCGCTCCTGGAGGCGCCGGCCGACCGGACCTTCCCGGCCGCCGAAGCCGACCAGCTCGCCGGGCAGCTCCTCAAGGTCGCCCGCGCCCGGGGCACCAAGCCCGCCGTCGCCGCCCTCGCCCGTGCCCTCGCCGACGCCGCCGCCCGCGCCGCGGCCGCCGGTGAGGAGTGGACCTGGACGGTGGAGCGCTCCCCCGCAACTTCCTGATTGCACCCCCCGAAAGCGCGGGGACCGGCGCCTCCCTTCCACAGTCGCCGCCGGTCCCCGCTCCTCCCGAAGGAGTACGGACAGCATGACCGAACAGCCGACCACCGCGAACCACGGCGAGGGCGAACTGGCCACCGTGACGTACCTGCCGGGTGCGACCGCCGTCCTCGAACAGCCGCACCCGGGCGCCGGCCCCGACCCCGACGAGTCCGCCCCCGCTTTGGGTGGCGAGAGCGCGAGCACCACGCTCGACCTCACGAAGCCCACCGAGTCGGAGGTCCTGGAGGGCAAGGTCCTCCCGGCCGCGACCTGGGTGCTCGGAGACGACCCCGAGGGCGACAAGCCCTGGATCAACCCGCTGCTCAAGACGAAGGACGGCCGTAAGGCCCGCCGGGTCTACCTGCAGCGCGTCGCCCGCCGCAAGGCCCGCCGTTGGGTGTCGAGGCAGGTCACGCCGCTGGGCATGGTGCCCGCCACGCTGCGAGGCCCGAAGCGGGTCAACCGCTGGGTGCGCGGAATGGAGGGCATGACCGCGGATGCGGCCAAGGCCCGCGCGGAAATGACGGCAGACGAGGCCGCGAAGGCAGCACGCGCAGCGCGCTTCGCCGTGATGCACCGGGATGAGAAGAAGAAGGCGTCGGAGAAGGCACAGCAGGACGCCAGCATGGCCCTGGTCCAGGCGACCGCCGCCGCAGCAACCGCGAAGAAGAAGTTCACCCAGCGGGCCGCCGCCGCCTACCTGCCGCTGGCCGGTGTCGACGTCACCGGGATCATCATGGAAGGCGTGCCGGGCCTGACTGCCGGTCTACTCATCAACGCCGTCGTCTTCGCCCGTGTTGGCAAGACGCCGGACCTCGCCCCGGAGGAGCTGGAGGCCCTGGAGCGGGCCGAGTCGGGCGTGCCCGAGCGCTTCGAGCTGGGCATGACCCCGCGCGCGTTCGAGAACATGCTCCAGCAGGCCCTCACCGAGGACTGCGGCGTCAAGGTCTACGCGCTGCGGGTCAAGCCGCACCCGTGGGGCTTCGAGGTCGAGGTCGTCCTCAACCGCGAGACCCCGGAGAAGCTCAACTCCAGCCTCGCTCTGTTGGAGTCGTGCCTGCCCGGCGTGCGCACCAACTCCATCCTGTTGCAACAGTCCGCCGCCGCCCGCAACGAGTGCACGCTGCGCATCCCCGGCGAGAACCCGTGGCGGGCCGTCCCCGAGCTGCCCTACCGCAAGCCCAACTCGGTGACGACCAACAACATGCACAAGGCGCAGATCGGCGCCGACATGGGCGGACGCTCCCTCGCCCTGCCGCTCAAGCGCACGAACGCGTGCGTCGTCGGAAAGTCCCGTTCGGGTAAGTCGACCGTCCTGCGCGCCATTCTCGACGCGCTTACCAGCACTGACGACCGCATCATCATCGGAATTGACCTCGGCTCCTACGGATCGGGATTCGGCCCGTACCGCAGGGCGATGGACGCCGTCGCCTGCACCACGGCCGACGCCCGCCGCGTTCTGGAATGGGCGCTGGCCGTCGGAATGCGCCGCCCGGCACTGTTCGACCGCTTCGGGATGGGCCTGAACTGGGAATCGAGCCGCGAGCGTCCCGGCATCACCGTCGTCATCGACGAATTCCCGGCCCTGGTCACCGCCTCCAAGCAGGAATACATCCCCGAGCCGGAAGACGAGACGGAAGAGAAGCCGCTGCGCCTCGACGCGCTCGTGCAGCAACTCGCGCTCACCTCCGCGAAGTCGGACGTCACCCTCGTCGTCGCCACCCAGGCGGTCACGAGCGACCGTGTGGGCAAGAATGCCTGGCTCTCCGAGCTGCCCGTGCAGGTCATGTGCGCCTGCGACACCGACGACATCAAGCTCATCGCCGGGGGCGGCGCCATGGCCCAGGGCTGGCGTCCGGACCGGCTGCTGCCCGCCATGGGCAACGCCATCAACGACGCCTCCGTCTGCTACGTCCTGGCGGGCGGCGACTACTGCGAGCCCATCCCCTACCGGGCCTGCATCACCAACGACGACGAGGCCCTGCGCCGTGCCGAGGAGCGCGTGACGGCCGGCCGTCCCGAACTCGACGACGCCAGCGCCCGCTTCGTCGCGATCCGCAACGTCGGCGATCTGGTCCGCGACGACATCTTTGCCCTGGACGACGAGGACCAGGAGGAGGAGCCCGCCGCCCCCGGCCTGGTCCTCATGAAGCAGATCCGGGAGCTCTACCGCAACGCCGAAGTCACCGGCATGACCGCCCCGATGCTGTTCGAGGCGCTCGCCAAGGCCGACCCCGACACCTGGAGCCACGACCGTCTGGTCGTCCCCGGCGAGGACGGAGAGGACGACACCACCCTCACCGAGGACGAGCTCCTGGCCGAAGTCTTCAAGGCCGTCCTGGAGCCGCACGGCCAGTCCTGGCCCAAGGACAAGATCCGGGTGCGAGGCACCAAGGGCACCGTGCGCGGCTACGCACTGCGCGACCTGAAGAAGATCCTCGGCGAGACCGAGGACGAGGCCGCAGAGGGCTGATCCGGCCCCGGAACGCGCCAGGAACACGCAGGTCAGCGGGGCGGAACACCCCCGGAACCGGGCCGGAACACCGGCTCAGACCCGGAACAAGGTTCCGCCCCCGGACCCCCTGTTCCGCCCCTGTTCCGCCCTCCTGACCTGCACGTTCCCCCACCGTTCCGCCCCGTGTTCCGCCCGGAAGATCCAAAGGAGTCCGAAATGCCGATCGAGCCGTGGCAGCCCCTCGCACCGGACAACGGATCACTGTTCCTGGCCTTCGACCGCCGCTTCCGCTACCTCGTCGAGGACCCCGAGGCCAAGCTCCGCACCACCTGGATCCCGACCGTCCTGGCCTGCCCGATCTGCGGTGCCGACACGGGTCTGCGCCTCGGCTACCAGACCGGCGTCGACCCGATGCTGCAGGCCCAGTGCGGGGCAGGCCACATCTGGGCCGAGCCCCGCGTCCCGCTCACCCACTGGGAGGCGTACTGCCGGATCCAGGCCGGACAGCCCGAGGTCGACGCGCTGTGGCTGGTCAATGCCGGATTCGGCGAGGAACCCCCGCCGCCCATCGACTACAAGAAGGAGATCACCGGCGCAGCGAAGTACGTCGCGAAACACGCGAAGAACCGGGCCAAGGCGAAAGTCCGCAGAAAAGTCCGCAAGGCCAAGAAGAACGCGGTCAAGCAGGCGATGCGCCCGGTGGCCGCCGGAATTCGCGCCGCCTGGGCATGGCAGGCCGGAGGCGTCGAGCCGGTCAAGAAGCCCAGCCGCGCCACGGCGAAGAAGACGGTCACGCCGAAGACCCCGCCCGTATCCGCCTACCGCAAGGCGTACGGAATGGAGGCCCCGAAGAAGGGCCCTAAGTGCCTGGTCTGCGAGGACACCGGCCGGATCACCGGATCCGGCATCTCCATCCCGTGCACCGAGTGCAAGGGCCCCGCGGCTGCGGCGACGGCGGCCGCCGAGAAGAAGGCCGCCAAGGTCCGGGAGGGCAAAGGCGCCGGCGCACGCGTCCGCGTCGAGAACCACGGCGTCACCGTCGGCCCCGGCGAGAAGGTCACCGGCCCCGTCCAGGTGACCGGTGGCGGCACTGCGGCCGCCAGGAGAGCGGCGAAGGTCACCGCCTCGATCGCTCAGTCCGCAGCCGCGGGCGGCGCCCGCCGCGTGGTGAACACCGGCGTGCAGAACGTCCAGGGAGGCCAGATCACCGGTGTGGTCCAGGTGGTCGGCGACAAACAGCAGGTCAACGGACAGAGCGGCAAGAGCATCGGCCCCGGCCGCCCGCTCACCGTCAAGGAGTCCGCCGCCGTACGCGACGCCGTCGACGCTGCCACCCGCGCCGCCCGCGCGGCCGGCGGATCCACCTCCGGTGTGCACATCAGCGGCAAGAACAACTCGGTCGTCCAGAACGTCATCACCCCCACTCAGCACAACCGACCCCGGGAGACACCGTGAACAAGCCGCCGTTCTGGAAGCAGGTCCTCTTCGGCCTCGCCCGCAAGGGATGGGCCTACGACACCCACGAGGAGATCACCCAGACCCTCGCCGACGAGACGCACCGCCAGCGCCGGGAGAACCTGCCCGCGCACACGGCCGGCGCCAAGAACATCGACCAGCAGCTCGGCTTCCAGCCCGGCCTGGTCACGGCCCACTCCGAGACCCACGACCAGGCGATCTACCTCGAAGCCCTCGCCGCCCGCGCCCGCGAGCTCGGACAACACACCCTCGCCCACCGCCTCAGCACGGCGGCCAAAGCCACACACGAGGCGAACTGGCAGATCGGCCAGGCCGCCCACGCCACCATCCCCGGCGCTCAGGTCCCGGCCTCTTCACCCTCCTGACCTGCACCGAAGAAAAAAAGCAGACCGACAGTCTGCGAAACGCTGGACACGCAGACTCGGAGTCTGCATCATGGAATTACCGCAAGCGAAAAAGTAAGCGGAAATGACAGCGGGAAACCGCAAAGGGAGTCCACCTTGAGCACCGAGAAGACCTTCACCGCCAGCACCGCCGGCCGCATCTTCGCGGACCTCATCAGCCACATCGGCGCGATCAACGTGTTCGTCGAGCCGACCCGCAAGAACGCCCAGTTCATCATCCGCACCGGCGACAACGAGGGCCCGCTCGCCGACGCGGTGAACGGCACCACGCACCGCGAGTACGACTACAACGGCACGCACGTCCTGGAGGTCCGCGTCCCCCAGGTCGAGGGCGCCAACTTCGGCAGCACCAACGTGGTCCAGATCGGCGGCAGCCGCTTCTCCTTCAGCGGCGGCGTCATCAACACGGGCTCGATGACCGGCGTGACCATCAGCAACGGCGACGTCTGGGTCGGCGGACAGCGCGTCGTCTCCAACGGCCGCGTCGTCGCCGAGCAGGGCTCCGTCGTCGGCAGCGGCAGCACCGGCACCATCACGGTCGACGTCCACGTGCCCTCGCTGTCTTCCTTCCGCCTCGACACCACCAGCGGCGACCTCACGGTCCACGGCGGCGACCTGCAGGCCCTGGAGGTCAAGTCGGTCTCCGGGGACGTCGACGCGACCGCAGCGCACACCCTGCGCGCCACCCTGACCTCCGGCGACCTGAACATCAGCCGGGTCGAGGGCCGCGCCGACCTGAACTCCGTCTCCGGCGACATCGAGATCGGCCTCTACCGGGGCAGCAGCTTCCGGGCGAACGCCGTCTCCGGTGACATCGACGTCCGCGTGCACGAGGAGGCGACCGGCATCTTCGACGTCTCCACGGTCTCCGGCGACGTCACCACGGTCGGCGCCACCCACCTCAACCCCCGCGTCTCCACGTTCTCCGGTAAGCACCGCCGCCGGTGACTTCGCCCCGGGGCGGCCGCCACAGTCGCCAAACCTCACCGGCCGCCCCGGGCCCCTAATCCCGCTCCGAACGGCAGCGGGGGGAGCACCCATAGTCCCTCGAATCCGAGACGGAGCCAGCAATGGCCAAGCCCACCGAAGAAGCCCGCACCGCAGCCAAGGCCCGGATCGCCGATCTGAAGAAGGTCCGCGACCAGGCGCACGAGGACGCCGAGAAGGCGAAGGCCGACGCCGACGAGGCGATGTGGCAGGACATCGCCGCCGAGCTGGACGCGAAGTCCGTGCTGCAGCTCGACGTCGTCGAGGCCACCGGCTTCAGCCGCGACCACGTCCTCAAGCGCACCAAGAAGTACCGCCAGCAGGGCTGATCAGCCCGGCCCCCGGAACCCCCGGCCGGGGGCCGGCCCCGCCCCACGATCCAAAAGAGAGAGGTTGTCCGTGAGCTACGAGAGCGCCCCCGAGACACCGCGCACCGAGGCCACGGTGCAGCCGTACCGCCCCGCCCCGTACGAGGCGACGCCGCTCTACCGGATGCCCGTCGCCCCGCAGTCTGCCGACGTCGAGCTGTACGACGAGCGCGAGCCGGTCGTCTGGGTGCCCGACGCGTACGGACAGATGGTCCCGATGCGCAAGTCTCACGCCCCGGCCCCGATGCAGCCGATGGCGCCGCGCGACCTCACCCCCCAGCCGCTGTTCGACCCCAAGGCCCAGCGCATCGCGGCCGGCGGCGTCCTCGGCGCTGGCCTCGGCTGGGGCGCGGGCCAGGTCGTCAGCGCCGCCACCGGACTCGGCGTCGGCACCACCGCCTTCATCTTCTTCTCCCTGCTGCTGCTCCGGCTGGCCCCGGCCGCCGCGAGCCGCACGACGATCCGCCACACCACGCACGTCACGAACAACAACCGCGGCTTCGGCCGGTCCAACACGACCGTCAACCACTGATCGGAGACCCGTGATGGCGAGCACGAAGGCCCTGAACCCCCCGGTCGGCCAGTGCCGACAGTGCTGGTTCCACGCGTACGCCTCGAAGGAGGCTCACAGGGGCCTCAAGCCCCGTCAGGACTGCCCGGAGTGCGTGTCCCACATGGGCGGACGCTGCCCCGACAGCATGATCGTGAAGGCGGCCTGACATGCGACGTCCCTGGATGAGCCTCGCGGACCGGCGGGCCTGGAGGTCTGCGAAGACCGTCGCCGACCTCGGCGAGCTGATGGCCCAGTGGCTGGAGGGCACCCTCGCCTCCTGGCCCGGCTACCAGCCCAACTACGGGCCCGACGAGGAGACCGCGCACCTGGTCCCCACCCTCGCCGCGCTCAACCGGGCCGGATTCCTCACCGTGGGCTCGCAGCCCGGCGAGTCCGGCACCGGCGCCGACGGCAAGTGGTGGGAGCAGAAGGCCGCCGTCGAGGGCTTCGTCACCGACCGCGCCCTGTACTGGCGCCTCGAACAGTACGCCCGCGTCTTCGGCCTCGACATGAGCGTGCACGACCCGGCGACGCACACCCGCGACGAGGCGATTGTGGTCACCACCCGCGACGGCGAGCCGATGACCTCCTTCGGCGGCGCCCTCGACTTCCGAGACCTGTCCGCCATGTGGCCCGTCATCAGGACGCAGACGTTCGGCGAGGTCGCGGGCGCGATCTACCTGACGATCGCCGCCCACGGGTTCGGGCCCAACGGAGAGCGCCTGTGGTCCCTCCTCGACTGCCTCACCGGCCGGCGCCGCCAGGTCGACGGCAAGCCGCTCGTTTTCCTCCAGGGCGAGGCCGCCGAGATCTTCCACCAGACCCGCACCGCCGAGACCAACTGACCCGGGGAGAGACCATGTTCCGCAAGAACGCGCAGCAGCAGAACAGGCAGCAGCGCCGACACCGTCAGCTCATGGGCATGGCCCACCGTCTCCTGGTCGAGTGCCACAGCGCGCAGGTGCACGCCGACTTCCTCGGTCGTCCTGTGCCGCATGTCGTCGCGGGAGACCTGGTAGCCCTCGCCTTCGGCAGCCAACTGCAGGTCGACCAGGAGGAGGCGCTGCGCTTCCTGGAGGCCGCCCGGGTCGAGGCGGGCCTGAGCCGTCGACTCATCGCGTACCCGAGCGTCGACGAGGACCGGGAGCAGGACGACGACCCGGCCCCGGCCGAACCGCTCGAAGAGGAGCAGCCAGCCCAAGTCTGACCCGGCCCGCTCGCTCAGCCCGCGGCGTGCGCCCCCCGCTTTGGGTGGCATCAAGGAGCCCCGCCGAGCCGCAGCGCTCAGCGGGGCTCAGTACGGTCCCAGGCGCGCGTGAGGTGCGGCAGGCGGCGGAGCGCGCCCGGCGCCGCACGGGAGGCCGCCTGCGGCCGAGCGGGCGGTGACGGTGAACGCGCGCTCCGCACAGGCCCGCACCCGGGGGCGTCGGGCGCGGACGCGCCCGTCCGCTTTACCCCTCCCCCTAAGAGGAGGGGCCGCCGTTCCCAGCCTCGCTACAGAGACGGTTGTGCGGCTCTGACCAGCACAAAAGAAAAAAGGCAGACTCCGAGTCTGCAAAACCCTAGACATGCAGAGTCGCAGTCTGCATCATTGAATTAACGCAAGCGGAAATGCAAGCGTCAAAGCTGGAGGGAACGCAATGTTCGCAGCAATCATCAGCGTGATCGGCACCCTGCTCGGCGCGCTCGTGGTCGGCGGTATGCAGCAGCTGACCACGAAGGCGGCTCGTCGCGAGCGGGCACGCCAGGACCTCATCGAGGCCGCGAACCTGCTCCTGGACGGCGCTACCGACCACCGCAGCCACCAGTACCTCAAGCACGTGGCCCGGCAGCAGGACCGGGAGGACACCCCCGAGGCGCGACAGGAGCGCTACGCGGCCCGCAGCGCCATGACCAAGGGACTGAGCCGGTTCGAGTTCGCCACGCAGTCCTCGACCCTGCTCCGGCTCGCCAGCGAGCTGGTGTCGACCTCCCTCGCGATCGGCGAGGCCGACTCGGCGAACGAGATCGAGATCAACCGGGCCGGGGACCGGGCGCGAGAGGCGCACAAGGCGATGCGACAGGCCATCGCCCGGCACCTCCACGACCGATAAGCGCCAGCGAAAAAGCGTTCGGAAATGCTTGCACCAACAGCCGAAGGAGACCCCGGCATGTCGTCCGCAGCCGTATTCGCCGCCGCATTCATCGCGCTCTACATCGCACACTCAGTCGGAGACCACTGGGTCCAGACCTCCCACCAGGCCGCCCACAAGGGTGAGAACGACAAGACCCCCGGCCAGTCCAGCCGCGCCGGTCGGATCGCCTGCACCCTGCACGTCCTCGGACTGACCATCACCAAGGGCATGGCCCTCGCCGCGGTGGTCCTGGTCCTCGACCTCCCGGTGACCGCTCTCGGCGTGACGGCCGGACTCGGCATCGACGCAGCGAGCCACTGGTGGGCGGACCGGCGCAGCACCCTCGCCTGGCTCGCCAAGGTCACGCGCAAGACCGAGTTCCTCAGCCTCGGCACGCCCGGCCACCCGAAGCACCCGGTCACCGCCGACGGCGAGTACGCGCCGACGCTCGGCACGGGCGCGTACGCCCTGGACCAGTCCTTCCACCACCTGTTTCTCCTGATTGCCGCCCTCCTGATCGCCGCACTCTGAAGGAGCACTCCATGACCAAGCGACTCCTCTGTCTTGTCCTGATCACGCTCGCGCTCACGGTCTCCTGCACCCCGGACTACCCCGCCGGCGCCTCCGGCCGGGTCACCGACCGGTCCCGCGCCTACTTCAAGAGCGGCGGCTGGCGCTACACGCTCACGACGACCGGCGACGCCTTCCGAGTCACCCGCAGCGACTACAAGCACTGCGTGACGGGCTCGCAGTACCCGGACTGCACGGAGAAGTGAGGGACCAGCACGGCAGACAGGACCACCTCCTACGGAAGGAACCACTGGCTCATGAGCAGCATCCCGAAGCTCCCGCAGAAAGAGGAACTGGCCGCCGCCCTGGCCATCGTGAGGATCGGCCTCGACCGGATCCGCGACGTCGCGTGCCGCACCGAGCAGGTCGGTCCGCACGCCGCTGCCCTCCAGACGCTGTACGACCCGGCCCGGCCCGACGCTGGCGTTCTCGCGGCCGTCGCTGACGTCGTCGGCACCATCTCGGTGTCGATGAGCGAGGTCGACCACGACGACATCGAGCGCGTCACCGAGCTGCTGGACGAAGCCCAGGGCTACGTCCAGGACGGCACCGGCGGGCGCATCCGGCACGCCCTCGACCTCTTGGAGCCCCTGCTCCTGGTCTGCGAGGAGTGCATGAAGCGGAGGCCGGACGTGGAGGTCATCCCGGATCCCTTTTCGACCGCGCTCTACCCGGACGAGCCGGACCACCGGCAGATCCCGCTGTGCCCGCCCTGCGCCACCAAGCGGTTCGAGGAGAGCTGACATGACCATCCGGATCATCTCCTTCGGCTACGGCCACGCACCTGCCCCCACCGCCGACCTGGTCTTCGACCTGCGGGCCCTGCTGCGCAACCCGTTCCACAACCCGGAGCTGAAGCACCGCACCGGCCTCGACCAGGAGGTCTACGACCACGTCCGCGACACCCCGGGCGCCGAGCGACTGGCGTTCAACGCGGTCGCCACCGCCCGCGGCCTCGCCGAGGACACCGGCGCCGACGTCACGATGGCGTGGGGCTGCACCGGCGGCCGGCACCGCAGCGTCGGCCTGGCCCGCCTCGCGCACGAGCTGCTGCTCGGCGTCGGCGACGAGACCACCATCGAGCACCGCGACGTCGACCAGGACCTCCTGCCCGCCGGACTCCACAACCGTCCCCGCCACACCGACCCCGAGCCCGAGAGCGGCGACATGCTCCTGGTTGACCTCGACGGCGGCCGGGGCGGCGCCCTCCCTGACGAGGCTCTCTGACCGAATCGGCCAACCCCGTCAGGCCCGCCCGCCAAGATGAACTCGGGGCCGCCACCACGGCGGCCCCGCACCGTTCCAGAGAGGAACCCAGCCCGATGACCGACTGGACCCCCACCACCCTCGTCTCCGTGGACGAGACCGCTGACCGAGAGCGCGCGAGCAACGGCCACAGCCGGTACGGCGCCTACATCGCCGACCGCCCCGCCAAGTTCCACGAGTACGACTCCCCCGGCACCTGCCTCACTGCCGACGAGTTCGCTGCGGCGGCCTGGGAGGTCGCTACGCCCCCGATCCTCATCGGGTACGTGAACCTGCGCCCCGACATCCAGAGCGTGACCACCCACTACACGGACAACAGCGAGCTGCTCATCAAGGTCTCGGTCCCGCTGTGGCACACCGGCCTCGCCGCCGACCGGCGCCCCCGCTACCCCTGGCAGGACTGGACGACCGAGTACGACTACGGAACCCGCGACGACAGGTACCGCGCCGCCTACCAGCCGGACATCAAGGGCGACCGTCCCGCCGTCCTCACCGAGTCGCACATCCTCATCGCCACCACCGGCTGGGACCTGCCCGCGCCGCAGCACACCGAGGGCCGCGCCCTGGTCGAGGAGGCCAAGCACGTCGTGCACGAGATCGTCCGGCGCGTCAACACGGAGGCCGGGCCGATGGTCGCGCAGCTCCTCGGAGACCGGTGACGGCCGGCCGTGGCGAGTAGGACACTCGTACCACCGACCCAAGGAGGGCCAGTGACCGCACAACCCGAACACCACGACGCAGTGCCGCCGATGCGGACGCTCGCCGAGCTGCGCGCCGCATTGCGTGTCTGGGGGATCCCGGGCGACCTCGAAGGCTTCGAGCAGGAGCTGGCTGACGCCGACCTCGACGACCTCACCCGCGTCCGTGAGGTCACCCAGGCGTACCGGCACCGGGTGATGCTGCGATGCGACCCGCAGGCCATGGCGGCGCTCATGCGCAGTACCGAAGACGTCGCCGACGAGCTCCGCCGGAAGATGAGCGAGGCCCGGTGAGCCACGCGTTCTACAGCGACGCGGCCGAGAAGATCCTGCGAGGCGACCTCAGCACCGGTGAGCGAGCCGCCGTGCGATCCGTACGGGCCGCCCTGGAGGACGACCCCACGCCCGACCACGCCCGCGGTCTCCCGGACGCCGATCCTCTCTCCGAGTCCTACGCCATCGACCTGCTCCCGGAGCAGACCGGAGGCCGCGGAATCACCGTCGTCTACCGCTACAGCACGGACCTGGATGCCGCGCTGATCCTTTGGATCATCGCTGGGCCCTGAACCCGCAGAACCTCCGTACAACGAGACCCCCGGCAGGGTTAGTGCCGGGGGTCTCGTCGTGCTCGGAGTGTAGACGCCAGCACCCGGCCGCTGACTATTCCGCAAGCCTTTCCGTCATTCTTCTTGCAAGCAGTATTGCCAGCGATAGGGCCGCCCCCTCCCGGCCCCGGGCATCGTTTCCCCGGTCGGTCCCGAACGTCTTGGGGCTAGGCCCCCACCTGCATTCCTGCGGGCATTGCCGCCAGCGAAATAGCCAGCCAAAGCGCCTGTCGCCTCTCTGGCCTTGATCACCGTTCGTGTCTGCCGCCGGTTCACCGGTGCCCGAAAATCCGGGCGGCCGCAGTCCGTGCCAACCCGATGGAATCCCCGCTCCCCTGCCAGTGAAAACTACTGCAGTGACAGGTGATCTCTCCGGATGATTGAGTGGCAGACCCAAGGTCGTCAGCCCGCTGGCCTCCTACCTGCACCGATCTCCCACCGAATGCGGTTCAAGATCAAAAACAGGAGAAGGACCAACGCGGTTCCCCTGTCGGGGAACCACGGCATAGCCGGGTAAAGGCCGCAAAGCACAAGGCGCGCGGGGCGCGCTCGTACGGGGGAGCACAGCCGTGGCCTGGGTGACCAAAATCGTGGCGGACGAGCAGGTCGAGTACCGGCTCAAGCAGCAGGCCGGGTGCGCCGTGGTGATGGAGGACGGCGCGAGCACGGTCGTCCTCGACGACGGTGAGGACCGCGTTGTCGATTACCGTCTGCGATCCGAGGGCGGCGCAGAACTCGTCTGGATGGGCAGTGGACTGGCCGAACTGGGACTCGTCGAAGGCGCCGTGCTCGACGAGGACGGCAAGGCCGCCGCCCGTCTCATCATGAGCGGCTGCGACCCGCGCACCGGGGCCCGGCTCATCAAGGGGACCACCTCGATCCGCACCCACGAGAAGGCGCAACTAACTGTCGCGCGGGCGGTCGAGGCGATCGTGAAAGCTGCCGAGGAGAAGGGCGTCACGGTCGCCGAACTCTTCGACGGCAAGCCCAAGCAGCTCAAGGTGTTCGGGGCACAGCAGCGCAAGGTCGACCACGACGGGGAACGAGCCCGGCTGCAGGTCGGCACGCTCCACAAGCTGGTGCGCGCGGCCGGCCTCTCCCTCGACGGCATCTACGACGCCGAGGAACTGGTCACCGCATGGGAGCACAAGGACCTCCGCACCGACAGCCGCCAGAGAGGCTGGGACCTCGTCCTCGACCTGCCGAAGTCCGACAGCGTGTTGCAGGGCCTGATGGATTCGCTCAGCGAGCGCGAGTACCGCGACATCGTCCACCAGGCCAAGGCCGACACCTTCCGGCAGATGGAGAAGTGGGTCGGCTACGCGATCGGCAGCCAGGACGGCGAGCCCGTGCGCGTGGCCACCGGCGGCCTGCTTGCCTGGTCCGTCGAACACCAAAGCGCCCGGCCCGTCCGCGCCGGAGAACCCGGCGACCCGCACCTTCACCTCCACATCACCATCGCCAACATGGCGCTCTGCGCGGACGGCAAGTGGCGCTCGATCGGCAACCGCGGCCTCGACCTGTACCGGCACGCCTCTGCACTCGACGGGTACTTCAAGGCCCGCGTGCGCGCCCTGACGTACGAGCGATTCGGCGTACGGCGCGAGCGCAATGAGCGGACCGGCGCGTGGGAGATCACGGGGATTCCCGACCAGGTGCGGGACGGATTCTCGCGGCGCGCGGCGCTCGTCGACGCGAAGACCGGCGCAGACGCCTCGCTCGCCGAGAAGAAGACCGTCAGCGCTCAGACCAAGCGCGACAAGCTCGACGCGGACGCCGCCGAGATGCGCACGAGCTGGCGCACGCGCGCTACCGACATGGTCGGCGACGTCGACGCGATGGTCGCCGAGGCCGCGCCCGGACCCCCCGGCCCGGACGGCGGCGCGGGTCTCGACGGGCCCGGTAGCGGCCCCCGTATCCCGCCGCCGAGCGACATCGCGGCCGTCGTGTTCGACCCCAGGACCGGTCTCACCGCCAACGACAAGCTGTTCACGCGCGCGCAGCTCCTGGCGGCTGTCGCCAACAGCCTGGAGTACGGCCTCGACGGCGAGCCGGACCGCCTGGAGAAGCTGTGCGACGAGGTTCTCAAGGTCGAGGGCTACGCGGTGTACGTGCCACCGGTCGGCTCCACGCTGATGTCATCGAACAGCCGCTACACGACCCAGGACATCCTCGACGCCGAGGCCCTGGTCATGCAGGAGTCCGTCGACCGGCTCGCCTCCCGCTCGGTGCAGCTCGCCGCGCACCAGGCGCAGGCCGCGCTCAGCGTCTTCGAGGTGGCGGCCGGGTTCGAGCTGTCCGCCGAGCAGCGCGCGGCCGTGACCCGGATCCTCACCGAAGGACACGGCATCGACGTCCTGGTCGGCGTCGCCGGGGCGGGCAAGTCGACGCTGATGGAGGCGTGCCGGATCGCTTGGGACGCCACCGGCACCACGTACGCCGGCGCGACGCTCGCCGCGGCCGCCGCGAAGAACCTCACCGACGCGTCCGGTATCGAGGCGCGCACCGTGGCTGCCTGGCTGAAGCAGATCGAGGACGGCGACGGGCTGCGCGGCATCGACGTCCTGGTCGTCGACGAGGGCGCGATGGTCGACGACCGCGCGGCTGCCGTGCTGATGACCGAGGCCGCGCGCACCGGCACGAAGGTGGTGGCCATCGGCGACCATCTGCAGCTGCAGGCCGTGGGGCCCGGCGGCTGGTTCCGCGAGGCCCACAAGCTCGTCGACGGCCTCACCCTCACCGAGAACCGCCGCCAGGAGGACGCCGCCGAACGTGCCGCGCTGGAGGTCTGGCGCACCGGGGACCACGAGCGCGCGCTGCAGATGCTCGCCGACGGCGGGCGGGTGCACGCCGCCGAGACCGCCGACGAGGCGCGCTCCCAGATCCTCATGGCGTGGGACGAACTACGGGCGCAGGAATGGACCGACCCGCACGACCTGATCGCGAACATAGTCGTCCTCGCCGCGAAGAACTCGGACGTGAACGCCCTGAATCTCGGCGCCCAGCAGATCCGCCGGGTAGCCGGCGAACTCGGCGACGAGCACACATACGCGCTTGCGGGCGGCGACACCCTCACGCTCGCCGTCGGCGACATAGTTCGGGTCCGCGAGAACGACTACCGAAGCCGCCGCGGCGAGGGCCCGGACATGCTCAACGGGTACCGGGCCGTCATTACCGCGATGCGCCCGGATCACAGCGTCGAGATCACCTGGAGGGTCAAGGACGTCGGCACCACCGACGGCTTCCGCTACGAGTCGGGCTGGGTGAAGGCCGACAAGGTCGCCAGCGGCGCCCTGTCCCTGGGCTACGCCATGACCGTTGCGGCGAGCCAGGGCCTGACGACCAACACGAGCCTGATGTACGGCCACGGCGCGAACGCCTTCGCCGTGTATCCGGGGATCACCAGAGCCCGGAAGCAGAACCACCTTTGGTTGCCACTGGCGGTCCTCGAGGACGAGGAGACCCGGGTCCGGCTCGGCAACGCGCGCAGCGAGAAAGAACTCCTGGAACGTTCGATCGCCTCGTTCGCGCAGTTCCTGCGTCAGTCGCGTCCGGACAGCATGGTCTCCGACCTGCTGCCCGAGCCGCCCGAGCCCGCGCCGCTGCCCAAGCAGCGCGACCTGGCCGCCGAGGAAGCGCGGGCGGACGCGGACCGCAGGCTGCGGCAGTCGAGGATGGCGGCGGCCGCGCGGGCCAAGTCGACGACGATCCGCCGCCCCTCCCCCGCCGATCAGACGCAGAGCGAGGCCCTGCGTGAGGAAGAACCGCAGCTCTCCGAGAAGCACCTCCAGAAACTGCGGCAGATGCGCGAGGAGCGTGAGGTCGAGCCCTGGACGTCGCGGATGTACGGGATGGTCAGCGACGCCGAACTGGACCGGACGATCGAGCGGAACCTGCGCTACGCCACGGCCCAGGACGAGGTCGCCGACGCGACCGAAGCCCGGCTCAACGAACTCGTCGAGCGGATCGCCAAGGCCGAGGGCGCGGGCACCACGCTGGGCAGGCAGTGGGCTGCAGAGGCCGCCGGCCTCTTGGACCAGGCGGAGAGGATGCTCGCCACTGTGCACACCGAAATGGACACCGCCGCCATCCAGAAGCGGACCGCCGAGCAGCGCACCGAGTGGCTCGCCGAGATCCGCAAGAGCGACCAGAAGTCCACCGTGGGGCTATGGATGTCGGGCAACACCCGCAAGAGCCAGAAGAAGCTCACCGACCAGCTCACGGCCCAGCGGGCCGCAGCCTGGCAGGAACAGAGCCGGGCCAGCGTGGCGGCCCGCGAGACCCTCAAGGAGGCGTGGGAGCTGCTGAGCAAGAGCCGGTTCGCCGACACCCTCAAGGCCAACAAGCCGGTGCCCGCCGACATCGAGGCGGTCTCCAAGGAGTTCAAGGAGATGCGCAAGCTCGCCGAGGCGCACGGGCACAGCATCGACGTCCGTAACAGCCAGCGGATCGGACCTCTCCAGGAAGGCGTTGCCAACCAAAGGCGGGACGCCGAGTCGTTCCGCCGGAGCGTCGCCGACGCCAGGACCGAGAAGCAGCAGCGCCAGGTGATCGCCGAGAAATTCCCCCAGTTGCACAGGCAGGAGAGTGCCGCCCGCGCCAAGCACCTCCAGGAACAGCAAGCCAGGGCAGCCGAACGAGCCCGCAACAGCGCGGCCAACGCCCCCCGCTACGAGCCGCCCACGCCGTCGAGGAGAGGCCCGCGCCAGGGCAGATAGCGTCAGTCAATCCGCCTGCGGAAATGCTGGCGTTTCCGCAGGCGGAGCGAGGTCGCATCTGGATCTCGCCCTGGGTCCCGCTCCGAGTCTCATCCTGAGTCGCGCCCCGGGTCGCGCAGTCCTCCGTCGCCGAAGACCGCGCTGCATGGCGCTGACCTGGTGGACAAGGGGGCCGCGAAGGAGCTCCCGAAGCGCCGACTACTTCCCTGAGCCGTTGTCTGCGCGGCGACCCGGCCCGGACTGCCCTTCCACCGGCGGCCCGTACGGCTGTTTGCCCGCCTGCGGGCCTCTGGGGGCGACCGAGACACCTGGAGGGTGACGTCGAGGCGTCACAGGGCCGTTTCTGGGTCGTTCGGGTGACGCCTGGCCGTCACGGTCGCCAGCTCCTCCCGCGCGGCTTCACGTGCCCGCCAGGCGCGGGTGCGGCACCTCCCCGAGCAGTACGCCGCATCGGCTCGCCGACGGATGCCCGGCAACAGGAGCTTCCCGCAGTGCACGCAGAAGTAGGGCGCCGAGTCGAGCAGGTTCCCCGCGTCCCGGAGGCGGTAGGCGTACATCGCCGTGCCGAAGATCTGCCGGGCCTTGCAGCGGTCCCGGTACGCCGACGCCTTACACGCGCCGCCGCAGTACCGTCGCCGCGGCGAGCCGTTCCTCGGGAGCGGCTTGCCGCACACGACACAGTGACGGTGACGCCAGCGCCGGGCCATGCCGTCAGCGTCCACCCCGGCCGCGCAACCGTGAAGTGCTTCCTGGGGGCGCTCGGGGGTGAAGGCGGCCCGCAGGATCGCTCTCTCAGAACTTCGATCACCCTCGTCGGTGTCCGCTGCGGACCTGCGTTTGGACTCCGTACGATGCTCCCGTGACAGCGCACCGCCGCACTCTCGGCACCGGTCCTGCAGCACCCATCCAAGCCGCGCAGGCGGACTTGGAGCTGTTGCCTGCGGTGAACCTGCCGGACGTCGAGGATCTTCGCGCACGCGGTGTTCTTGGCAGCCAGCGCCCGGCGCTCCCGGCGGCACGGCGCGTTCTCAGCACAGGCGCCCTCTCCCAGGAGTAGCGCGAGGGGTAGCCCAGCTCTGGGCCGCTCCAGGCGAAGCCGATCCGCTCTGCCAAAAACGGCTACTTATGGCAGAGCGGGACCGGTGCCTCCGGAGTCCAGGAACTTCCGTGCCATAACTGCGTGCCAAAACTTCGACTTCTGGCAGATAGTTATGGCAAGCTTCGATCATGCCCATCGACGAGACTCCGCAGTACCTCCTCGCCGAGTCGGTGCCCTGCCCCATGTGCAAGGCCCCGTCCGGCTCTCCCTGCCGTACGCAGCGCGGGAAAGTCGCCACGACGTACCACACCGGGCGCTTCTCCAAGGTGCCCAAGCTCTCCCGCGAGTTGGCCGTGAAGGTGCCGAAGCTGCGCGAGCCCGGATCGGTCTGGCAACAGCTCGCTCCCCCGCCGGCCCCGGCATCCGGCGGCGTCATGGCGGAGATCCTGATCGGCTACGCCCGCGTGTCCACCCGGGGCCAGGAGCTGGCCTCACAGCTCGAAGCCCTGGAGGCCGCAGGCTGCAACCGCATCTTCCACGAAAAGATCAGCACCCGGATCAAAGTGCGGCCCGAGCTGGAGGCAGCGCTCGCACTGGCCCGCGAGTTCCGCGCCTCCCAGGTACGCGTCTCGATCGTGGTGCACGAACTGAAACGTCTGGGCCGCGGATCCGCCGAGCTCGCGCTCACCGCCGAGCAGCTGCGCGCCGAGGACATCGGGCTGAAGATCCTGACCGGTCTCGGCTCCAACACGGACTCGGCGATCGTGTTCGCCATCGCGGCCGCCATGGCGGAGTCGGAACGCGACTACATCCGCGACCGCACCCTCGAAGGCCAGGAGAGCGCCCGCAAAGTCGGCCGCCACGGCGGACGCCCATCGGTCACCGACGACGACATGGCCGCGTACGCGAAGCTCCTGTACGACCAGGAGGTGCCCGTCCCGGAGATCGCACAGCGCCTGACGATCTCCAAGGGGAAGAACGCGGGGAAGCGGCCCTCGGTGCGGACCGTGTACCGGCTCCTCGGCGAGGCGGCGCAATGACAGTACGCGCGCGGACCCGAGGCACCGGTTGAGCTCTCCCCGAGCGAAGACCCGACTGCCCCGCCGGCACTCGGGTCTTCCCACGCCCACAGCGGCAATCAAGGTCTCTGATCTCCCTTCGCGCGCGCCCGCGTAGAGGCCGCTCAAAACGCTCGAAACTCATTCACCGGCGTCTCGCACGCGCGCACGCGATGAGGCGGTCCAGAAAGTCCAGAAACCTCAGCCGCAGTCGTTCTCCACCTCCGCAGCATCACGCTGCCCAGGTGCAGGACCGGACTTCAGACGGCGTCGACGCGCAGGGAAGGGACGCCCCCGCATGTACTTGGTTTCTGCGTCCCCCACCGCCTTCATCACCGCCTCGGCGCAGAACGACGACAGGCTGTAGGGAGCGTCAGCGTCATCACCTCGCACCTGCAACCAGACGACCGCGTTCCGCACCCGGCTCAGATCTTCAGGCTCGATGTACGCCGGGAGCTTCTCCTTGGCCACGCATCACCCTCCTCGATTGGCTCGACGGCTCAACCCCACCGGCGGTCGGGCCGTAACTGGAGGCGGGTGAGTCCCACGCTCATAGGCAATTGGGTCTAACTCCGTTCGAGGATCTGCTCGTACAGCGCAGCTCCGCGCCCATGTTCCGTGAGACGGCTTGCCCCTCGCTGACCTGCGAAGAGGTACATCCGTGGAACTGATGAGACCGTCCTACGCGCGCGCGGGTCTCTCAGTACCTATTTGGCCCCGGAGTCCTATCTCAGACACCAGGGAGCAAGGCTCTCCGGGGCTCCAGCCGTTCTATACCGGGTGTTCAGCAAGACTGCGGATGACGTACTCGGCGACGGGCTCCGCCTCGTCGAAGTGCACGGGGCGGCTCCCTTCGGACTGCCCGCCCCCGGACCCAGTCGGCTGCACTACACTGCGAGACGCCTCGCTCCACGGACGAGGCGGGCCCGGACCATGGCCCGGACGACGCACGCCCCATGAGCGCCCGTCACATTCCACAGGTGCATCGCGCGCCACGTCTCTTGCCTCTGCACCACACACGCTGACGCCTGCCTACTGCGCGGCGAGTCATGGGATCGCACGCCAGAAGGGTCGGCCGTGCCGCACCACCACGGATACAAGACGGATCTTGCCAAGCTCCGCGAGCGCACCGGGATCAAGCGGAGCACGGCCGTCGCCGTGCTCGCCATCGAGGACCCCGCCGTCCGCCGCGACATCATCGAGGCCCTGGCCCACGTCGAGCGCCTGATGACCGTGGCCGATGCCCGCACCTTCCTGGACCGCGCACAGCGGCCCGGCGTCGCCGCCCTGCGCATGATCCGCACGGCCGCCCTGGACGCAGCGGTACGCCATGCAGCGGGAAGCCCCGGTCTGCCGCCGGTCAACCGGGCCGCGGTCCATGAACTGCGGGACCTGCTGACCTACTGGTCCAGGACGGGCACGTTCTACACGCACGCCTGCCTGCTCACCTACTGGCTTGCCGTCGAGCTGTGCACCTATCAGGACCAGCTCCTTGGCGGCCGAGAGGCGCTGGCCGCGTGGCTGACCGCCTTCGGCGAGCAGGTCGAGCATTACGAGATCTCGGCCGGGTCCGTCGCGCTCGACATGATGTTCGCGGTCGCCGCGGACCTGCCCCGCGAGGAACGCCTCACCGAGATCGCCGCGTCGTTTCGCGGCCACCTGCGCCCAGGACACGTTGTGCACGACGCCGTCGGACTGGCGCTGACCTTGCAGGTGTGGGCCGGGGCGCAGCTGGCCGCGCTCATGCAGGACGAGACCGACCGCATCGCGGCGTACATCGCCGCCCGAGAGCCTTCAGCGCGGCAACCGGCATAGGGCCGAGAGCCGTTCGGCCGACGCCGCGAGACCCGGCCGCCCATGCGGGTGCGGCGTCCGAAGTAGGGCGTGTTCCTCAACCCCCTGGCCGCCGCCCCGCAGGTCGGCATACGGCGGTCGGGGCGTCACGCCCGATTCGCCCTAGCTACCGGTCGGTTACTTGTTCCCTGGTGCCCGAGCTGGGATTCCGGGGCCTATTTGCGATGCTCCGTAGGGATCGTGGAGTTGGGGTAGGGCTCGGGCATGTGGCCGGACGAGGGCGAACCGTCGTCAGATATCTGTGCTCAGTGCGGTGTGCCGCTTGGCCCTAACGAGGGCCGTATCGTCGGCGTACCGGACTCCTCATTCGTCAGCCCGCTGACTCCCCAACTCGACGGGAAGCGGATCCTCTTGGTGTGCTCCGCAGAGCACGGGCAGCTCATGTATGAGGAGTACCAGCGCCGTCCGTTCATCGAGGAACAGCTGTGGGAAATCCGGCTCACCCAGGGGATGCGCACGATCGACCTGCGCCAGTGGCCGGACGGCGTGACGGCGGAGGCCCTGGCCCAGGCATCCGGCCTGACGCCCGAGCAGGTCGAGCGGGCCGTGATGTGGCGGGCCAAAATGCGGCAGACGTTCCGGCCTGACGACGGGTGATCGATCTAGGCGAGGAGCCGTGGCGTTCAGGAGCAAGCTCCTCTGAACGTTCGCTAAGCCCTCCCGGCTGCCCCAAGGCCAGGACGATAGCAAGCCGGCCAGGTCAGGGTGCGCGTCATGACATACAAGATGTCCGCTTCCCCGTCGTCCCCCGCTGATGTCGAGCCACCGAGCCCGGCCGCATCGTTTGCCGCGCTGGTCGAGGAGTGGGTTCGGTGGGCCGAGGCGTACGGCGCCGAGTTGGAGAAGGAGCTTCAGGACGCACAGAAGCGCCAGCATTCCGGCTTGCGGTAATGCTGGCGCCTCCGCTTGCTGCTATCGAGGCAAGGCCCTACGTCGGCGGGGCTGAGGGCTGCGATCGGTGCGCTCGATGGTCACCTCCTGGTCCTGCTCGGTCGACGCATCCCGGGGTTCGAGGAGCAGGACCTCCATGTAGACCCGGGTGCCGGGGCCGCGCCGGTTGGGCACCACGGAGACGTTGCCGACGACGACCTCGTTCGACGCCTCCAGTGCTCGCTGCACCGCGTTGGCCGTGCGCTGAGCCTTGCCCGGGTCGGAGTCCATGAGTCGGATCTGGCTCATACCGTGACCATCCCTTCAGCGGCCGCGCGGACGCGGGGGTCGCTGAGGTCCGGATCCCCTTTCTGATCTGCCACCCAAAGCGCGCCGGGCCAGATGGGGCTGCTGCCGTCGGCGATCTGCTGCACGAGGATGGTGAGGTGGCGGCCGTCGTGGTCGGCGGCCGCAGTCCGGGGCCAGGGCAGTTCGATGCCCGCACGCCAGGGCATCGACGGGTAGTACGAGCTCGGGTGGTCGGTCCAGGCGAACCACTCGCGCCAGACCTTCGCCGCGGTGCCGCCGCCCCACACCCACGGATGGGCCTCGGTCGTCCCGGAAGGGATGACGCGCCTCTCGCCGGTGTCGAGGAGGCGGCTGGCGTAGCGGTGTCCCTCGTCGCGGTCGCTCTCGGTCAGCACCCTCCGGTCGGCGAGGAGCGCATCGGGGGCTGAGGAACATCGGAACGAAAACCGGCGCTAAGCCCGTCCGGCCTCTGCGAGGGCTTTGACCTGGGCTTCTGTGGTGGCTGAACCTTCGGCAGTCGTGTTGATCGACTGTTCTGGAGGTCCGGGGTGCCGGTGGAGTTTTTGACGGATGAGCAGGCTGCCGCGTACGCGGCGTATCGCGGGGCGCCGTCCCGTACGGAGTTGGAGCGGTTCTTCTTCCTGGATGACGCGGATCGGGAGCTGATCGAGTCCAAGAGGCGGGCTCACAACCGCCTGGGGTTCGCGGCTCAGCTCACGACCGCCCGGTATCTGGGGGTGTTCCTAGATGATCCGGCGGACGTGCCGCCGGAGGTGGCGGACTACCTGGCCGAGCAACTGAACATCGGTGATCCGTCGGTGCTCAAGGAGTACGGCGAGCGGGAGAACACCCGGTTGGAGCACGTGCGTGAGCTGCGGCGGGTGCTGGAGTACCGGGAGTTCGCCGAGGCGGAGGGCGAGCTGCGGGAGTGGGTGGACGCGCGGGCCTGGACGACGGGCGAGGGGCCGAAGGCGTTGTTCGACGCGGCGGCCGGGTTTCTGCGCGAGCGGCGGGTGCTGCTGCCGGGGGTGACGACGCTGACGAGGCTGGTGGCCTCGGTGCGGGAGGCGGCGAACCAGCGGCTGTGGGACACCCTGCACGGGATGCTCGGCGTGGGGCAGCGGGCGGTGCTGGACTCGCTGCTGACGGTGCCGCCGGGTGAGCGGGTCTCGGAGCTGGACCGGCTGCGCCGGGGACCAGTACGGGTCTCGGGCCCGCAGATGAAGCGGGCTCTGGAGCGGGCGGAGGAGATCGCCGCGCTCGGGATGGGCGCCCTGGATGTGTCGGGGATACCGCCGCGGCGCTTGGCGGAGCTGTCCCGGTACGGGGTGGACGGCAAGGCGTCGCTGCTGCGCCGGCACTCCGACGCCCGCCGGTTGGCGACACTGCTGGCCACCACGGTCTACCTCACCTCACGGGCGGTGGACGACGCGCTGGACCTGCTGGAGGTCCTGATCGCCACGAAGTTGCTGGCGAAGGCGGAGCGGGAGAGCGCGAAGGAGAAGCTGAAGACCCTGCCCCGAGTGGAGCGGGCGTCGGCGAAGCTGGCGACCGCGTTCCAAGTCGTGTTCGACACCACCTCCGAGCAGGTCGACACCGACACCGGGGAGTTCGCCCCACCGAAGGTGGAGAGCCTGGAGGCGATGTGGGCGGCGATCGAGCAGGTGGTGCCCCGCCACGAGCTGGCTGCGGCGATCGCCGCGCTGTTCGAGCTGACCCCGCCGCTGGACTCGGACGCGGACGAGGCATGGCGAGCCATGCTGGTGAACCGGTTCGGAACCGTCCGGCCGTTCCTGCGGCTGCTGGTCACCGTGGTGGACTTTGATGCCACCCCGGAGGGCGAGGCCGTGCTGGCCGCGCTGTTGTCGCTGCCGGAGCTCATGGGCCGCAAGAAGGTCGGCCCGGCCGAGATCGACACCAGCCTGCTGACGGGGTCATGGCGGCGCCTGGTGCTGTCCGCGTCGCATCTGGAGCCGGGCACGGTGGACTGGAAGGCGTACACGTTCTGCGTACTGGAGCAGTTGCACCGGATGCTGCGCAGCAAGCAGGTCTTCGCGAAGAACTCCTCCAAGTGGGGCGACCCGCGGGCGAAGCTACTGGCCGGGCAGGCGTGGCAGCAGGCCCGGCCGACCGTGTTGGCGTCGCTCAACCTACCCGGTGAGGCGGGCGGGCACCTTCGGGCGCGGGCGGCGCTGCTGGACGGCACCTACCGGGAGGTGGCCGCCCGGGTCCCGGACAACGCGCAGATCGTCTTCGACGACGATGGCCGGCTGCACTTCGCCGCCCTGGAGCCGGAGCCCGAACCGGCCTCCCTGCTGGACCTGCGGGCCGCGGTGAACGCGATGCTGCCGCGCGTGGACCTGCCCGAGGTGCTGCTGGAGGTGTTCTCCTGGACCGGCGCTGATCAGGCGTTCACCTCGGTCACCGGCGGCGAGGCCCGCCTGAAGGATCTGCACGTCACCATCGCGGCCCTGCTGGTCGCCCACGGCTGCAATGTCGGCTACACCCCGGTCATGGGCGGCGCGGACCCGCTGAAGTACGGGCGGCTGTCCCATGTCGACCAGACGTACCTGCGGCTGGCAACGTACCGGGCCGCGAACGCGACCCTCATTGAGCACCAGGCGTCCATCCCGCTCGCCCAGACGTGGGGCGGGGGCCTGGTCGCCTCGGTGGACGGGATGCGGTTCGTCGTCCCCGTGCCGTCGGTGTACGCGCGGCCGAACCCGAAGTACTTCGGGCGCCGGGGCGGCGCGACCTGGCTCAACATGATCAACGACCAGGCCGCCGGGCTCGGCGGGAAGGTCGTGGCCGGCACCCCGCGCGACTCCCTGTATGTGCTCGACGTCCTCTACGACCGCGATGGCGGCCGCCGTCCGGAGATGATCGTCACCGACACCGCGAGCTACAGCGACATCGTCTTCGGCCTGCTCACCCTGGCTGGGTTCGCCTACGCCCCGCAGCTCGCGGACCTGCCCGATCAGAAGATGTGGCGTGTCGATCGTACGGCCGACTACGGCGCGTTCCAGGACGCGGCCCGCGGTCGGGTCGACCTCGCCCGCATCGAGCGGCACTGGGAGGACATCCTGCGGATCATCGGCTCCATCCACACCGGCGCCGTCCGCGCCTACGACGTCATCCGGATGCTGTCCCGGGACGGGCGGCCCACCCCGCTCGGTGACGCGATCGCGCACTACGGGCGGATCGCGAAGTCCCTGCACATCCTGCGCCTGGCCGACGAGCCCGGCTACCGGCGGCAGATCAAGGTGCAGGCCAACCTCCAGGAAGGCCGCCACGCATTGGCCCGGAAGATCTTCCACGGCCGGGCCGGGCAGCTCTACCAGCGCTACCAGGAAGGTATGGAGGACCAGATCGGCGCCCTGGGCCTGGTCCTGAACGCGCTCGTGCTGTTCAACACCCGCTACATGGACGCCGCCGTGAACCAGCTGCGCGCGGACGGCTTCGAGGCCCGCGACGAGGACGTGGCCCGGCTCTCCCCGTTCGTGCGCCACCACATCAACGTGCTGGGCCGGTACTCCTTCCAGCTCCCCGACCTGCCCGGCGGAATGCGGCCCCTCCGTGCCCCGGACGCTGTCGACGGGTAGCGAGACGCGGCGGGCGCGTCTGGCCGCGCCCGCCGCTCGCACCGTCCTGGGAACTCTATGCGTTGGCCGCCTGGACGCGGACGGCTCGGGCGCGGACCACGAAGGGCCGGGAGAAGACGGTGATGGCGATGGAGACGGCGGCCACAAAGGTGATGGCCGTGCCAGCAGTGAAGTGCTGGGCAATGCCGCCAGCGATCGCGGCTCCGATACCTTGCCACGTCATCCGGCCGGCGGACTCAACTCCCTGGACCTGGCCACGGACCGGATCAGGGGTCAACTCCAGAAGCTGCTCCTGGAGCGGCAGGGTGGCAGCGAAGCCGGCACTGGCGATGAACACCGCGGCTGTCGCCACCAGCACGGGCGGGTGGACGGCGAACAGCAGGTAGGGGGCGGCGAGCAGCAGTCGCAGGGCGAATGCGTAGCGGCGCCGCAGCTCGGCGGTGAACAGCCGCCCGACCGCAAGGTCACCGAGGAGCATGCCTGCCGATCCGGCGGCCAGGAAGACGCCGGCGTGATGGGGGGCGTAGGAGATGAACAGGGCCTCGCAGCCAACGATCAGGCCATTGGGGACCCACAGATTCAGCAGAAGCGCGCGTTGGCCGGAGTGGGAGAAAAGCTCGATGTTCGTCGTCCAGGTCTGGAGCAGTCCAGGGCGCCGGGTCAGACGGATCGAGCGTTCCCGGACCGTCACCGCCACAATGATCAATCCACCGCCGGTCAGGGCCGTCGCGACGGCGAAGACCTCCTGCGGGCTCAGGTACCGCAGCAGCACGGCGCCGATGGCGTAGCCGAGGATGGCCATGCCTCCCGAGGTGATGTTCATCAGCGAACGTGCCAGTGCATAGGCGGAGGTCGGCACTACCTCGGCGAGCAGCCCCATCCGTGTGCCCGTTCCCAGGGACTGGAAGAACCCCAGTACAAGGAGCAGACCGAACCGGGCGGCCAGCGGCAGCCCTGGAACCGCCTGTGCGGCAACACCTACGAGCGAGACGCACTGGAGCGCGACAAGGGTCCGGCGAGGACGGCTTCCGTCCGCGACCGACATCAGCGTCAGCGCACCGAGTACCGTCGCGAAGGTGGCGCCGTACATGCTCACAGCGGTCAGGAACGGGGACTTGGTCTGCTGGTTGACCAGCGTGCCGAGCGCGAAGCCCGACAAGGTGCTCGCGGCGACCGTCAATGTGAAGCTGGCGTACAGGCCGACGAATTCACGGTTGCGGAGCAGGTCACGGTAGGTGGTTGGAGGTGTGCCGGAGGCAGATGTGTCAGAAGGCATGAAAAAAGCCTTCGCGCGCACCCAACCAGGGTCGCCGAAGGCCGACTCGTGGATTATAGCAAGTGCCCCAGTCCCACCACGACCCGCATCGGACGG
>NZ_JBSGZN010000066.1:0-38954 GCF_053611025.1 Streptomyces sp. NPDC054842
GCATCACGGATGCCGGGCCCCCTGACGTACGACGGCGGCCGGAACCCCCGCACAGTGGGTTCCGGCCGCCGGTTCCGCGCGTCCCTACAGGGCGAGGCCGGTCAGGACCAGTACGCGCTCGTAGGTGTAGTCCTCCATCGCGAACCGCACGCCCTCGCGGCCGACGCCGGACTGCTTCACACCGCCGTACGGCATCTGGTCGGCGCGGTAGGAGGGCACGTCGCCGACCACGACACCGCCGACCTCCAGCGCCCGGTGGGCACGGAAGGCGGTCTGCAGGTCGTGGGTGAACACACCTGCCTGGAGGCCGTACTTGGAGTCGTTGACGGCGGCGAAGGCCTCCGCCTCGCCGGTCACCCGCTGCACGGTGAGGACCGGTCCGAAGACCTCCTCGCAGGAGAGGGTGGCGTCCGCCGGGACGTCGGCGAGGACGGTCGGCGCGTAGGAGGCGCCTTCGCGCTTGCCGCCGGTGAGGAGCGTGGCGCCGGAGGCGACGGCCTCGTCGACCCAGGACTCGACGCGGCGGGCGGCGTCCTCGCTGACCAGCGGGCCGACGTCGGTCCGGTCGTCCGAGGGGTCACCGGTGACCTGGGCCTCGACGGCGGCGACGATGCGCGGCAGCAGCCGCTCGTACACCGAGGCGTCGGCGATGACGCGCTGCACGGAGATGCACGACTGGCCGCCCTGGTAGTTGGAGAAGGTCGCGATGCGGGTCGCGGCCCAGTCCAGGTCCTCGTCGCCGGCGAAGTCGGCGAGGACGACGGCCGCGCCGTTGCCGCCGAGCTCCAGCGTGCAGTGCTTGCGCGGCACCGAGTCCATGATCGCGTAGCCGACCTTCTCGGAGCCGGTGAACGAGATGACGGGCAGCCGCTCGTCCTGCACCAGCGCGGGCATGCGGTCGTTGGAGACCGGCAGGATGCTCCACGAGCCCTCGGGCAGCCCGGTCTCGGCGAGCAGGTCGCCGATGATCAGGCCGGACAGCGGGGTCGCGGGCGCGGGCTTCAGGATGATCGGGGCGCCGGCGGCGATCGCCGGGGCGACCTTGTGGGCGCACAGGTTCAGCGGGAAGTTGAACGGCGCGATGCCGAGGACGACGCCCTTCGGAAAGCGCCTGGTCAGCGCGAGGCGCCCCTGGCCGCCGGCGTCGGTGTCGAGGCGCTGGGCCTCGCCGCCGTTGAAGCGGCGGGCCTCCTCGGCGGCGAACCGGAACACGGACACCGCGCGTCCGACCTCACCGCGGGCCCACTTGATCGGCTTGCCGTTCTCGGCGGAGATGAGGCGCGCGATCTCCTCGGTGCGCTCGGCGAGCCGCTTGCTGACGTGGTCGAGGGCGGCGGCGCGGACGTGGGCGGGGGTCGCCGCGAACTCGTCACGTACGGCGTGGGCGGCGGCGACGGCCTCCTCGACCTGGGCCTCGGTCGGCACGCTGACCTTCCCGACCAGCTGCCCGTCCCAGGGCGACGTGACGTCGAAGGTGGTCTCGCCGGTGGCCTGGCGGCCGGCGAGCCAGAAGGCGTGGGTGGAAGTCATTGTCGAGTCCCGGCCCTTCCGAGGTTGGTGTGTCCGTGTCTTACGCCACCCACGGTAGGGCCCGCCCGCCGCCCCAGCGCTTGTCCACCCCGTAGCACTCACCCCCCACCCCACTCCGCAACGGCCAACCCACCCACCCAAGGCGAGCCGTCCCCCCGAGCACGCAGCTGGCCACAGCTGCCCCACTGCCGAGCCGAGCACCGCCACTCGCGCGCGCATCCCGGCAGCCGGTCTCGAACCCGCGCCACCGCGGCCGAGCCCTCAGGGCCCGCAGCCGCCATCGCACCGAAGGGGCCGTGCCGGTACATCACATGCCCGTTGCAGGTCGGGCAGGCAGCCAGGGCTCCCCCCGGAAACAGACGGCCACGCCCGACCTGCAACGGGCGGATGCACCGGCACGGCCCCGACCCACCCACCACCGGTCGGCGCCGGCCACCCACTGCCCCGCACCGAACAGCGGGGCACCCCAACGCCGCAGGCCGCAGGCCGCAACGCCGGAAAACCGGCCCCCTACTCCCCCACCCCCGTGGCCTTGAGCGCCAGCCACAGTTCCATCCGCACGTCCGGATCATCCAGCGAGCGCCCGAGGATCTCCTCGACCCGCCGCATCCGGTACCGCAACGTGTGCCGGTGAACCCCGAGATCCGCCGCCGCCGCGTCCCACTGCCCGTGCCGGGACAGCCACGCCCGCAAGGAGGCCACCAGATCCCCCCGCCCCGTCGCGTCATGCTCGCGCAGCGCCCGCAGCAACCCGTCCGCGAACGCCCGTACCGCGTCGTCCGCGAGCAACGGCACCACGGACCCCGCGGCCACCTCCTCGTGCTCGACGAGCGCCCGCCCCCTCCGCCGGGCCACCGACAACGCCTGCTCGGCCTGCTTGTAGGCCGCCCCCGCCGCGATGGGCCCGGCCGGCGCCGACAGCCCCACGACGAGTTCGCCCTCGTCCGCCGCGGCCTGCTCCCGCACGGCGGCCCGCGCAGCGTCGAGGGCTTCCGCGTGCGCCTGGCAGGCGGCCACCGCGGCACCCCCGTCCGCGGCGAGCACGACGAGCCGCTCCCCGTCGGGGACGACCAGCACGGACTCCCCGGACCGGGCGGCGGCGGACTCGACGACCTCGGCGAGCCCGCCCAGCGGGTCACCGTGCGCGTCGGCCACCGCGGCGGACGCGCCGGCGGGCTTCGCGGCGACGCGCGCGTGCCCGTCGGCGTGCGCCCGCCCGGCCGACGCGGACGCGGACTCGGCGAGGATCAGCCGGAAGGGCGCGTCGAGGAGCTCCCCGTACAGGCCCCCGGCGACGGCGCGCGCGTGGTCGGACTCCCCGGCGAGCAGCATCCGCAGCACGGCCGCCCCGATCCGCTGCTCGGCGGCGTGCAGCGAGGTCGAGCGTTCGGTGGTGAGCGTCAGGAGGGCGATCGCGGAGTGGACGGCGTACCGCTCGGCGGTACCGAGGGCGGCGGCCGTCCCGACGGCGAGCGCGGCGCGGGGCCGCCGTCCGGTGCCGAGGGAGTGCAGCTCGATGCGGTCCTCGCCGTCGGGGCCGCCGACCACGGAGCTGGCGGGCGCGGGCCGCTCCCGCAGCCGCTCGACGTCGGCGGTGATCCGCGCGGCGCGGCGCCCGGCCCACTCGGGGGCGGTGGCGACGACGGCGCCGGACGCGTCGTACAGGGCGGCCCATCCGTCGACCTGTCCGGCGAGCGCGGCGAGGAGTTTCTCGGGGCCGTCGTTCAGCGCCTGCTTGGTCAGCTCGCGCTGGGCGGCGAAGCCGGCGGTGACGGCCCGGTACTGGTCGGCGGCGATGGCGGCGGAGACGGCCTTGCTGATGGCGAGGAAGGGGGTGCGCCGGGGCACCTCCAGCAGGGGGAGCCCTTCCTGCTCGGCGGCGTCGACGAGGGCGTCGGGAATGTCGTCGTAGTTGACGCCGACGGCGAATCCGAGGCCGACGACGCCCGCGGCGGCCAGCCGTTTGACGTACCGGCGCATGGCGTCGGGATCCTCCGCGTCCAGCTTGAGCGCGGTGATGAGCAGCAGCTCGCCGCCCTCCATGTACGGCACGGGGTCCGCGAGCTCGCTGACGTGCGCCCAGCGGACGGGCACGTCCAGGCGTTCCCCGCCCGCCCGCACGGTCAGCTTGAGCGCGGAGTGGTGGACGAGGGAGGCGAGCGTGGGGGGCATGGGACCTTCAGGTCTGAGGCGGGCGCGGGGCGGTCGGCCGGGGTGATCTTTTGGCCGCTTCGTATGAAGGGCCGCTTTCGATTCTGCCTCACCGTAGGAGTGCCCCGCGCGCCGTTTCAGCCGCGCAGATCCACCAGGAGCGGTGGCGCGTGCTCACCCTGCACGGTGGTGAGGGACAGCACGGCGTGGCCGGGCGGAACCCCGTGGGCCAGCTCGGACGCCGACCACCGTTCGCGCTCGACCTGCCGGACGGTGACGGCGCGCGCGGTCGGCGCGTTGCCGGTGATGACGCGCCGCAGCATGTGGACGGCCTTGCCGGCGGGGGTCTCGGCGATGATCTGCCGGTCGGTGACGTCCCGGGCCTCGGTCCACTCCTTGCCCCAGACCTCGGCGAAGTCCTGGCCGTCCCAGGGGGTGAGGCCGGAGAGCGCCATGCGACAGCCGATGGCGCCGAGCAGCGGACTGCGCAGTGCCCGCGGCACGTCGTCGAGGGTGCGCAGGGTGAGGACGGTCCCGGCGTTGGCGGAGCGCAGCCGCTGGATGCCGCGGACGGCCTCGGGGGTGATGACGCCGGTCGCGTCGTCGAGGACGAGGCAGGCGAACAGCGACCGGTCCTCGCGGACGGCGACGCCGGCCGTGAACTGGGCGAGGACGAGCCGCGCGAGGATGCGCGAGGCGTCGGCGTGGCCGCGCTGGGGCAGGTCGATGCGGACCCGGACCGGATGGTCGAGGGCGCGCAGGGAGAAGGGCCGTGACTGTCCGGAGGTGTCGAAGAACCCGGCGAAGGCGGGCCGGTCGAGGAGGGCGACGCGGTCGGCGAGGACGCCGCCGACGTCCCCGGGGTGTCCCAGCTGCCGTTCGCGGGCGTCGAGCTCGCGCAGCAGGGACGCCTGCCCGGACTCCTCCAGTCCGCGGCGCAGGGCGGCGAGGGGGCCGGGTGAGCCGTCGAGCAGCTGGCGCAGTTCGGGGACGGAGGGGAAGCGGCCGTGGACGGCGCGGTAGGGGCCGAGGAGCTGGGCGAGGACGGTGGTGGACCGCCGGCTGTCGGCGCCGGGGTGCGGGTCGGCGAGGTCGCCGACGAGGGCCTCGGCGAGTACGGCCGCGGCCTCGTCGGGGTCGGTGGTGCCGCCGTAGAGGTCGAGGTCGTAGACGGACTCGGGGTTCCCGACGCGCACGACGACGTCGTAGGCGTCGGCGGCGCCGAGCCCGGCGCCGGCGGCTCCGACCACGACGACGGCGGCCCGTCCGGCGAGGGCGTGCAGGCACAGGGACTCGGCGAGGGGCCAGACGACGGCGCCGGTCTTGCCGGATCCGGCGGGGCCGACGGCGAGCAGCGAGGTGCCGAGGAGGTCGGGGCCGAGGGCGAGTCCGGTGGCGCGGTAGGCGTAGGGGTTGCGGGGGTCGTCGGCGGTGGTGCCGAGCCGGACCTGTCCGGTGAGCAGGTCGTGGCGGCCGTGCCGGCCGGGCAGGTCGCGGTGCCCGGAGGGGTGGAGGCAGGCGGCGGCGCCGTCCTTCAGAACGGCGCCGGTGAAGGTGGCGAGGCTGTGCCGGCCGCTGCGCACGCCCTGCCAGGCGCGGGCGATGCGGGCGTGGTCGACGTCGCGCATGAGCCCGGTGCGGGCCTCCGCGGCGAGCCTGTCGGCGGCGTCGGCGGCTCCGGCGGCGCGGAGCTGGTTCCACTGGGCGGGGTCGTCCTCGGGGGCGGGCGGGCGTACGTCCGCGGGCGCGGACCGGCGCCAGGCGGGCGGCCCGTAGCGCCGCCAGACCTCACCCCAACGGCCGAGCCGGCCGACTCCGATCATGATCGTGAGGGCGACGGCGGTGTAGTAGGCGTAAACGGCCACGACGGCGCCGACGCTGTGGGGCTCGGCCCAGGAGTCGGGGATCATCGCGTAGAGCGGCAGCAGCCACCAGCCGCCGAGGTAGCCGTTCCACAGCAGGGACCAGAGCAGCCAGCCGACGAGGAAGGCGATGAGCGCGCCGCTGAGGAGCTGGCGCGCGGGGACGGTCTCGGGTTCCTCGGCGGGCCGGGGCCGGTGCCCGAACCGCCAGACGCCGGGTGCCGCCTCCGGGCGCGGGGTGCGCAGCCAGGTCAGGAAGGCGGACCCGTCGGGCAGTGGCGGCATGCCCGGGGCCCGGGCGGGCCTCGGGGGTGTGGCGGGGGCCGGGGGCCGCGCGGG
The DNA here is from genome assembly GCF_053611025.1 of Streptomyces sp. NPDC054842. Classification (NCBI taxonomy): domain Bacteria; kingdom Bacillati; phylum Actinomycetota; class Actinomycetes; order Kitasatosporales; family Streptomycetaceae; genus Streptomyces; species Streptomyces sp. NPDC054842. Next base: position 5,883 of record NZ_JBSGZN010000066.1, read on the forward strand.
GTGCGTGCTCGCGGGCACGGCGGGGGGTCCCGCCGGGCGCGGCACGGGGCCCGCGTGTGTGCCCCGTGCGTCCTGCGTGCCGTCGCCGTCCATCGCCCTTGCCCCCTGACCAGCGGTCCGTGCCTCGTACGCGGGCCAATCTAGTGCCCCTGCCCGGGGAGTTCACCGCTTACGCGGCCGGACCCGCGCGGACCCGGCGGGGTCCGGCCGTCATCCGTTCTATGTCCACGGCGGACAACCGATTCCCGCGACAACGCCCACATGGAGCATGCCCCGCCCCCTGCCGCGGCCCTAGCCTGCGAAGAAGCGTCCGAAAACACCCCCGCCCGGAAACCCCCGGTCCGCCGGAACACCGGTTCGCAAGATCTTCAGGGAGCCCCTCATGACCGCACTTCCGCAGGAGCGCCGCGTCGTCACCGCCATCCCCGGCCCGAAGTCGCAGGAGCTGCAGGCCCGCCGTACCGCCGCGGTCGCGGCCGGTGTGGGCTCGGTGCTGCCGGTCTTCACCACGCGCGCCGGCGGCGGCATCATCGAGGACGTCGACGGCAACCGCCTGATCGACTTCGGCTCCGGTATCGCGGTCACGTCGGTCGGCGCGTCCGCCGAGGCCGTGGTGCGCCGGGCCTCCGCCCAGCTCCAGGACTTCACGCACACCTGTTTCATGGTCACGCCGTACGAGGGGTACGTCGCCGTCGCCGAGGCGCTGGCGGAGCTGACCCCGGGTGACCACGCCAAGAAGTCGGCGCTGTTCAACTCGGGCGCCGAGGCCGTCGAGAACGCCGTGAAGATCGCGCGGGCGTACACCAAGCGCCAGGCGGTCGTCGTCTTCGACCACGGCTACCACGGCCGGACGAACCTGACGATGGCGCTGACCGCGAAGAACATGCCGTACAAGCACGGCTTCGGCCCGTTCGCGCCCGAGGTCTACCGCGTGCCGGTGGCCTACGGCTACCGCTGGCCGACCGGCCAGGAGAACGCCGGTGCCGAGGCGTCCGCGCAGGCCATCGACATGATCAACAAGCAGGTCGGGGCTGAGAACGTCGCCGCGATCATCATCGAGCCGGTGCTCGGCGAGGGCGGCTTCATCGAGCCCGCGAAGGGCTTCCTGCCGGCGATCAGCCAGTTCGCCAAGGACAACGGCATCGTCTTCGTCGCGGACGAGATCCAGTCCGGCTTCTGCCGCACCGGCCAGTGGTTCGCCTGCGAGGACGAGGGCATCGTCCCGGACCTGATCACCACCGCCAAGGGCATCGCGGGCGGTCTGCCGCTGGCCGCGGTCACCGGCCGCGCCGAGATCATGGACGCCGCGCACGCGGGCGGCCTGGGCGGCACCTACGGCGGCAACCCGGTCGCCTGCGCGGGTGCGCTCGGCGCGATCGAGACGATGAAGGAGCTCGACCTCAACGCCAAGGCGAAGAACATCGAGGCCGTCATGAAGTCCCGCTTGGGCGCGATGGCCGAGAAGTTCGACATCATCGGCGACGTCCGCGGGCGTGGCGGCATGATCGCCATCGAGCTGGTGCAGGACCGCGGGACCAAGGAGCCGAACCCGGCCGCCACGGCCGCGCTCGCCAAGGCCTGCCACCAGGAGGGCCTGCTGGTCCTGACCTGTGGCACCTACGGCAACGTCCTCCGCTTCCTGCCCCCGCTGGTCATCGGCGAGGACCTCCTGAACGAGGGCCTCGACATCATCGAGCAGGCCTTCGCCCGTATCTGACGTCCCACCGGCCCCGGGCGGGACCGGCGCCCGCCCCGGATTCCGTTTCCGGCCGGGGCGGGCGCACGGGGAAGCAGAGCGTGTGAAGAACGTGTGCGGGGTGGATGACGGGACGCGAATGTGGCTGTCGGAGCCGCATCCGCTGTCGTAGGTTCTACGCAGATGAGAGATACACCCCGCCCACAGGGGACTGTGGGCGACGCCGGGTCGGGGCCTCCCCAGCTTCGCCCTGGTCGTGCCCTCGCGCACACACCCGGAGCTTCCGGCTCCGGATCTCCTCACCGATCGGATGGCCGCTCGCCCCAAACCCCCCGGGGCGCGCGGCACACCGATCCGGACGGCCACCCCGGAACCACCCCCCCTGTTCCGGGGTGGCCGACCATCCTCCTCGGCCTTCCGGCCCTCCTTCTCGCGCTGATCACCTGGCAGGTCGCGGCCCACGGCCCCCTCGCCCGCGCGGACGAACGCCTCAGTGACGCCCTGGTCCGTCCGAACCGGTTCTTCGAGCTGCTCGCCGACCTCGGGAACGTCTCCGTCGCCGTCCCCGTCCTGGTCGTCGCCCTGGTCCTCGCGGCCCACCGCTCCCGCCGCGCCGGCGCCGACCGGTGGTGGCTGCCCTCCGTCGCGGCCGCCGTCCTGATGGCCGCCGTACCGGCCGTGGCCGTACCGGCCAAAGAGCTGATCGCCCGCCCGGGCCCACCGGTCATGGGCCCGGGTACGGGCTTCTATCCCTCGGGTCACACGGCGACCGCCGCCGTCGCGTACGGCGCCGCGACCCTGCTCCTCCTGCCGCTGCTGCGCACCGCAGCGGCCCGCCGCGCCCTGCTCACCGCCTGTCTGGTGCTGAACCTCGCGGTCGCCACCGGCCTCGTCGCCCGCGGCTTCCACTGGCCGCTGGACGTGGTGGCGAGCTGGTGCCTGTGCGCGCTGCTGCTGGCGGGGCTCGCCGGGTTCCTCAGCCGAAGTAGGCGTCGAAGTTCTTCGAGAACTCCCAGCCGCCGAACCGGTCCCAGTTGATCGACCACGTCATCAGGCCGCGCAGGGCCGGCCAGGTCCCGTGCGGGCTGTACGACCCGCAGTTCGTCCTCTTCGTGAGGCAGTCGAGCGTCTTGGTGACCTCCGCCGGCGAGACGTGGCCGTTGCCCGCGTTCGTCGTCGCCGGCATGCCGATGGCGATCTGGTCGGCGCGCAGCGGCGGGAAGACGTTGTTCGCGTCGCCCGCGACCGGGAAGCCGGTGAGCAGCATGTCGGTCATGGCGATGTGGAAGTCGGCGCCGCCCATGGAGTGGTACTGGTTGTCGAGCCCCATGATCGAGCCCGAGTTGTAGTCCTGGACGTGCAGCAGCGTCAGGTCGTCGCGCAGGGCGTGGATGACGGGCAGGTAGGCGCCGGCGCGCGGGTCCTGGCCGCCCCATTTCCCGGTGCCGTAGTACTGGTAGCCGAGCTGGACGAAGAAGGTCTCGGGCGCCATGGTCAGGACGAACTTGGCGCCGTACCGGGCCTTGAGGGTCCTGACCGCCGAGATCAGGTTCACGACGACCGGGGTCGTGGGGTTCCTGAAGTCGGTGTCGGAGGCGTTCAGGGAGAGGGAGTGGCCCTCGAAGTCGATGTCCAGGCCGTCGAGACCGTACTCGTCGATGATCTTCGACACCGAGGAGACGAAGGTGTCGCGGGCCGCCGCGGTCGTCAGCTGGACCTGGCCGTTCTGGCCGCCGATGGAGATCAGGACCTTCTTGCCCGCCGCCTGCTTGGCCTTGACGGCCGCCTTGAAGTCGGCGTCGCTCTCCACGTTCGGGCACTCGGTGACCGGGCAGCGGGTGAAGCGGATGTCGCCGGAGGTGGTGGAGGTCGGCTCGCCGAAGGCCAGGTCGATGACGTCCCAGCTGTCGGGGACGTCGGCCAGCCGGGTGTAGCCGGCGCCGTTGGCGAAGCTCGCGTGCAGGTAGCCGACCAGGGCGTGCGCGGGCAGTCCTGAGGAGCCGTCGCCGGTGCCCGGGGAGGTGGTCGCGGTGACGGCCGCCGACTTCGCCGACTCGCCCGCGTCGTTCACGGCCGCCACCTGGAAGCTGTACGCGGTGGCGGGTGACAGGCCGGTGACGGTGGCCGAGGTCCCGCTCGCCGTCTGCGCCTTCACCCCGTTGCGGTAGACCGCGTACCCGGTCGCGCCGGGGACCCCGGACCAGGACAGGGCGACGCTGCCGGAGGTCACCGTGCCGGTCTTGAGACCGGTGGGCGGGGCGGGCGGCTGGCTCGCGTCGGCGCCCGGGCCGACCAGGGAGACGTCGTCGGCGTAGTAGGTGCCGGTGCCGTACCAGCCGTGCGTGTACAGGGTGACCTTCGTGGTGGACGGACCGGTGCGGAAGGTGGTGGTGAGCTGCTGCCAGTCGGCGGCGGACTGCGTCCAGGTGGAGACGTCGGTGGTGCCGGTGCCGTTCGCGCCGAGGTAGACGTAGCTGCCGCGCACGTGACCGGTGAGGGTGTACTGCGCGTCCGGCTTCACGGTGACGGTCTGGCTGCACTGCGCGTAGTCGTTGCCGGCCGGGGTCGCCTTGAGCGCGGAGGTGCCGCTGCGCACGGGCGAGGTGACGGTACTGGCCGCCGTGCAGGTCCAGTTGTCCAGGCCCGCCTCGAAGCCGCCGTTCCTGACGAGGTCCGCGTCGGCCGCACGGGCGGCCGACGAGAGGGCGGTGAGGCCGGGGACGGCCAGGACGGTGGCCGTGCAGACGGCGAGAATTCTGCGCCGTACGAATGGTCTGTCGGGTCCGGTGCGGTCCACAGCTGCCTCCGGGCATGGGGGAATTGGAGGGTGGAGCGCGCCCAACTTGGTCCAGACCAATTGCGTTGTCAAGACCTCCGGCGTGATCCCGGGCGGGACCGGCGTGCGGTCAGGGGCGTTCCTCACCCGCCAGACCGGCCGCCGCCTCGTGCATGGCCAGCTCCAGCAGTGCCGGATCGGTGAGGGTGCCCGAGCCGTCCGGCGGGACCAGCCAGCGGACTCCGCCGGTCGACCTGCCCGGGTACGGCACCACGATCCACGTGCCGCGGCCCGCGGTGCGCACGCCGGTGCCGAGCCAGCGGGCGGCGGTCCCGGCGGGTACGAAGAACCCCATCCGGGCGTCCCCGAAGTCGACGAGCACCGGCCCCGGTTGGTCGATCACCCGGGTCAGCACGTCGAGGGTGGGATAGCCCAGCTCCCCCGGCAGGATGAGGACGTCCCACAGTTTGCCGGCGGGCAGCAGCGCGACCCCGGTCGGGTTGCGTTCCCACTCCCAGCGGCAGGACTCGGGGTCCGGCGCTGCGGATGCCAGCCACTCGACCGCCGTCTTGGCGCCTGTCATGACGGAACCTCCCTTTCTCGTGTCGACGCTGGTCGCGTCACAGGGGAGAGGGAGGTCCGGGCCGGGCATTACGCGGGTTCCCGGCACTTGTTGCCGGTGAACCGGGTCACAGGGGATGAGCGGGGCGTACGCGCGTGGATCAGTTGCTCCCGCGTGCGCCCCGGGCGATCACCGGCGCCGGCCGCCGGGCGGCCGGCGCGCGCTCAGCTGTCGAAGCCGAGTCCGAGCCGGTCCATCGCCTTCAGCCAGAGGTTGCGGCGCCCCTCGCGCGCGTCGGCCCGCGCGAGCGACCACTTGGTGAGGGCGATACCGGCCCAGGCGAAGGGCTCGGGCGGGAAGGGCAGCGGCTTCCTGCGGACCATCTCCAGCTCGGTGCGCTCGGTGCGCTCCCCCGCCAGCAGGTCGAGCATGACGTCGGCGCCGAAGCGGGTCGCGCCGACACCGAGGCCGGTGTACCCGGCCGCGTACGCCACCCGGCCCTGATGGGCGGTGCCGAAGAACGCGGAGAAGCGCGAGCAGGTGTCGATGGCGCCGCCCCACGCGTGGGTGAACCGCACGCCCTCCAGCTGCGGGAAGCAGGTGAAGAAGTGCTCGGCGAGCTTCGCGTACGTCTCGGGGCGGTCGTCGTACTCGGCGCGCACCCGGCCGCCGTACGGGTAGACCGCGTCGTAGCCGCCCCACAGCACGCGGTTGTCGGCGGAGAGGCGGAAGTAGTGGAACTGGTTGGCCGAGTCCCCGAGGCCCTGGCGGTTCTTCCAGCCGACGGACGCCAGCTGGTCGGCGGTCAGCGGCTCGGTCATCAGCGCGTAGTCGTACACCGGGACGGTGTACGCGCGCACCCGCCGGACCAGGTTCGGGAAGATGTTGGTCCCGAGCGCGACCCGGCGGGCCCGGACGGAGCCGTAGGGGGTGCGTACGGCCATGCCCGCGCCGTGGGGCCGCAGGGCGAGCGCGGGGGTGTTCTCGTAGATGCGCACGCCCAGTTCGCGGCAGGCGCGCTTCAGTCCCCAGGCGAGCTTGGCCGGGTGGAGCATGGCGACGCCCCGCCGGTCGTGCAGCCCCGCCAGGAACGTCGGTGAGTCGACCTGCTCGCGCACCGCGTCGGCGTCCAGGTACTCGATGCCGTCCGCGAGGCCCTCGCGGACCAACTCCTCGTACCACTCGCGCAGTTCGGCGGCCTGGTACGGCTCGGTGGCGACGTCGATCTCGCCGGAGCGCTCGAAGTCGCAGTCGATGGAGTAGCGGGCGACCGCCGCCTCGATCTCGTCGAGGTTGCGGGCGCCCAGCTCCTCCAGCTTCCTGATCTCGTCCGGCCACCGGGTCAGGCCGTTGGCCAGACCGTGGGTGAGGGACGCGGCGCAGAACCCGCCGTTGCGGCCCGAGGCGGCCCAGCCCACCTCGCGGCCCTCCAGCAGGACAACCTCGCGCCGCGGGTCGCGCTCCTTGGCGAGGAGCGCGGTCCACAGTCCGCTGTAGCCGCCGCCGACGACGAGCAGGTCGCAGGTCTCGGCGCCGGTGAGGGCGGGCTCGGGGTCGGGCTTGCCGGGGTCGTCCAGCCAGTAGGACACCGGCCGGGCGTCGGACAGAGAAGTGGTCCAGCGGTTCATGGCGCCTGGGGCCATGATGTCAACTCCCTACGGGTTTATCGCTTTACGCCTTCTGCCGGTTGCGGCGATTGCCGATCACCATTCCGGCCAGGACGAACAGTACGGCGACGATGAACATGGCCGTACCGATGACATTGATCTGAACGGGTGTTCCGCGCTGTGCCGATCCCCAGACGAACATGGGGAAGGTGACGGTCGATCCCGCGTTGAAATTGGTGATGATGAAATCGTCGAAGGAGAGCGCGAAGGCGAGCAGCGCGCCCGCGGCGATTCCGGGGGCCGCGATGGGCAGGGTGACCCGGAGGAAGGTCTGCACGGGACCGGCGTAGAGGTCCTGTGCCGCCTGCTCCAGACGCGGGTCCATCGACATCACGCGTGCCTTGACGGCGGTGACCACGAAGCTGAGGCAGAACATGATGTGGGCGATCAGGATCGTCCAGAAGCCCAGCTGGGCGCCCATGTTGAGGAACAGCGTCAGCAGCGAGGCGGCCATCACGACCTCGGGCATCGCCATCGGCAGGAAGATCAGCGAGTTCACGGCGCCGCGTGCCCGGAAGCGGTAGCGGACCAGCGCGAAGGCGATCATCGTGCCGAGAGCGGTGGCTCCGAGCGTCGCCCAGAACGCGATCTGGAGGCTGAGCGAGAGCGAGCCGCACATGTCGGCGACCCCGCACGGATCGCGCCAGGCGTCCGTGGAGAACGCCTGCCATTCGTAGTTGAAGCGCCCCTTCGGTTTGTTGAAGGAGAACACCGTGACGACGACGTTCGGCAGGAGCAGATATCCGAGGGTCACCAGACCCGCGATGACGACGAGATGGTGCTTGAGCCAGCGTACGAAGGCCATTTAGACCAGATCCTCCGTCCCGGACTTGCGGATGTAGAGCGTGACCATGACGAGGATCGCGGCCATGAGGATGAACGAGAGCGCCGCGGCCGTCGGATAGTCGAGGATCCGCAGGAACTGCGTCTGGATGACGTTGCCGACCATGCGGGTGTCCGTGGAGCCGAGCAGGTCGGCGTTCACGTAGTCGCCGCTCGCGGGGATGAACGTCAGCAGGGTGCCGGAGACGACGCCGGGCATCGACAGCGGGAAGGTCACCTTGCGGAAGGTCGTGACGGGCCTCGCGTACAGGTCGCCGGCGGCCTCGTGCAGCCGTCCGTCGATCCGCTCCAGCGAGGTGTAGAGCGGCAGGATCATGAACGGCAGGAAGTTGTACGTGAGGCCGCAGACCACCGCGAGCGGGGTGGCCAGGACCCGGTCGCCCGAGGTCATGCCGAGCCAGCTCGTGACGTCCAGGACGTGCAGCGAGTTGAGCGCGCCGACGACCGGGCCGCCGTCCGCCAGGATCGTCTTCCAGGCGAGCGTGCGGATCAGGAAACTGGTGAAGAAGGGCGCGATCACCAGGATCAGCACGACGTTGCGCCAGCGGCCCGCGCGGAACGCGATGAGGTACGCGAGCGGGTAGCCGAGGATCAGGCACAGCACCGTCGCCGAACCGGCGTACAGCACCGAGCGCAGGAACTGCGGCCAGTAGTCCGCCAGCGCGTCCCAGTAGGTCGCGAAGTGCCAGGTGACCCGGTAGCCGTCCTCCAGGGAGCCCGTCTGCACGGACGTGGACGCCTGGTAGACCATCGGCAGCGCGAAGAAGACGACCAGCCACAGGATGCCGGGCAGCAGCAGCCAGTACGGGGTGAGGCGGCCCCTTCTGCGGGGCGGCTTCTTCTCGGGGGCGGTCGGCGCGAGGGGCGGTGGCGCCTCGGTGAGGGTCGACATCAGGCAGCCTCTTCCTCGACCGACTCGACGCCCGCGTCGATGTCCTGCGCCGCGTCCAGGCCGAAGGTGTGCGCCGGGTTCCAGTGCAGGACGACGTCGGCGCCGGGCCGGAGCCGGGAGTCGCGGTCGATGTTCTGCGAGTAGACCTCGAACCCGGCGCAGACGGCGCTGTCGACGACGTACTGCGTGGAGACGCCGATGAAACTGGAGTCGGCGATCGTCCCGGTGATCCGGTTGCGGCCCGCCGGGATCTCGCCGGCGTCGTCGGCGTGCGTGAGCGTGATCTTCTCGGGGCGGACACCGGCCAGGACCCTGCCGCCGGCCGTCGCGGGCGCCGAACATCGCGCGGCGGGCAGTACGAGCTTGCCGCCGCCCGCCTTGAGGATGATCTCGTCGCCGCTGCGGGTGTCGACCTCGGCCTCGATGAAGTTCGAGGTGCCGAGGAAGTTGGCGACGAAGGTGGTGTTCGGGTTCTCGTACAGGTCGGCGGGCGCGCCCAGTTGCTCGACGCGGCCCGCGTTCATCACGGCGACGGTGTCGGCCATGGTCATGGCCTCCTCCTGGTCGTGCGTGACGTGCACGAAGGTGATGCCCACCTCGGTCTGGATCCGCTTGAGCTCCAGCTGCATCTGGCGGCGCAGCTTGAGGTCGAGGGCGCCGAGCGGCTCGTCGAGCAGCAGCACCTTGGGGTGGTTGATGAGGGCGCGGGCCACGGCGACGCGCTGCTGCTGGCCACCGGAGAGCTGGTGCGGTTTCTTGCGGGCCTGCTCGCCGAGCTGCACCAGTTCGAGCATGTCCTCGACCTGCTTCTTCACCGACTTGATGCCGCGCCGGCGCAGGCCGAAGGCGACGTTCTCGAAGATGTCGAGGTGCGGGAAGAGCGCGTAGGACTGGAAGACGGTGTTCACCGGCCGCTTGTAGGGCGGCAGGTTCGTCACGTCCTGGTCGCCGAGCGAGACGGTGCCCGAGGTGGGCTCCTCCAGGCCGGCGATCATGCGCAGGGTGGTGGTCTTGCCGCAGCCCGAGGCGCCGAGGAGCGCGAAGAACGAGCCCTCGGGGACGGTCAGGTCGAGCGGGTGGACGGCCGTGAACGCGCCGTAGGTCTTGCTGATGCCGGAGAGGCGGACGTCGCCGCTGTTGTCGTTCTTCATCATCGTCACGCCCCTGTGAGCTTCGCGAACTTCTCTTCGTAGGCCGTCTCTTCCTTCTGGCTCAGTGAGCGGAAGGCGTGCGACTTGGCGGCCATGGCCTTGTCGGGAATGATCAGCGGGTTGTTCGCCGCGTCCTCGTCGATCTTCGCGAGCTCGTCCTTCACGCCGTCGACCGGGCACACGTAGTTGATGTACGCGGCGAGTTCGGCGGCCGGTTCCGGCTCGAAGTAGTAGTCGATCAGCCGCTCGGCGTTCGTCTTGTGACGTGCCTTGTTGGGGACGAGCATGTTGTCCGTGGACGTGATGTAGCCGCTGTCCGGGATGATGAAGTCGACGTCCGGGCTGTCCGCCTTGAGCTGGACCACGTCACCCGCCCAGGCGACACAGGCCGCCAGGTCGCCCTTGGTGAGGTCGGACGTGTAGTCGTTGCCGGTGAAGCGGCGGATCTGGCCCTTGTCGACGGCCTTCTGGAGCCGGGCGATCGCCGCGTCGTAGTCGTCGTCGGTGAACTTCGCCGGGTCCTTGCCCATGTCGAGCAGCGTCATGCCGATGCTGTCGCGCATCTCGGAGAGGAAGCCGACGCGCCCCTTGAGCTTTGGGTTGTCGAGCATGTCGGAGATCGACTCGACCTTCTCGCCGTCGAGCGCCTTCTTGTTGTAGGCGATGACGGTCGAGATGCCCTGCCAGGGGTAGGAGTAGGCGCGCCCGGGGTCCCAGTCGGGGGCGCGGAACTGCTGGGAGATGTTCGCGTAGGCGTGCGGCAGGTGGGAGGGGTCCAGCTTCTGGACCCAGCCGAAGCGGATCAGCCGGGCCGCGAGCCAGTCGGTGACGACGATGATGTCGCGTCCGGTGTCCTGGCCCGCCGCGAGCTGCGGCTTGATCTTGCCGAAGAACTCGACGTTGTCGTTGATGTCCTCGGTGTACTTGACCTTGATGCCGGTACGGCGGGTGAACGCGTCGAGCGTCGGGTGGTGCTTCTCGCTCTCGTCCACGTCCATGTACTCGGTCCAGTTGGAGAAGTTGATCGTCTTCTCCTTGGCCGAGTGGTCCTCCGCGGAGACGCCGCCCTGGGTCTTGCCCGCGGCGGGGATCCCGCAGCCGCTCAGCGCTCCGGCACCGCCCACGGCCAGCGCGCCGCCGGCGGAGGCGCGCAGCAGCGAACGCCGGGTGAGTGATGCCCTGCCGTTCCTCAGACTGCGGTGAAAGGCGGCCAGTTGGGCCGGGGACGGACGGTCGGGCTCGTACTGCTCCATGCTCCTGGTGCCCTTTCGGGAGGGAAGCGGCCGTGGTCAAGCGGCCTGTTCTGGCTATCGGTCCCCGAAGATCGTGCGGTGCCAGTCCTTCCTGGCGACCGCGGTGTTGTCGAACATGACGTGCTTGATCTGCGTGTACTCCTCGAAGGAGTAGGCAGACATGTCCTTGCCGAAGCCGGACGCCTTGTAGCCGCCGTGCGGCATCTCGCTGATGATCGGGATGTGGTCGTTGACCCACACGCACCCGGCCTTGATCTCGCGGGTGGCGCGGTTGGCCCGGTAGACGTCGCGGCTCCAGGCGGAGGCGGCGAGGCCGTACGGGGTGTCGTTGGCGAGCCGGATGCCCTCGTCGTCGGTGTCGAAGGGGAGCACGACGAGGACGGGGCCGAAGATCTCGGACTGCACGATCTCGCTGTCCTGGGCGGCGTCGGCGACGAGGGTGGGCCGATAGTACGCGCCGTCCTTCAGGTCCCCCGGGATCTCTCCGCCGGTCACCACGCGCGCGTAGGAGCGGGCCCGGTCGACGAAACCGGCGACGCGGTCGCGCTGGGCGTGCGAGATCAACGGGCCGAGGTCGGTGTCCGCGGCGAACGGGTCGCCGACGCGGACACCCGCCATGAGGGCGCCGGTCCTCGCGACGAACTCGTCGTAGAGGGGCCGCTGCACGTACGCGCGCGTGGCGGCCGTGCAGTCCTGGCCGGTGTTGATCAGGGCGCCGGCGACGGCGCCGTGCACCGCGGCCTCCAGGTCCGCGTCGTCGAAGACCACGAACGGGGCTTTGCCGCCGAGCTCCAGGTGCAGCCGCTTCACGGTGGCGGTGGCGATCTCCGCGACGCGCTTGCCGACGCCGGTGGACCCGGTGAACGAGGTCATGGCCACGTCCGGGTGGCCGACGAGGTGCTCGCCCGCGTCCCTGCCCGCGCCGGTGACGATGTTGACCACGCCGTCGGGGATGCCGGCCGCGGTGGCCGCCTGCGCGAAGAGCAGGGAGGTGAGCGGGGTGAGCTCGGCGGGCTTGAGGACGACGGTGTTGCCCGCGGCGATCGCCGGGAGGATCTTCCAGGCGGCCATCTGGAGGGGGTAGTTCCACGGCGCGATGGAGCCGACGACGCCGATCGGCTCACGGCGTACGTAGGAGGTGTGGTCCCCGGAGTACTCGCCCGCGGACTGGCCCTGCAGATGGCGGGCCGCGCCGGCGAAGAACGCCGTGTTGTCGATGGTCCCCGGGACGTCGAACTCGCGGGTCAGCTTCAGCGGCTTGCCGCACTGGAGGGACTCCGCCTGGGCGAACTCCTCGGCCCGCTCGGTCAGGACGGCGGCGAAGCGGTGCAGCGCGTCGGAGCGCTCGCCGGGGGTCGCGCCGGACCAGCCGGGGAACGCCGCGCGGGCGGCGGCGACGGCGGCGTCCACGTCGGCGGGGGACGCCAGCTCGTACGTGTAGACCTCGTCGCCGGTGGCGGGGTCGACGACCGCGTGGGTACGGCCCGAGGTGCCCTTGACCAGCCGGCCCGCGATGTACTGCGCGCCCTCCGCGAAATGGTCCTGCGCCTGGAAGCGATGGCCCGGATTGTGCATGTCGCTCTCCTCCGCCGCCCTCCCCGTCCCACGGGGGCTGGCGTAGCTCCAGCTCGATTTGAGTGCCGATCCTGACAGAGAGAGGTGACCTCAACAAGTGATTCCGTTGTTGCCTTTTGGTTACGCGACGGAATCTGTCGACCAGGTGTCGAGTCAGCCCGGAAAAGGCAGGACGGACTGTCAGTGGTGCGTGCCAGACTCGCGTGCATGGGGACGATCGATTCTTGGGAAGCCCTGGTCAGGGAGGTCCGCGCGGGGGCGAGGATCAAGTACCTGCACTTCTGGGGGCACCGGCCGCGGCCGGACGGACGGGTCGGCGCGAGCTGCCTGAGCCAGTGGTGGCCGTCGCCGTTCACCGTGGCCGGCGTCGAGTACGCGACCGCCGAGCACTGGATGATGGCGGGCAAGGCGCGCCTCTTCGGCGACGAGGAGGCGGAGCGGCGGGCCCTGCGGGCGCCGAGTCCCGCGCTGGCCAAGAAGGCGGGCCGGCTGGTCCGCGGCTTCGACGACGCAATCTGGGAGCGGGAGCGCTTCCGGATCGTGGCCGAGGGCAGCGCGCACAAGTTCGCCGCCCACCCCGACCTGCGGCACTTCCTGCTGAACACGGGCGACCGGGTGCTGGTCGAGGCCAGTCCCGTGGACCGGATCTGGGGCATCGGGCTCGCCGCGGACGACGAGCGCGCGGGGGACCCCGAGCGCTGGCGGGGCCCGAACCTGCTGGGGTTCGCGCTCATGGAGGCACGGGAGCGGCTGAGAACGGCCGGCGTCCCGGCGCCCGGCGACGCGGATACGTCCCTGTCCTAGAGAGGACGTCCGGGGTGCCCCGTGGAGGGCGGCCCGGGGGACGCCGGCCCGGAGGGCTCGGAGAACGCGGCCCCGGAGGGCGTCCCTGGGAGGGGGAAGGTGGCCACAGGGAGGGGGTCCCGGGGAGCGCGGCCCGTAGAGGGCGGGCCAGGGGCGCCGGCCTGGGGAGGCGTCCCGTCGAGGGCGTCCCAGGGGATCGCCCAGGCCCGGGCGCGAGCACGCGCCGGGCCCACGTTGTGGCGACCCCCGTCAGGCGCGACCTCGACAGTTCCCGCCGAGGGAACCGGACGCTAGCGCGTCTGCTCCACCACCAGGGACGTCGAGTAGCCGTCGTCGCTGCCGAAGTACGGGTCGTCGTCGCTGTCGTCGGGCAGGGTGAAGATCAGCACGGCGAAGCCGATGGCGAGCACGAGTCCGACCGCACCGCAGATGATGCCCGCCAGTGCCTGGCCCGGGTTCGTCGCCTCGCCCCGGCTCGCCCTGCCGCGGCCGATCACGCCGAAGACCAGCGCCAGGATGCCCAGCAGGATGGCCACCGGCCACATGCAGAAGAGCACGGCCGCGATGATGCCGAGCACCAGCGAGGTGGTGCCCATCCCGTTGCTCGGCATCGGCCGCGGGACGCCCCAGCCGTAACCGGGGTGCCCGCCGGGGTAGGCGCCCTGGCCGCCGTGCGCCGCGGGACCGGGGTACTGGGGATAGCCGTACAGCGGCTGACCGGGGCCACCGGGGGCCACGGGCGGCGGCGGCACGGGCTCACCGGGGACCGGCCCGCCGTAGGAGGCCGGTCCGACGGGCGGGGCGAAGGGGTTCTGCGGGGCGCCTGCCCCCTGCGGCATGGTCCCGGCGGGCGGGGCGAAGGGGTTGTACGGAGCGCCGCCCCCCTGCGGCACGGTCCCGGCGGGCGGGGCGTACGGATCGGCGGACCCGCCGGACGCCGGTGGCGCGAAGGGGTTGGCCCAGGGCTGAGGGGTCGCCGCTCCCCCACCGGGCGCCGAGGTGTCCGGGCCGGGCGGCACCGCCGAGCCCATGGCCGGCAGCGAGGTGACGGTGGGCTGGTTGTGGACGGAGGGCGGCGGGGTGCCGCCCTGTCCGGCGCCGCTCGGGGGCACGGCACCCGGGGGCACGGCGTCCGCCGGAGCGGCCCAGGGGTCCCGGTCGGCGGCCGGGGGCTGCTTGTCCAGGGGGACCTTGCGGGTGGGGGGCGCGTCCTGCGGACCGGTGCCGGGTCCGCTCTCCGGGGAGGCGGGGGCCGCCGGCCAGGTGTGGTCCGGCGGTTCCGGCGTGCGGGCGTCGTCGGACATGCGCGGGGTCCCCTCAGTTGTACGTTCCGTCATGCTACGGCCCGCGCCATGGGCGTGCGGACGGCGGCCTACGATGATCCCCGAGTCACCGATCAGCCGATCACCCGCGTCCCCCCGGCACGTACGTGCGGGACGCCGTTCCCGGGGAGGAACCCTTGACCGACCACCTCGACGTCCGCGACCCGCACGCCTTCATCGCGGGGCTGCCCAAGGCCGAACTGCACGTGCACCACGTCGGCTCCGCCTCCCCCCGGATCGTCTCCACGCTGGCCGCCCGCCACCCCGACTCGAAGGTCCCCACCGACCCCGAGGCCCTCGCCGACTACTTCACCTTCACGGACTTCGCCCACTTCATCGAGGTGTACCTGTCCGTCGTCGACCTCATCCGCACCCCGGAGGACGTCCGGCTGCTCACGTACGAGGTCGCGCGGGACATGGCCCGGCAGCAGGTGCGGTACGCCGAGCTGACCATCACCCCCTTCTCCTCCACCCGGCGCGGCATCGACGAGCTCGGCTTCATGGAGGCGATCGAGGACGCCCGCAAGGCCGCCGAGGCCGAGCTCGGTGTCGTCCTGCGCTGGTGCTTCGACATCCCCGGCGAGGCGGGCCTCGAAGCGGCCGAGGAGACCACCCGGCTCGCCACCGACGACCGGGTACGCCCCGAGGGGCTCGTCTCCTTCGGGCTCGGCGGGCCGGAGATCGGCGTACCCCGGCCGCAGTTCAAGCCGTACTTCGACCGGGCGATCGCCGCCGGCCTGCACTCGGTGCCGCACGCCGGGGAGACGACGGGCCCGCAGACGGTGTGGGACGCGCTGACCGACCTGCGCGCCGAGCGCATCGGCCACGGCACCAGTTCCGCGCAGGACCCGAAGCTGCTCGCGCACCTCGCCGAGCACCGCATCGCGCTGGAGGTCTGCCCGACCTCGAACATCGCGACCCGCGCGGTCCGGACGCTCGACGAGCACCCGCTCAAGGACATGGTCGCCGCGGGCGTACTCGTCACCGTCAACTCCGACGACCCGCCCATGTTCGGCACCGACCTCAACAACGAGTACGCGGTCGCCGCCCGGCTCCTCGACCTGGACGAGCGGGGTCTCGCCGGGCTCGCGAAGAACGCCGTCGAGGCGTCCTTCCTGGACGCGGCGGGCAAGCGGCGGCTCACCGAGGAGATCGACGCGTACACGTCGGCGTGGCTCGCCTCCTGACGTATGCCGGGCGCCCGGCCGCCGCACCCCGGTGACCGGTCGCGGGGCGCACCGCCCGCACAATGGGCGCATGCGCACCGTGACTGCCGTGGCCCATCGCGGCGACCCCTACCGCGTCCGCGAGAACACCCTCGACTCCCTGCGTTCCGCGCTCCGAAGGGGCGCGGACGCGGTCGAGATCGACGTCCGGCTCACCCGCGACGGTGTTCCCGTGCTGCTGCACGACGAGACCCTCAAGCGCCTGTGGGAGCACGACCGTCCGCTGCTCTCGCTCTCCTCGGACGAGGTGCGCGGGCTGACCGCCGGCGGGGTGCCGACGCTCGTGGACACGCTGGCGGCGACCGGGGACGGCCGGCTGATGATCGACCTGCCCGGCGCGAACGACAGGGCCGTGCGCGAGATCGTCGGCGTCGTCCGCGCCTGCGGGGCCGAGGAGCGGGTGTACTACTGCGCGGGCGCCCCGGCGATGCTCGCGGTGCGCGCGGCCGATCCGGCGGCGGAGATCGCGCTGACCTGGACGACGTCGGTGCCCCCGCGGCCCGCGCTCCTCGACGCGGTACGGCCCCGGTGGCTCAACTACCGCTTCGGGCTGGTCGATCGGGACCTGGTGGCGCGGGTGCACCGCGGCGGCCACCTGCTGTCGGCGTGGACGCCGGACACCCGGCGCTCCATGCGGCGGCTGCTCGACCTCGGCGTCGACTCGATCACCACGAACCGCATCGACACCCTGACGGCCCTCCGCAAGCGATAGCCCCTCGTCCCCGGTCCGCCCTCACCACCCCCGTCGATACGGCTTCGCGCCGCATCGACACCCGCGGGTTCGCACCGCTCCCGGCACCCGCGGGTCAGCCCTCGCTCACCGCGCGCCTCCTTCCCGACCTCGGCCGCCGCCTAGGGATGATCCCCGACAACACCCCTGTCCTACAGGTCAGTTGCCCCCGGACGGAGTCAGGGCTCACGTCCTCCCAGCCGACGATCCCGGCAGCTGCGCACGGCCGCAAGATGATCTCGACGGACCTGGACCGAGGCCGTCGTCATCCACCCAGGGAGCAGCCTTGCCGCACTTCAGCGTCCGGACCCTCACCGCCGTCGCCGCCGTCCTCGTCCTGGGGGCGACGGCGGGCCCGCTCGCCGCCCCGGCCCTCGCCGCGCCCGCCGCTCCCCCGGCGGCGACGCACGCCCCGGCCGCCGGGCCGGACGCGAAAGCCCTGCGCGCCGCGCTCGCCGGGCTCCCGGGGCCGGACGCCACGGCGGCGCTCGTCCGGGTCGGCGGCACGGGCGGGGCCTGGCGCGGCAGCGCCGGTGTGCACGACCTGCGCAGTGGCCGCGACGCGGATCCGAACGCGCTCTTCCGCGCCGGTTCCACGACCAAGGTGGTGACGGCGGCGATGGTGCTGCAACTCGCGGCGGAGCACCGGATCGACCTGGGCGCACCGCTGGAGGACTACCTCCCCGGGCTGCTGCCCGCCTCCTTCACGAAGCCCGTCACCGTGCGGCACCTGCTGAACCACACCAGCGGCATCAAGCCCGGCGACGGTTTCGGGGACTCCTTCGAGGAGGTGTACGCGCACCGCTTCGACACGCTGACCCCGGAGGCGGTGGTGGCCTCGGCGGTCGCGAAGGGCCCCGAGTTCGGGCCCGGTGACCAGCAGCACTACCTGAACATCAACTACACGGTCCTCGGCATGCTGATCGAGAAGGTCACGGGCCGCTCGTACGAGTCCGAGGCCGCCCGGCGGGTGTTCCGGCCCGCCGGGATGCGTCACTCGTACCTCCCCGGCAACGACCCCCGGATCCACGGACCGCACAACCGCGGCTACCAGGCGGTCCAGGGGGCCGACGGAACGACCCGGCTCGTCGACGTCACCGAATGGAACCAGGCGGACCGCTGGGCGGCGGGCGACATGATCTCGACGACGGCCGACCTGGAGCGCCTGGTCACCCAGCTGTTCCGCGGCGAACTGGTGCCCGAGCCGCAGCTGGAGGAGATGTTCACCGTCCCGGCGGGCATCGAGGGCGCCGACATGAGCGCCGGGCTGCAGCGCTTCGAGGACGGGGCAGGGTCGTGTGGCTGAAGTCGGGTGCCCGTTACGGCTACACGACCATGATGGGAGCCACCCGCGACCTCTCCCGCACCCTGGTCTACTCGGTCAACTCCACGGAGGCGAAGGGCGAGGGGATGAATCCGGTGGCCGAGCGGATCGTCCTCGCGGCCCTGAAACCGTAGGGGGAACCGGCGTTCGTGATCGCCGGTCCGCCACCGCCCCGCGACGCCTCCCAACCGCCCTGCGGCCTCCGGGCGTTGCGCGGACGTGACGTCGCCGACGGTCGGCGACCGCGCCCGCGTGCCGGCCTCCGGCACACCCCGTGGCGCCGAACGGCCGTGGGGCCGGACGCCCCCAAGCCGGACGCCCGCAGGTCCTGACACACGTGCGCGGCCCCCGACGGTGAGCACCGTCCGGGGCCGCGCGCGGGACAACTAGCCGTCGAGCGACGTCATCACGTGCTTGATGCGCGTGTAGTCCTCGAAGCCGTAGCCGGAGAGGTCCTTGCCGTAGCCGGACTTCTTAAAGCCGCCGTGCGGCATCTCCGCGACCAGCGGGATGTGGGTGTTGATCCACACGCAGCCGAAGTCGAGGGACTTGGACAGGCGCATCGCGCGGCCGTGGTCCTTGGTCCAGACGGAGGAGGCGAGGGCGTAGTCGACGCCGTTCGCCCACTCGATCGCCTGCGCCTCGTCCGAGAAGGACTGGACGGTGATGACCGGGCCGAAGACCTCGTTCTGGATGATCTCGTCGTCCTGCTTCAGGCCGGAGACGACGGTCGGGGCGTAGAAGTAGCCCTTCTCGCCGACCTGGTGGCCGCCCGCCTCGACCTTGGCGTGGGCGGGCAGGCGCTCGATGAACCCGGCGACCTGCTTGAGCTGGTTGGGGTTGTTGAGGGGGCCGTACAGCACGTCCTCGTCGTCCGGCTGCCCGGTCTTGGTGTCGGCCGCGGCCTTGGCGAGCGCGGCCACGAACTCGTCGTGGATGCCCTCCTGGACCAGCACGCGCGTGGCGGCCGTGCAGTCCTGCCCGGCGTTGAAGAAGCCCGCCACCGAGATGTCCTCGACGGCCTTGGCGATGTCGGTGTCCTCGAAGACGACGACCGGGGCCTTGCCGCCCAGCTCCAGGTGGACCCGCTTGAGGTCCTTGGACGCCGACTCGGCGACCGACATGCCGGCGCGCACGGAACCGGTGATGGACGCCATCGCCGGGGTCGGGTGCTCGACCATCGCGCGGCCGGTGTCGCGGTCGCCGCAGATGACGTTGAAGACGCCCTTGGGCAGGATCGAGCCGATGATGTCGGCGATCAGGACCGTGGAGGCGGGCGTGGTGTCGGACGGCTTGAGGACGACCGTGTTGCCCGCGGCCAGCGCCGGGGCGAACTTCCAGACGGCCATCATCATCGGGTAGTTCCACGGGGCGACCTGCGCGCAGACGCCGACGGGCTCGCGGCGGACGATCGAGGTCAGGCCCTCCATGTACTCGCCGGCGCTGCGTCCCTCCAGCATCCGGGCGGCACCCGCGAAGAAGCGGATCTGGTCCACCATCGGCGGGATCTCCTCGGACCGGGTCAGTCCGATCGGCTTGCCGGTGTTCTCCACCTCGGCCGCGATCAGCTCCTCGGCCCGCTCCTCGAACGCGTCCGCGATCTTCAGGAGGGCCTTCTGCCGCTCGGCCGGGGTCTGGTCCCGCCAGGCCGGGAAGGCCGCGGCGGCGGCCGCCATCGCGGCGTCGACGTCCGCCTCGCGGGACAGCGGCGCGGTCGCGTACGCCTCGCCGGTCGCGGGGTTGACCACCTCGGTGGTCCGTCCGTCGGCGGCGTCCCGGAATTCTCCGTCGATGTAGTTGCGCAGACGACGCAGCTCGGTGCTCACTGCCGGCCCTCCTGTCGGGTGTCCAATCACTGAGACACCCACCCTAATCCGTCTGTCCACGTTTTCAACACCCCCGGTCCCCTCAGATCTGCGAAATCCGCAAGTCACGTCCTCGTAAACAACGAATTTCATCGCTACGGCCTTGCGGAACTGTCGAGACGTCGTGCAGAGTGGGCGCGTGGCCAGTCGAAGCGCAGACCCCAGGGACTCTCGGGAGTCCAGGAACGGCACTCCCCAGCTGGATGCCGTCTCCCTCGCCATCATCGAGCAGCTCCAGCAGGACGGCCGCCGTCCGTACGCCGCCATCGGCAAGGCCGTCGGCCTCTCCGAGGCGGCCGTGCGCCAGCGCGTCCAGAAGCTGCTCGACCAGGGCGTGATGCAGATCGTCGCCGTCACGGACCCGCTCACCGTGGGCTTCCGCAGGCAGGCGATGGTCGGCGTCAACGTCGAGGGCGACCTCGACCCGGTGGCGGACGCGCTGACGGCCATGTCGGAAGTCGAGTACGTGGTGATGACCGCGGGCTCGTTCGACATCCTCGCGGAGATCGTCTGCGAGGACGACGACCACCTGCTGGACGTCATCAACAAACGCATCCGGGCGCTGCCCGGCGTGCGCTCCACCGAGAGCTTCGTCTATCTGAAGCTCAAGAAGCAGACCTACATGTGGGGAACCCGATAGCCGTGAGCAAGGACCTCAGCCGAACCGCGTACGACCACCTGTGGATGCACTTCACCCGCATGTCCTCGTACGAGAACGCGCCCGTTCCCACCATCGTGCGTGGCGAGGGCACCTACATCTACGACGACAAGGGCAAGCGCTACCTCGACGGCCTCTCGGGCCTGTTCGTGGTCCAGGCGGGCCACGGACGCACCGAGCTCGCGGAGACGGCGTTCAAGCAGGCGCAGGAGCTGGCCTTCTTCCCCGTGTGGTCCTACGCCCACCCGAAGGCCGTCGAGCTGGCCGAGCGCCTGGCCGACTACGCCCCGGGCGACCTGAACAAGGTCTTCTTCACCACCGGCGGCGGCGAGGCCGTCGAGACCGCCTGGAAGCTCGCCAAGCAGTACTTCAAGCTGCAGGGCAAGCCGACCAAGTACAAGGTCATCTCGCGCGCCGTCGCCTACCACGGCACCCCGCAGGGCGCCCTCTCCATCACCGGCCTGCCGGCGCTCAAGGCCCCCTTCGAGCCGCTGGTCCCCGGCGCGCACAAGGTGCCGAACACCAACATCTACCGCGCCCCGCTGTTCGGCGACGACCCCGAGGCCTTCGGCCGCTGGGCCGCCGACCAGATCGAGCAGCAGATCCTGTTCGAGGGCCCGGAGACGGTCGCCGCCGTCTTCCTGGAGCCGGTGCAGAACGCGGGCGGCTGCTTCCCGCCGCCGCCCGGGTACTTCCAGCGCGTGCGCGAGATCTGCGACCAGTACGACGTCCTGCTGGTGTCGGACGAGGTCATCTGCGCCTTCGGCCGCCTCGGCACGATGTTCGCCTGCGACAAGTTCGGCTACGTACCGGACATGATCACCTGCGCCAAGGGCATGACCTCGGGCTACTCCCCGATCGGCGCGTGCATCGTCTCGGACCGCATCGCCGAGCCGTTCTACAAGGGCGACAACACCTTCCTGCACGGCTACACCTTCGGCGGCCACCCGGTCTCCGCCGCGGTCGGCGTCGCCAACCTCGACCTGTTCGAGCGCGAGGGCCTCAACCAGCACGTGCTGGACAACGAGAACGCCTTCCTCACCACCCTGCAGAAGCTGCACGACCTGCCGATCGTCGGCGACGTCCGCGGCAACGGCTTCTTCTACGGCATCGAGCTGGTGAAGGACAAGGCCACCAAGGAGACCTTCACGGACGAGGAGTCGGAGCGCGTGCTCTACGGCTTCGTCTCCAAGAAGCTCTTCGAGTACGGCCTCTACTGCCGCGCCGACGACCGCGGTGACCCGGTCATCCAGCTGTCGCCGCCGCTGATCTCCGACCAGTCGACCTTCGACGAGATCGAGGGGATCATCCGCCAGGTCCTGACGGAGGCGTGGACGAAGCTCTGATCTTCCTCCTGGATGATCAACACCGGCCCCGAAGGCGCCCGTTCGAGTGAGAATGGGCGCCCCGGGGCCGCGTGCTGTCCGCCCCGCCGCCGGCGAATACCTAGCGTGCCCAGTGACCGATCGGCCCTGCCTTCGTTCCCCCGGACGGGGGACGCGACCGGCAACAACTGATCTGAACGAGGTGTACGCGATGGTGGCCCCGCCGGACAACGACGTGCTCTGGGCACGCGCCCTGCACGTCAAGCACAACGGCTCGCCCGCGCTCAGCGGCGTCTCGCTCGGCGTCCGGGAGGGCGAGATCCTCGCCGTCAGCGGCCCGCGCGGCGCGGGCAAGACCACCCTCCTGCGGTGCCTGTCGGGACAGCTGCTGCCCCAGCGGGGCGAGGTCTGGTTCAACAGCACCCCCGTCCACACCATGGGCCCGCTCACCCGCGAACGGCTGCGCCGCGACCGCTTCGGCTGGATCGACCCGGCGCCGGTCCTCGTGCCCGAGCTGAACGCCTGGGAGAACGCCGCGCTCCCCCTCATGCTGCGCGGCACCCGGCGCCGCTCCGCCAAGACCGCCGCCCTGGAATGGCTGGAGCGCCTCGACATCGGCGAGTGCGCGCGCAAGCGGCCGCACGCCCTCCTCCAGGCCGAACGCCAGCGCGTGGTCATCGCCCGCGCCCTGGCCGCCGCCCCCACCGTGCTCTTCGCCGACGAGCCGACGGCCCCCCTGCACCGGGCCGACCGCGCCCACGTGCTGCGCACGCTCACCACCGCGGCCCGCTCGCACGGCATCACCGTCGTCCTCGCCACGCACGACGCGGACACCGCGGCCCTCGCCGACCGGACCGTGTCGCTGCTCGACGGCCGGCGCGTCAACACCGTCCACCTCCCTCCCGTCGCCGAGACCGAAGGCCGGGCCGCGTGCTCGCTCTCCGTCTAGCCCGCGGGGGGCAGCCCCTGGTCCAGCTCCGCCGCCTCCTGGTCGCCGCGGCCTCGGCCGGCACCGGCTTCCTGCTGCTGTGCACGCTCGGGTACGCGATGACGCACCCGGACGCGTCCACCGCCTCCGTGCTCCGCCTGGCCTGGTGCGTCGCCCCGCTGGCCGCCACGGTGTACTTCGCGGTCGCGGTCGCCCGCACCGACCCCGGCACCCGGCCGCGCCCCGGCCTCTCGGCGATCGGCCTCGGCCCCGGCCGCCTGATGGCGATCTCCGCCACCACCACCGCCCTGTCGACCACCCTCGGCTCGATGCTGGCGCTGCTGCTGTTCCTGCACCTGCGCGGTGACCTGACCGGCATGCCGTTCGACGGGGCGGCGGCGGACTTCCTCGCGGCGGACCGGCCGCTGCCGCTGCCGGCCGCCCTGACGCTGCTGGCCCTGGTGCCGGCGGCCGCCTCGGCGGCCAGCGCGCTGGTCCTGCGCCCGCGCGGGCAGGGCGCGGCGGGCGGCCGGCGGCACCCCGGCACAGGCGCCGGGCGGCCCGCCGGAGGCCGTACCGGACGCCACGCCGTCGGCACCCAGGCCGCCCCCGGCGAACCCGGCATCCCGGTGATCGTCGGGACCCTGGCCGACGCCGACACCATGGTCGCCCCGGCCCCGCCGGCCCCCGACACGTACGCCGTCGCGGTGGACGCCCCCGAGCAGCCCGTCCAGGTGCTGGACCCGCGGCGGCTCGTCCCGGCGCAGACCGCTCCCGGGGGCCTCCCCTGGGGCGCGGCCGTCCTCGCGGCGGGCCTCGCCGTGGAGACGTACGCGAGCCGCTCGGACGCGACGCCCGGGCTCGCGCTGCCCGGCGGCTTCGCCGGCGGACCGGCCGGTGTCCTCGCCGGCTGGGCGCTCACCGCGGTCGGCCTGGCGCTGGCCGGGCCGGCGATCACCTACCTCTGCGGGCGCCTGCTCCAGGCCGTGCGGCCGGGCGCGCTGCGGCTGCTCGCCGGACGCGTGCTGCAGACGGAGGCCCGGCGCATCGGGCAGCCGCTCGGCGTGCTGTGCGCGGTGGCCTCCGGCGCGTACGCCATGGCGACCCTGTACGCGGGCGAGCGCCCCGACTTCGGTCCGCTGAGCACCCTGGGCGCGCTGCTGGTGGGCGGTTGCACCCTGTTGACGGTGCTCACGGCGGCCGTCGAGGCCAGGCAGGCGCGCGCCGACACCACGGCCGCCCTGCTGCGTCTCGGCGCCCCCGTCACGATGCTGCGCGGTGCGGCGGCCCTGCGCATCGGCGCGCTGCTCGCCGTGTTCGGGCCGCTGACCTGGGCGGTTGCCCAGCTCGCCGCACTGCCGCTGGTCCGCTGACGGCGGCGGGCGCCCGCCGGACGGAGCCGTACGGAACCGGCGCGGAAAAAGGTGCGGGCCGGACGATGAGTTCTCCAGGGCTCCCCGGTCTAACCCTGCGAACGGCACGACACCGACGGGAGAGGCCCCCATGTACCAGCAGATGATCTTCGTGAACCTGGCCACGAACGACGTGGACGCCTCGAAGAAGTTCTTCACGGAACTCGGCTACACGATCAACCCCCAGTTCTCGACCGACGACTGCGCCTGCGTGGTGATCAGCGAAACGATCGTCGCCATGCTGCTGAGCCGGCAGCGGTACTCCGACTTCACGAAGAAGGAGATCGCCGACTCGGCGAAGACCAGCGAGGTGCTGCTGTGTCTGAGCGCGGAGAGCCGCGAGAAGGTCGACGAGCTGGTCGAGAAGGCCATCGCCGCGGGCGGCTCCGCCACCGGCGAGACCCAGGACCACGGCATGATGTACGGCCGCGCCTTCGACGACCCGGACGGCCACACCTGGGAGGTCATGTGGATGGACCCGGCGGCCGTCCAGGGCTGAGCCCACGGCTCGCGGGACGACCGGCCCGAAACCGGGCGCGCGGCACGGGGGTCCGCGCACCCGGTCCCGGGCCGGTCGCCGCCCCGCCGGGCACGACCCGCGTACGTACGCAGCCGGGGGGGGGAGAGAACGGCACGGGGTGTCCGGCCCGGCACCGCGGCCCCGGGGCGACCCGGACGGCAGCCCCTACCATGGCCGGGTGCAGCCGATACCCGAACGCCCGTCCTCCGCGCGGGCCGAGGCCCCCGCCGCCTCCCACGACCGCGAGATCGAGTCCCTGGCCGAGTTCGACGAGGTCGTGGCGGCCCGCGGTTCCCTCGCCGGATTCCGTGTCCAGGCCGTCGACCTGACGGAGCGTACGGACGTCCTGCTGTCCGTGGACTGCGCGGGCGCCGTGTTCCTCGGCTGCCCGATGGACCCGGAAGCGGCCGCACGGACCCGGCTCACCGGCGCGCTGGTCTTCCCGCCGGTGCCCGGTCTGCCCTTCGACCCGTACCGCGGGCTCCTCTACTCCCCCGCCGAACTCTTCGACGCGCTCGACGCGGGGTACGAGGCGACGCCGGACGCCCGCGCGTACGCCTGGTTCCAGCGGACCAAGGCCGACGGGGACGTCTACGCGTCGATGCTGCGGGCGATCCACGACGACTCCGTCTCGGACGCGCTGGACGAACTCCTCGTCGGGGCGCGGGTGGTGGGCGTCATGGGCGGCCACGCCATGGCGCGCGGCACGGCGGAGTACGAGGGGGCCGCGCGGCTCGGCCGCTCCCTCGCGCGGGCCGGTCTCACCGTCGCCACCGGTGGCGGACCCGGCGCGATGGAGGCCGCCAACCTCGGCGCGTACGCCGCCCCCCTCGACGACGGGACGCTCGCGGAGGCACTGCGACTCCTCGCGCCCGTACCGTCGTTCGTGCCGTCGGTGACCGACTGGGCGCGCGCCGCCTTCGACGTGCTGGAGCGGCACCCGGCGGGCGGCCCCTCGGTCGGCATCCCGACCTGGTTCTACGGCCACGAGCCGCCGAACGCCTTCGCCACGCACATCGCCAAGTACTTCGCCAACGCCACCCGGGAGGACGGACTCCTGGCGCGCTGCAACGCCGGGGTCGTCTTCCTGCCGGGCGCCGCCGGCACGGTGCAGGAGATCTTCGACAACGCGACGCCGAACTACTACGAGTCGCGCGGCGAGCCCACGCCCATGGTGCTCGTGGACGAGTCGCACTGGACGGAGAAGCACCCGACGTGGCCGCTCCTCAAGTCCCTCGCGCGCGAACGCCGGATGGAGTCCCGGATCGCGCTCGTGGACCGCATCGAGGACGCTCCGGAGGCGCTCAAACGTCTCGGCGGTTAATGACAACGTAAAGCCGACGCCCGCGCGGGGCATATGCGTTGACAGTGGCGGGGGCCCGCTTATAGACCTGTGAGACTCCTGGGGGTGCTGTTCTCACGTCAGGACCCCTACAACCCCCCGCAGTTGCACATTTTGTGAAGGGCGATCGTGTCCATATCCCGCCGTACCGCACGTTCCGTGCGCATCCTCGGTGTTGCCTCCGCCACTGCCGCGCTCGCGCTCGGCGTCGCGGGCAACGCACTTGCCTGCAACATCCGTGACTTCTCGGCCGCCGCCGTCTGCGACGGCGACGGGAAGGGCATCATCACCGTCACCGACACCGACGCCTCCGGTGTCGAAGCCGAGGTCTCCGTCTACCTGGAGTCGAACGGCGCGGACGAGCGGCTCGTCGGCAAGCAGACGGTCAAGGGCACCCGCGAGGGTGTCACCATCACCTTCTCCGAGGCCTGGACCCCCAAGTCCGAGTACCGCGTCCACGTCACCGCCGGGAAGGACGGGAAGATCGTCGACGAGGACATCTCGCCGAACCTGACCGCGCCGGCCGAGGCGGCCTGCGAGACCGACACCCCGAAGCCCTCGGAGACCCCGAAGCCGTCCGAGACCCCGTCCTCGTCGACCACCCCGGCGGCGACGCCCTCGGAGTCGGACAGCACGGCACCCGCTGCCCCCGTCGACAACGCGCCCTCCGCCGCGGCCGGTGAGTCGAACCTCGCCGAGACCGGCGCCGACTCCAACACCGGTGTGATCGCCGGTGTCGCCGGCGCGTTCGTCGTCGTGGGCGGCGCCGCCGTCTACTTCGGCATGCGCCGCCGCAACACCTCGAAGACCGGCTGACGCCTCCGCACCGCACGACCGTGTGGCCCGCTTCCCTACCGGGGGGCGGGCCACCCGCCGTTCCGAGGGTCCGGGACCGTCAGTCGAACGACGCCCGCTCCAGCCAGAACTCCAGCAGCTCCCGGTCCCCCAGCACCTCCACCCGGCCGTCGTCCAGCGGCAGCCGTCACACCGGCGGGGCCCTGCGCTGGGCCGAATGTCATGACCCGCACCCTACGCAGCCGGCCCGTCCCCTAGCACGACGATTTCCGCCGCCTCGAACTGCACGCCGACCTCGTCCCCGAGGCCGGGCGCGTCCCGTAGGGCGCAGGCCGCTTCGAGCGGCGGGGCCTCGCACGGTTGCAGGCGTACGGCGACATGGGTGCCGCGGAAGGTGCGTGCGGCCACGGTGCAGCGCAGCCCGTCCGCCGGTGCCACCAGCCGTACTCCGGCGGGCCGGACGAGCAGCGTGCGCGGTCCCTGGGGTGCGCCGTCCGGGACGGGGACCTTCCCCCAGGGGGTGTCGGCGGCCGTTCCGGTCACCGTCGCCTCGACCACGTTGTCGAAGCCGAGGAAGCGGGCCACGAACGCGTCCGCCGGGCGCTGCCAGACGTCGAGGGGCGTACCGGACTGGGCGATCCGCCCGTCGCGCATCACCACGACCCGGTCGGCGAGGGCGAACGCCTCACCCTGGTCGTGCGTCACGGCGAGCACGGTCGTCCCCAACTCGCCGAACAGTTCCCGCAGTTCCACGACGAGCCGCTCCCGCAGCGAGCGGTCGAGCTGCCCGAGCGGTTCGTCCAGCATCAGCAGCCGGGGCCGGGGCGCGAGGGCGCGGGCCAGCGCCACCCGCTGCTGCTCGCCCCCGGAGAGCGAGGCGACGGCACGGGAGGCGGCCCCGGGCAGCCCGACGAGCTCCAGCAACTCCCTTACGCGCGAGGCCTGTTCGCCTTTCGACGCACCGTGCATCCGCAGCCCGAAGGCGACGTTGCCGCCGACGTCGCGCTGCGGGAACAGCTGGTGGTCCTGGAACATCAGGCCGACGCCCCGCTTGTGCGCGGGCACCCCCGACTGGTCCCGCCCGTCGAGCAACACCTGCCCGGCGTCGAGCGCCTGTAGCCCGGCCACGGCCCGCAGCAGGGTCGACTTGCCGCTGCCGCTCGGCCCCAGCACGCACACGATCTCGTGCTCGGCGACATCGAGCCCGACGGCGTCGAGCACGGGCCGCCCGCCGAAGCGCACGGTCGCCCCCTCCAGCCTCAGCAGGGCGTCGGCCCCCTTGGTGAGCCGGCTCATCAGAACTCCCCCGTCCGGTCGGTGCGGATGCGCTCCAGCAGCAGCAGCGCGACCGCGCACACCGCCATCAGGATGGTCGAAAGGGCCATGGCCTGGCCGTAGTTGAGGTCACCCGGGCGGCCGAGGAGCCGCGCCACGGTGACCGGCAGCGTCGGGTTGTCGGGCCGCGCGATGAAGACCGTCGCGCCGAACTCGCCCAGGGACACGGCGAACGCGAAGCCGGCCGCGACCAGCAGGGCCCGCCGCACCATCGGCAGGTCGACCTCGCGCCACACCCGCCACGGCGACGCCCCCAGCACGGCGGCCGCCTCCCGGAGCCGCTCGTCCACCGCCCGCAGCACCGGCAGCATGGTGCGGACGACGAAGGGCACGCCGACCAGCGCCTGGGCGAGCGGCACCAGGATCCACGAGGACCGCAGGTCCAGCGGCGGCTCGTCCAGGGCGATCAGGAACCCGAAGCCGACCGTCACCGCGGAGACCCCGAGCGGCAGCATCAGCAGCGCGTCGAACCCGCGGACGAGCCGTCCCGCGCGCCGGGTGAGGGCGGCGGCCGCCAGACCGCCGATCAGCACGGCGATCGCGGTGGCCGCGAGCGCGTACCGGACCGAGTTGCCGATCGCCTCGATCGGCGCCGCCAGGAACATGCCGCCGTCCGCCGACGTGAGCGCCCGGTAGTACGCGAGGCCGTGGCCGCCCGGGGTGTCCAGCGACCGCTGGACGAGCACGGCCAGGGGCAGGACGAGCAGCACGGCGACGGTCGCCAGGACCCCGGCGAGCAGCGCCCACTGGCCGACGCCCCGCGGCCTGCGCGCGGTCCGGGAGGCGTCCACGAGCCGCAGCGCGGTCTCCCGCCGCCGTACGGTCGCGGCGTGCACGGCGAGGATCGCGCCGACCGCCGCGAACTGCACGAGGGTGAGCACCGCCGCGGTCGACAGGTCGAAGATCTCGGAGGTCTGCCGGTAGATCTCCACCTCCAGCGTGGAGAAGGTGGGACCGCCGAGGATCTGCACCACGCCGAAGGAGGTGAAGGTGAAGAGGAAGACCATGAGCGACGCGGCGGCCAGCGCGGGGCCGAGCGCGGGGAGGGTGACCATGCGCCAGGCGGCGAACCGGGAGGCGCCGAGTACCCGGGCCGCCTCCTCCTGGCGCGGGTCGAGCTGCGACCAGAGGCCGCCGACCGTCCGTACGACGACCGCGTAGTTGAAGAAGACGTGGGCGAGCAGGATCGCCCAGACGGTGGTGTCCAGGCGTACGCCCCACAGCTCGTCCAGCAGCCCGCCCCGGCCGACCAGCGCGAGGAAGGCGGTGCCGACGACGACGGTGGGCAGCACGAACGGGACGGTCACCACGGCGCGCAGCACCTGCTTGCCCCGGAATTCGAGGCGCGCGAAGACGTACGCGCCGGGAAGCGCGACCAGGAGCGTGAGCGCGGTCGAGGCGAGCGCCTGCCAGGTGGTGAACCACAGGACGTGCCGGACGTCGGACTGCCCGAGGACGTCACCGATCCTGGCGAAGCGCCAGGCGCCGCCGACGTGCATTCCGCGGGCGACGATCGCCGCGACCGGGTAGGCGAAGAAGACCGCGAAGAACGCGACGGGCAGGGCCATCAGGCCGAGCCGCGCCGCGCTCCCGCGCCTCCCGGTGGCCGCCTTCGCGGGGGCCTTCCCTACTTCAGTACGAGGGAGGTCCACGACTTGACCCACTGGTCGCGGTGGTCGGCGATCCGGGCGGGGGCGAGGGTCTCGGGGTCCTTCGCCTGCGGGCCGAACGCGGTGAACTCGGCGGGCACCTCGGCGCCCTCGGTCACCGGGTAGACGAACATGTTCAGCGGCATGTCCTCCTGGAACCGCTTGGAGACCAGGAAGTCGACGAGCGCCTTGCCGCCCTCGGTGTTCTTCGCGTTGCTGAGCAGGCCCGCGTACTCGACCTGCCGGAAGCAGGTACCGGTCGCGACGCCGGTCGGGGCGGTCTTCGGCTTCGGGTCGGCGTAGATCACCTCGGCGGGCGGGGAGGAGGCGTAGGAGACGACGAGCGGCCGGTCGGCCTTGGCCTTCTTGCCGCCGGCGGACCCGGAGAACTCCTCGTTGTAGGCCTGCTCCCAGCCGTCGACGACCTTCACGCCGTTGGCCTTGAGCTTCTTCCAGTAGTCCGGCCAGCCCTCGTCGCCGTACCGGGCCGCCGTGCCGAGCAGGAAGCCGAGGCCGGGCGAGGACGTCGACGCGTTCTCGGTGACGAGCAGGTTCTTGTACGCCGGCTCGGCCAGGTCGTCGAAGGTCTTCGGCGGGGTCAGCTTGTGCTCCGCGAACCAGGCCTTGTCGTAGTTGACGCAGATGTCGCCCGAGTCGATGGGGGTCACCCGGTGCTTGCCCTCGTCGGCCCGGTACTCGGGGAGCACCCGGTCCGCCCCCTTGGCCTCGTACGGCTGGAAGAGGCCGTTGTCGAGCGCGCGGGACAGCAGGGTGTTGTCGACGCCGAAGAAGACGTCGCCCTGCGGGTTGTCCTTGGTGAGGATGGCCTTGTTGACGGCCTGCCCGGCGTCGCCGTCCTTGAGGACCCTGACCCGGTAGCCGGACTGCTTCTCGAACTCCTTGAGCACGCCCTTCGAGGCGATGAAGGAGTCGTGGCTGACCAGGGTGACGGTCTTGCCGCCGGCGGCGTCGCCGTCGGAGTCGGACGAGCCGCACGCCGACAGCGTGACGAGCCCGAGCCCGGCGGCCACGATGGCGGCGGTGAACTTCGTGGTGGTGCTCACTGGATTCCTCCTGGAGGGACCAGGAAGAGACGCGGCCCTGCCCGGGAACCTCTGACAGTTCCCGGGCAGGGCGCAACAGCTTGAGTGGTGACCGAACTTCCTACCCAGAATGACCTGGGCAAGGTTCAGAGGGTCTGCGGCCAGTGCCGCACTCTCAGCGCTGTGGCGCTCCCCTGTCGGAATATGAAGATGTACCTACGGGAGTCAGACTACCGCCCGCCGCTGAGCGGGCCCCGACCGCCGTCGCCGGGGCGAGGGCGCGGCCCGCCTCCTACCGCTCGGAGGCGGCCAGCTGCCCGCAGGCCCCGTCGATCTCCTGGCCGCGGGTGTCCCGGACGGTGACCGGCACGCCGTGGGCCGCGATGGCCTCGACGAACGCCTTCTCGTCCTCGGGCCGCGAGGCCGTCCACTTGGAGCCGGGCGTCGGGTTCAGCGGGATCAGGTTGACGTGGACCGGCTTGCCCCGGAGCAGCCGTCCGAGCCGGTCACCGCGCCAGGCCTGGTCGTTGATGTCGCGGATGAGGGCGTACTCGATGGAGAGGCGGCGGCCCGACTTGGCGGCGTACTCCCAGCCGGCGTCCAGCACCTCGCGCACCTTCCACCGCGTGTTGACGGGGACGAGGGTGTCGCGCAGCTCGTCGTCCGGCGCGTGCAGGGAGATGGCGAGGCGGCACTTGAAGCCCTCGTCGGCGAACCGGTGGATGGCGGGCACGAGGCCCACCGTCGACACGGTGATGCCGCGCTGCGAGAGCCCGAGGCCGTCGGGCTCGGGGTCGGTGAGGGCGCGGATGGAGCCGACGACCCGCTTGTAGTTGGCGAGCGGCTCGCCCATGCCCATGAACACGATGTTGCTGAGCCGCGCCGGGCCGCCGGGGATCTCGCCGTCCCTGAGCGCCCGCATCCCGTCCACGATCTGGTGCACGATCTCGCCGGTCGACAGGTTCCGGTCGAGGCCGGCCTGTCCGGTGGCGCAGAACGGGCAGTTCATCCCGCAGCCGGCCTGCGAGCTGATGCACATGGTGACCCGGTCGGGGTAGCGCATCAGCACGGACTCGACGAGCGTGCCGTCGAAGAGCCGCCAGAGGGTCTTGCGGGTGGTGTCGTCGTCGCAGCTGATGTGCCGCACGACGGACATCAGCTCGGGGAGCAGCGCCTCCTGGAGCTTGCCGCGCGAGGCGGCCGGGATGTCCGTCCACTCCGCCGGGTCGTGCGCGTACCGCGCGAAGTAGTGCTGCGAGAGCTGCTTGGCGCGGAACGGCTTCTCACCGATCGCGGCAACCGCCTCTTTGCGCTCGGCGGGCGTGAGATCGGCGAGGTGCCGCGGCGGCTTCTTGGCTCCGCGGGGGGCGACGAAAGTAAGTTCTCCGGGCTTAGGCATGGCGTTACCAGTGTCGCAGATCGATTGGTGTGACCTGGGGCCGAGCCGTGCGCGGTGGCCGCCCGGGGCCGCGCCAGCGCCACGGGGCCGTCCCGCGACGGCCTGCCGAGGCCCCACCGCCCCGGCCGTTCCGGCTGGTCGGCGCACCGGCGCGGGCTCCGGGCAGCCCTCCGCCGGCTGCGGGCCGGACCGGTTTCCCGCGATGCGCTGTCGCCAGGAACACATCTGGGCCTAGAATCGAACTTGTGTACGAAACCCTGTCGCCCCCCGAGCACCTGCCCCACTTCCGTCCCGGACCGTCCCGGCAGCCGCACGGCCCCGACCGCACCGCGTTGGACCCACGACACCGCGCCGCCGCACGACTCCCCCGGGCGCGCCGGCGTCACCGTGACGCCGGACGAACCCTGCCGGCACGCGGCCCCCGCGGTGAGCGGTGAGCCCCGCACAGCCGCAGGCCGGGGGCGAGGGCGCGGCCCCCATCGTCGTGCACCGGACGACGGGCGTCCGAGGGCGCCGGGTGACCATCCGCGCCCGGGTCGCCGGCCTCGCGCACAGCGACGCCGACCTGGTCGAGTTCCTGCGCCGGGCGGGCCTGCCGGACGCCGGGGAACTGCTGGACGACCCGCGGTGGGTGGACTGGCAGGGGGGCCGGCCACACGAGTACGGCCCGGGGTGACGACTCCCGGTGCCACAGGCGCGACAGCTCGCGCGTCCGGCGGGCGCGACAGCTCGCGGGCGGTACGCGAACACCTGATGGCCGGTTGTACGGCCGGACGGAGGCGGACCCGCGTCCCGGCGTGCTGAGGCAGCCCACCGGGGCCGTACCAGCGTCACGGCACGGCGAGACGGGCTCATCCGGAGCCGGACCCGGGGCAAGGCGCGGCGAGGCGGGCCGCCTGGGGGCCGGACCCGCGCTGCTGCTCGGCAAGGCGGGGCCCCTCCCCCGGACACACGAAGAGGGGGCCCGCCGTCCTGTGGCC
>NZ_JBSGZN010000067.1:0-36621 GCF_053611025.1 Streptomyces sp. NPDC054842
CCGCCGGAGAAAACCGGCGGCCCGACGTCGTTCCGGTCCGGCAGACTCGCCCGCATGGACATCATCGTCAGGCGGGCGCTGCCCGGGGAGTACGGGACGCTCGGGGAGATCACCGCGCAGGCGTATCTCGGTGACGGGCTGCTCGACTTCGGGGAGAGCGACGGCTACCTGGTGCACCTGCGGGACGTCGCACGGCGGGCCGCGGCGGCCGAGGTCCTGGTCGCCGTGGACCGCGACGGCACGGTCCTCGGCGGGGTGACCCACGTGCCGTCGGCCGGCAACGCCCTGGCCGAGCTGGCCCGTCCCGGCGAGGCCGAGATCCGCATGCTGGCGGTCGCCCCGCCGGCGCGCGGAAGAGGCGCGGGCGAGGCCCTGGTGCGCGCCTGCGTCGACCGCGCGCGGGCCACGCCGGGGTGCGTCCGGGTCGTGCTGTCGACCCAGCGGACCATGCGTGCCGCGCACCGGATCTACGAGCGGTTCGGCTTCGTCCGGACCCCCGAGCGCGACTGGAACCCCGTCCCGGAACTCGACGACATCCTGCTGCTCGCCTATGAACTGACGCTCTGACAGCTTCCGTCCTCGTCGGCGGCTGACACCCTCCGGAGCCGGTACGACACAACATGTGGGGGTGCGTCAGCGGCCCGGCACAAGATGTATGCTCGTGCTCGCTGTCGCCGCAGGGGAATCCGGTGCGAATCCGGAACTGTCCCGCAACGGTGTACTTGTGCGTGTTCGCGCACACGGTCAGTCCGAGGACCTGCCGGCAGTGCGCCCGGTCCGTCCGGTCCGGGTGCCCAGACGTCCGGGCCTCGTGGAGTGGGCCGGTGGACGCACGCGTACCCGTACGGGGTGACGTGTGCCCCGCTGCCCTCCCTCCAGGCCCCGTGCCGAGCGAGGGAGAGCCCCACGTGACCATCGCGCCAGCCGATCCGGCCGCAGCGACACCGTCCGCGACACCGGCGGAGACGGACGGTCCCGGTGCCGCGTTGCTGCGGACCCTGACCGACCTCACCGCCGACCTCCCCGACGCGGACCCCGGCCGGGTCGCCGCCGCCGCCCTGCGCGGCAGGTCCGCGCGGGCGGACGAGGCGGAGCTGCGCGAGCTGGCCACCGAGGCCGCGGCGGGACTCATCTCCGAGGACCCCGTCTACTCGCGGCTGGCCGCCCGGCTGCTGACGATCGGCATCGCCGCCGAGGCCGCCTCCCAGGGCGTCACCTCCTTCTCCGCCTCGGTCGGCGTCGGCCACCGCGAGGGGCTGATCGCGGACCGCACCGCCGAGTTCGTCCGGCTGCACGCGGCGCGCCTCGACGCGCTCGTGGACACCGCCGGGGACGACCGCTTCGGCTACTTCGGCCTGCGCACGCTGCACAGCCGCTACCTCCTGCGGCACCCCATCACCCGGAAGGTGATCGAGACCCCGCAGCACTTCATGCTGCGCGTCGCCGCCGGCCTCGCCGAGGACGACACCTCCCGCGCCGTCGACGAAGTGGCCGCGCTCTACGGCCTGATGAGCCGCCTCGACTACCTGCCCTCCTCCCCCACGCTGTTCAACTCCGGTACGCGGCACCCCCAGATGTCGTCCTGCTACCTCCTCGACTCGCCCCTGGACGAGCTGGACTCCCTCTACGACCGCTACCACCAGGTGGCCCGCCTTTCCAAGCACGCCGGCGGCATCGGGCTGTCCTACTCCCGCATCCGCTCCCGCGGTTCGCTGATCCGCGGCACGAACGGGCACTCCAACGGCATCGTCCCGTTCCTGAAGACCCTGGACGCCTCGGTCGCCGCCGTGAACCAGGGCGGCCGGCGCAAGGGCGCGGCGGCGGTCTACCTGGAGACCTGGCACTCCGACATCGAGGAGTTCCTGGAGCTGCGCGACAACACCGGTGAGGACGCCCGCCGTACGCACAACCTGAACCTCGCCCACTGGATCCCGGACGAGTTCATGCGCCGCGTCGACGCGAACGGCGTCTGGTCGCTGTTCTCCCCGTCCGACGTGCCCGAGCTGGTCGACCTGTGGGGCGAGGAGTTCGACGCCGCGTACCGCAGGGCCGAGGAGGCGGGGCTGGCGAGGAAGACGATCCCGGCCCGGGACCTGTACGGCCGGATGATGCGCACGCTGGCGCAGACCGGCAACGGCTGGATGACCTTCAAGGACGCCGCCAACCGCACCGCCAACCAGACGGCGGAGCCCGGCCACACCGTCCACTCCTCCAACCTGTGCTCCGAGATCCTGGAGGTCACGGACGACGGGGAGACCGCGGTCTGCAACCTGGGCTCGGTGAACCTCGGGGCGTTCGTGGTGGACGGGGACATCGACTGGGAGCGGCTGGACGAGACCGTCCGCATCGCCGTGACCTTCCTCGACCGCGTCGTGGACATCAACTTCTACCCGACCGAGCAGGCGGGCCGCTCCAACGCCCGCTGGCGCCCGGTGGGCCTCGGCGCGATGGGCCTCCAGGACGTCTTCTTCAAGCTGCGGCTGCCCTTCGACTCCCCCGAGGCGAAGCAGCTCTCCACCAAAATCGCCGAGCGCGTCATGCTGGCCGCCTACGAGGCCTCAGCCGACCTCGCCGAGCGCAACGGCCCGCTCCCCGCCTGGGAGAAGACCCGTACCGCCCGCGGTGTGCTGCACCCCGACCACTACGCGACCGAGCCGGTGTGGCCGGAGCGGTGGGCGGCCCTGCGCGAGCGGATCGCGGCCGTGGGCATGCGCAACTCGCTGCTGCTCGCCATCGCGCCGACCGCGACGATCGCCTCCATCGCGGGTGTCTACGAGTGCATCGAGCCGCAGGTCTCCAACCTGTTCAAGCGCGAGACGCTGTCCGGCGAGTTCCTCCAGGTCAACTCCTACCTGGTGGACGAGCTCAAGCGGCTCGGCGTGTGGGACGCGCAGACCCGGGAGGCGCTGCGCGAGTCGAACGGCTCGGTGCAGGGCTTCACCTGGGTGCCGCAGGAGGTGCGGGACCTCTACCGCACGGCCTGGGAGATCCCGCAGCGCGCGCTGATCGACATGGCCGCCGCCCGGACCCCGTACCTGGACCAGGCGCAGTCGCTGAACCTGTTCCTGGAGACGCCGACCATCGGCAAGCTCTCCTCGATGTACGCGTACGCCTGGAGGTCGGGCCTGAAGACGACGTACTACCTGCGCTCGCGCCCCGCGACCCGGATCGCGCGCGCCGCCCGGGCGCAGACCCCCCTCCCCGCGCAGGCGGCCCCCGACGCGGACGCCGTCGCCTGCTCCCTTGAGAACCCCGAGTCCTGCGAGGCCTGCCAGTGATGTCCAGCGAGACCAAGAACCTGCTCGACCCGGGTTTCGAGCTGACGCTCCGCCCGATGCGCTACCCGGACTTCTACGAGCGCTACCGGGACGCCATCAAGAACACCTGGACCGTCGAGGAGGTCGACCTCCACTCGGACGTCGCCGACCTGGCGAAGCTGTCGCAGGGCGAGCAGCACATGATCGGCCGTCTCGTCGCGTTCTTCGCGACCGGTGACTCGATCGTCGCGAACAACCTGGTGCTGACGCTCTACAAGCACATCAACTCCCCGGAGGCGCGGCTGTACCTGTCGCGCCAGCTGTTCGAGGAGGCCGTGCACGTCCAGTTCTATCTGACGCTGCTCGACACCTATCTGCCCGACCCGGAGGACCGCGCGGCGGCCTTCGACGCGGTCGAGAACATCCCGTCCATTCGGGAGAAGGCCGAGTTCTGCTTCCGGTGGATGGACTCGGTGGAGAAGCTGGACCGGCTGGAGTCGCGGGCCGACCGCCGCCGCTTCCTGCTGAACCTGATCTGCTTCGCCGCGTGCATCGAGGGGCTGTTCTTCTACGGCGCCTTCGCGTACGTCTACTGGTTCCGCAGCCGGGGTCTCCTGCACGGACTGGCGACCGGCACCAACTGGGTGTTCCGCGACGAGACGATGCACATGTCGTTCGCGTTCGAGGTGGTCGACACGGTCCGCAAGGAGGAGCCCGACCTCTTCGACGAGCGGCTGGAGGAGCAGGTGACCGCCATGCTGCGGGAGGCCGTCGAGGCCGAGCTGCAGTTCGCGCGCGACCTGTGCGGTGACGGCCTCCCGGGGATGAACACGGACTCCATGCGGCAGTACCTGGAGTGCGTCGCCGACCAGCGCCTGACGCGCCTCGGCTTCGCCCCGGTGTACGGCTCGGAGAACCCGTTCTCCTTCATGGAGCTCCAGGGCGTTCAGGAGCTGACCAACTTCTTCGAGCGCCGTCCCTCGGCGTACCAGGTGGCGGTGGAGGGCTCGGTCGGCTTCGACGAGGACTTCTGAGCCGGGCCGGCGGTCCCCCGGGCGGCCCGGAGCTCCCGGTCGACGCGCCGTTCGTGGCGCAGGCCGATCAGTGAGGGCAGGGCCAGGACCAGGAAGAGCGCGAGGACGGTGAGCAGGGCGACGGTGGTGTTCACGAATGTCTCCATGAACACCACTGTCGCGCCGATCGCGCCCCGAAGTCAGTGGCAGTACTGCCGTGAACCCTCGAATTACTGCCACGTGCGAGGCACACTGGCGGCATGCTGAAAAACGTGGCCGTGGTCCTGCTGGACGGAGTGCACCCCTTCGAACTCGGCGTCGTCTGCGAGGTGTTCGGACTCGACCGCAGTGACGAGGGGCTCCCCGTGTACGACTTCGCCGTGGCCTCGGCGGGGCGGCGCACCCTGGGCACGCACGCGGGGTTCGCGCTGACGACCGAGCACGGCCTGGAGCGGCTGGAGGAGGCCGACCTCGTCGTGGTGCCGGCCGGCGACTCCTACGCCGACCGCGCGTACCCCGAGGAGCTGCTCGACGCGCTGCGCCGCACCGTCGGGCGGGGCGCCCGGGTGCTCAGCGTGTGCTCCGGCGTCTTCGTGCTCGGCGCGGCCGGACTGCTGGACGGGCGGCGCTGCGCCGTGCACTGGCACCACGCGGACGCCCTGGCCCGGCAGTACCCGCGGGCCGTCGTCGAGCCGGACGTGCTGTACGTCGACGAGGGCTCGGTGATCACCTCGGCGGGCACGGCCGCCGGCATCGACGCCTGCCTGCACCTCGTGCGCAAGGAGCACGGCCCCGAGGTCGCCAACGCCATCGCCCGCCGCATGGTCGTGCCCCCGCACCGGGACGGCGGGCAGGCCCAGTACATCGAGCGGCCGCTGCCCCGTTCGCAGTGCGACACCGTCGGCGACGTGCTCGTCTGGATGGAGCGCCATCTCGACCGGGAGGTGACGGTCGAGCAGCTCGCGGCCCGCGCCCACATGTCCCCGCGCACCTTCGCCCGCCGCTTCCAGCAGGAGACCGGCACCACGCCGTACCGCTGGCTGCTGCGCCAACGGGTGCTGCTGGCGCAGGAGTTGCTGGAGGCCACGGACGAGACGATGGACGCGATCGCCGGCCGGACGGGCTTCGGCAACGCGGCCGCCCTGCGCCACCAGTTCATGCGGAGCCTCGGCACGACGCCCGGCGCCTACCGGCGCGCGTTCCGGGGTCCGCGGGCCGCCTGAGAACGCGGGGTGCGCCCTCCCCCGAGGGCGCACCCGTGGCCCCGGCTCAGCGCGGCTCGGCCCTCAGCACCAGGTCGTGCGGCCGCAGCGTGATGCCGACGCGGGTCGCGTCGTTCGATCCGGCGACCTGCTCGAAGCGCCACCTGGCGGCCACCGTCGCCGTGATGAGCGTGAGCTGCGCCATCGAGAAGTGGTCGCTCGGGCACTTCCGGTTGCCCACGCTGAACGGGCGCATGGCGTACTTCGGCAGGTCCTTGGAGCGTTCCGGGAGCCAGCGGTCCGGATCGAAATCGAGGTGCCGCTCGTACGACCGGGGGTCGCGCTGTATCGCGTACGGGCTGTAGACGATGTCGGCACCGGCCGGAATGCGATAGCCGCCCAGCTCGGTTTCGGTCACCGCCCGTCGCGTCAATATCCATACGGCGGGACGCAGCCTCATGGCTTCGACGACGACATTGTTGGTGTGTGTCAGCTTTCGGACGTCACCGAATGCGACAGGCCGGTCCCCTGCGACGGATTTGACCTCCGCACTCACCTTGGCCGCTTGTTCCGGGTGCGCCGTGAGGACGTCCAGGAGCCACATGATCGTGGACGCGATGGTTTCGCTTCCGGGCGTGAGTATCGCGACGACTTGGTCGTGGACCTCCTGCTCCGTGATGGGCTCCCCGTTGTCGTCCTTCGCTTCCAGCAATGCCGTCAGCAAATCGTCCGGCTTTTGACCAGATGCGCGGCGCTCGGCGATGATCTCGTCGACCAGGAGGTGCAAATCGGCCAATGCCCTGTCGAATTTGCGATTGGCCGGAAGCGGCAGCCGATAGAGCGGTCCCGCGGGGATGACCATGCGCTGGTACATACCGCGGAACACCGTCGTGAGCGCGATGCTCAGCCGCTCGGCGCGCTCGTCCATGAACTGGCCGCGCAGCAGGCAGCGGGCCGCGATGCGCACGGCCACCCGGAAGGACTCCGAGGTGCAGTCGACGGGCTTCCCGGACTCCCAGCGGTCGGCGAAGGCACGCGCCTCCTCCTCCATGACGGAGGCGTACTCGTGGATGATGTCGGCCCGGAACGCGGGCTGGATGGTGCGGCGTTGGCGCCGGTGGAGGGGGCCGTTGGCGGTCGCGACCCCGTGCTTGCCGAGCAGCCCCTCCAGGGACTCCCACAGAGGGCCGCCGATCTCGTAGTCGGGGCTCAGCGCCAGTGCCCCGGTGAGGGCCGGCGTGGTGACCGCGTACACCGTCTTGGGGCCCAGCCTGAGCCGGACGACGTCACCGTGGTCGCGCAGCTGGGTCAGGAAGCCCAGCGGATCGCGGGCGAGTTTCCAGCCGTGGCCGAGACCGGGGACACCGCCACCGGCCAAAGGCGGGGTGCTCGACTCCGGTGCTTCGGGTGCCGCGGGCCGTACGGACTCGACGGTCATTTCTCACCTGCCGCTTCGTTGTTGACGTACGGGGGTGTGGAGCGGTCGTCCCAGCTGTCGACCATGTACCGGCCGGACTCGTGGTGGAACCAGTACACGGAGCTGAACCAGTTCCGCATATTGGAGAGACAGCCCTTCACGGCCACGCTCAATTCCTTTCCCTGCACGGTCCCGTCCGCGAGGGCGTCGGCGAGCCGCGCCACATCCTTTTCGACGGCGAGGAATTCGGAAATGCATTCCTCGACCCGCTGGCGCACTTCTGTGACGGCCTCTTCGAGAGTCAGCCCCTCGTGCTGGATGAGACTGATCCCGAGATTGTGGACTTCGTCGCCCGCGATCTCCTTCGGGAGCGAGCAGAGATCGTTGTACCAGGCGGCGAATTCCTGGCTGATGAGGGCCGCCCGCCGATATGCCGGGTGTTCCCGGACGGCGACGGGTATTTCGATGCCCGCGCTCGGCTCCAGCAGATCCGTCCAGATCCAGTGGGCGAAGGTGAGCCGCCGGAGTTCGAGATACTCCTCGACCGTCGGCACCGTGCCCGACGTCCGGTTCCGGAATTCCCGGTCGTACGCCTCGATCACCGCGTGGAAGTGCC
This sequence comes from Streptomyces sp. NPDC054842, assembly GCF_053611025.1. Taxonomy (NCBI): domain Bacteria; kingdom Bacillati; phylum Actinomycetota; class Actinomycetes; order Kitasatosporales; family Streptomycetaceae; genus Streptomyces; species Streptomyces sp. NPDC054842. Next base: position 7,506 of record NZ_JBSGZN010000067.1, read on the forward strand.
CGGCGAACCGGGCGTTCCAGTCGGCGCCCAGGAACGAGTACAGCCGGACCATGCTGTCCGCGAACGCCGCGACCAGGGGATCCTGGTGGTGCAGGTGGTCGCGCGGCGCGTCGAGTGCCGCGTGCAGCTGGAACCTGAGCCTCCGCCAGGCGGCCGGACGGCCGTGGACGATGTCGCGGTCGTGACGGTCGTCCCAGACGAAGAACCACGCGCTGTAGTCCGCTATCGCCTGGAGCACCTCGTCGGGCGCGCCTATGTAGAAGCCCGCCATGAGGTCCGTGTAGCACAGGCCGTCGGCATATTCCGCGACCTTGTCCGCCGGCATGAGGCGCTTTTCGAGGAGCCAGGCCCTGGTGTTCTCCTGCAGCCTGGGCCAATACGGGTGCAGTTGACGGGGAAACGCGGTCTCGATCACCGGAAGAGAGAGCGCCGGTGGCACCGCGACCGCGGTCGTTGTCGATGAAGTGCCGTGTGAGAAAGCATGCACGAACAAACCCCTCTCAGCCGCCTGTTGGCGCTACACCTCTCCCGCTGTGCCGGGCGTGCGCCGTTGCGTATCCCCGCACTTCCCATTCAGCACTACAACTGACCGTTCTGGGAACGGATTTGCCCCACTCACTACCCCAAGGTGCCGAGAATCTCCCCCTGCGTGACTGGTTTCGGATCGCTGGGGGAGCACAAGGGAGCGAACGTGCGACGCACACACGAACGGCGCCTGGTCGGGGGGTGTCCCCGGTCAGGCGCCGTTCGCGTGGGGCTCACGAGAGGTCGTGAGTCCCGGCTGTCATTTTCAGTCCCACTCGTTCACCGCGGGGTCCCGGCCATGGCCGCGCCGCCCCGGACCTCCCCGAAGCCGGCTCAGTCGTTCGCCACCACGGGGTAGCGGGGCTCGTTCTCGGCCATCTGCCGCAGCGCGTCCTTGCGCTCGCGCTTGGAGAGCCGGTCGATGTACAGGTAGCCGTAGAGGTGGTCCGTCTCGTGCTGGAGGCACCGGGCGAAGTAGCCCGTGCCGCGCACCCTGACCGGGCTGCCCTTCTCGTCCTGCCCGGTCACCTCGGCGTAGTCGGGCCGGGCCAGCGGCGCGTACGCGGTCGGCACCGAGAGGCAGCCCTCGTTGCTGTCGTCCAGCCGGCGCAGCTCGGCGGGCAGCTCCACGAGCACGGGATTGCACACCACGCCCACGTGCCGCTTGCCCTCGTCGTCCATGCAGTCGTAGACGAAGACCTTCAGGTCCACGCCGATCTGGTTGGCGGCCAGGCCCACGCCCTCGGCCGTGCGCTGGCTGGCGAACATGTCGGCGACCAGCTGCTGGAGCTCGTCCCCGAACTCGGTGACGTCCCTGCACTCCTTGTGCAGCACCGGGTTGCCGACGACCGTGATCGGCCGCGAGGTGCCGCGCTCGCGGTAGGCCGCCTCGCGCTCCTCGCAGTCCTCGGTGTCGATGACGAAGCCCTCGTCGTCCACGGGGAGCACGCCCGTGTGCTGCTGATCGGTGTCCTGCTGCGCCATGACCGACGTACGCCTTCCTGCGACCTGGTGAGAATTTCTGCGAGTACAGCCTAAAGGGGCGCGTCGCAGACCTCGGCGCGAACGGCGGACCCGGGGCTAACAGACCTCTTCGAGGTCCCGCCAGTCGCGGGAGTCCGGGCTGTCCGCGACCCAGCCGTCGAGCAGCCCCCGGACCAGGGAGGCGGGCGCCGCGAGGCCGCACTCGCGCTCGGGCACCCACAGCTGGCCGTCAGTGCGGTGCCCGAGCGGGCCCGGGTGCCCCGGTTCGCTGTGGTCGTGCGGGTCCAGGTGCTCGCCGTCCCCCTCGTCGGAGGGCATCCGCGACTCGGAGCACATCCGGCACAGCAGCCGCACGGACGACGACCAGTCCTCGGCCGCGAAGCCCGCGTCGGCGGCGAGCCGCTCCAGCGCGTCCCGGTCGTCCTCGGTGGCCGCCTCCAGGAGCACGACCCAGGTCGGCACCGGCGAGGGCGCCCACAGCTCGATCTCGTCGAAGACGGGGTAGGCGTGCCCGGCGGCCGTCGTCCGCTCGCCGTGCGGCACCCCGTCGTGCAGCACGACCTCGCCCCAGCGCCGCCCGGAGGACGGCAGCGGAATCGACAGCACCTCGATCCGGGCGGGGTCCAGCCTGCGCCCCCACACCACCTCGGCCTCGCCCTCGGGCGACAGCCGTACGGCGGCACTGCCCAGGTCCATGCCGACGGGCTCGCCGGAGACGGCCGCGCCGCCGGGCACCCGCAGGCCGTACGCCTGCCAGGAGCGCCGGGCCAGCGGCCAGTCCTGCAGCGCGGTCGCCGCGATGCCCACGTTCCACCAGTCAGGTGCGCCGGCCTCGCGGTCGAGCAGCGCGACGGCCCGCAGTCCGGCCGCCCGCGCCTGCTCCCAGTCGTGCCGGAACTTGTGCAGCAGCGCCAGGTTGAACCAGGACTCGGACAGCCAGGGCTCCAGGTCCGCGGCGCGCGTCAGCAGCGCTCCCGCGTCCTCGTAGCGGCCGTCGCCGATCAGCGTGAACGCGCGGTCGGTGGCCTGCCGCCATGAGGCGGAGGGCCGGTGTCGTCCCTTGCCGAAGATCCTCACGATTCCCGCCTGCCAGTTCCTTGCGTGTCCCGCCCGCCGGTCGCCCGAAGTGTCCCTGGAGGACGGTGCGGCCCCGGACCGGCCGGTGCCCCCGAACACCCTCTTCCTCGCATCCAACCACGTACCGTCGGACGGCCGCTCATTACCCATGGGTTACCCAGCCCGGGGCAGGGTCAGACCGGGTCGCGACAGGACCCGGGCCAGTGATTCCACGACCTCGGGCTGGTAGTCGCGGGCGGTGCCCAGGCGCAGCTTCTCCAGGGCGGTCAGCGGCCCACCCGGCCCTGCTTCCCGCGCCATCTCCTCGTATGCGTTCACCGCCCGGACGATCCGCGCGGTGACCGGCTGCTCCCGGTACGGGTCGGCCTGCCGCTCCACGACCACCGCCACCTCGGCGTCCACCCCGGTCTGGCGTACGACGGCGCCGCCGAGGAGCGCTATGCGCCGCTGCTGCTCGGCGGGGAGCACGGCGGTGGCCCCCGCGGGCACGGGGTCGACGAGGCTCAGCTGTCCGATGTCGTGCATGAGGGCCGCGTACTCCAGCACGGTCAGGTCCGGTTCGGAAAGGCCCAGCTCCCGCCCGACGGCGCGGCTGAGCACGGCCACGCGGCGCGCGTGCCCGGCAGGTGTGTACCCGGCGATCTCGGTGGCACGCGCGAGCGAGGCGATCGTCTGCCGGTAGGTGGTCCGCACGGCCGCGTACCGCCGGAAGGACAGCTGGGTGAGCAGCAGCGGCAGCGAGAAGACCGGCAGCGCCCAGAGACCGACGACCGCCACGGCCAGGGACATCACGGCTCCGGTGGCGCAGACGGCCGACCCGATGCCGAGCATGGCCCGCAGTTCGTCGCGCAGGAGGGGCCCGAAGGGCCAGCGGGTGCGGGCGTGCGCCATGACCGCCGCGAGCACGGCGTCGCACAGCGCGGTGAGCACCAGCAGCGCGACCAGGAGCAGGGCGTAGGCGGGGCCGTCCCACTCCCGGAGCCTGCCCTCGTTGTAGAGCGGCTGGAAGCAGACGGCGGCGAACCCGACGGTCAGCACCCGCCGGGTGAGGTGGTCGAGCGCCGGGCCCCGGCCGCGCGCCACGTGCGGTACGCAGCCGACGAGGGTGGCCGCCACCACCACGGCGACGATCTGGAGGGGGCCGTGGTGGGTGGGGCCGCCGCCGTTCTCGCCCAGCAGCGCGTACGCGAGGGCCCCGGCGGCCCCCAGCGGCGCGGACTCCCGTTCCTCGGACCCGCTCCAGCGGGCCAGCTCCCCGACGGCGACGAGTACGCCGAAGGCCAGGGCGACCCCCCGCTCGTCGAGTCCCCGGTAGAGCGTGCCGGCCAGGCAGACGGCGGCGAGCAGGGCGGCGCAGGCGTGCACGGACGTGAGGGCGAGCGGGGTCCGCGGCGGCTGCGGAAGGCCCACCCCCGCGGCGCTCACGAGGTCCTCCCCCCGGCGGTGTCCCGGTGCGCCCGCGCGTCGTCGGGCGCGGCCGGGCGGGCCCCGCCGCGCGGCACGGGTACGTTCGTGCCGGTGTCGTCGGCCGTGACCACCGGGTGCCAGCCGTGCCGGCCGAGCGCCCGCACCAGCGCGGCCACCATGCGGGGGTCGAACTGGGCCCCGGCGCAGTTCTCCAGCTCCTCCAGCGCCGCCGGCACGGGCCGGGCCCGCCGGTAGGACCGCGTGGACGTCATCGCGTCGAAGGCGTCGGCCACGGCGACCACCCGCGCGAACTCCGGGATCTGCCGGCCGGCCAGCCCGTACGGGTAGCCGCTGCCGTCGAGCCGCTCGTGGTGGTGCAGGATGGCCGACCGCGCCTCGCCGAGGAACCCGATCCCGCGCACCATCTCGTGCCCGTACTCGGGATGCAGTTCGATGATCCGCCGCTCCTGCGGGGTCAGCGGTCCGTCCTTGCGCAACAGCCGGGTGGGCACGCCGAGTTTGCCGACGTCGTGCAGGATCCCGGCGAAGCGCAGCCCCTCGACGCGTTCGGCGTCCATGCCCAGCTCGCGGGCGATCATCATGGACGCCTGCCCGACCCGCTCGCTGTGTCCGCGCGTGTAACCGTCCTTGATGTCGACGGCCTGCACGAGCGCGCGGATGGTGGCCTGGTGCGCCGCCTGCTCGCGGTGGTACTGGGCGAACACCCAGCAGGAGACGTACATCGGCAGCAGCACGAGCAGCGCGGCGACCGGGCCGTAGGGGCTGCGCCAGAGCACCGCCATCATCAGTCCGGCCAGTCCGTGCACGGCGACCGGGGCGAGGGACCGCAGGAAGAGGCCGCGCCAGGCGGTGCGCGCGGGCACCCGCTCGGCGGTGGCCAGGATCCCGCCGTCGAGGAGGGTCAGGACCAGGCAGAAGGCCAGGACCGCTCCCCCGGCGGGCACGAGGGCGTACGGGAAGTCGGACCCGACGACGGCGTCCCGTCCGCCGAGCGCCCAGTGCACCCGGGCCGCCGCCCAGATGCCGAGGGCGAGCTGGGCGGCGCGCCAGATCCGGCGCAGCCGGCGCGGGCGCTGTTCGACGCGGGAGAGGAGGGCGCCGGGCAGCGCGACGACGGCGGCGGCCGGCGGCGGCAGCAGGAAGGCCCCGGCCAGCAGGACGGGGAAGAAGGTGCCCATGCCCTGGGGGGCGCGGTGGCCGACGAAGCGGCAGCGGGTGAGCTGTTCGCAGCCGGCGTACAGCCCGGCGAGCAGCGCGACAGCCCACCACGGGGTGCGGACGTCCGGGAGCGGGGCGAGGCAGAGCAGGGCACCGCCGACGACACAGGCCACGTAGACCCGGGCCCGTCCCGGAATCGACCCCATCCCCAGTCCCCTCCCTGCTCAGGCTTGTGGAGCCTAGAGCGGAGGGATCGGGGCGGGGGCGCCAATGGCCGAATCCGCGGGCGAAGGGCCCGCGGATTAGCACGTTCGGGTGACGGGCGCGTCCCCGAGGGGAGAGCGCCCGGGGTCAGGAGTCCTGGGGCGCCGTGGTCACGTCGTGCTCGGGCACCGTCTGACCCGAGCGGATCAGGTCGATGCGGCCCATGACCTTGGCCCGCAGGTCGGTCGGCACGTCGTCCTGACCGCAGCACCGCTTGACCAGCTTCTTCACGGCCTGCTCCAGGCCGTACTTCTCGAGGCACGGGGAGCACTCCTCGAAGTGCACCTCGAACTTGGTGCAGTCCGCGTCCGGCATCTCGTGGTCGAGGAACTCGTAGAGATGGTCGAGGACTTCACTGCAATCCGTCTCGTGCGGCTCTCCGCAGCTCATGAGCCCGAGCCTTTCGCTTCGTTCGACTCTCCGGCGCCGGCCGGGACCAGTCCGCGGTCACGCGCGTAGTCCTCGAGCATGCCGCGCAGTTGGCGACGGCCCCGGTGCAGCCGGGACATCACCGTTCCGATGGGTGTCCCCATGATGTCCGCGATCTCCTTGTACGCAAAGCCCTCGACGTCCGCGAGATACACGGCGATGCGGAACTCCTCGGGGATCGCCTGGAGCGCCGACTTGACGTCCGAGTCCGGCAGGTGGTCGAGCGCCTGCGACTCGGCCGAACGCAGCCCGGTCGACATGTGCGACTCGGCGCGCGCCAGCTGCCAGTCCTCGATCTCCTCGGCCGCGCTGCGCTGGGGTTCGCGCTGCTTCTTGCGGTACGAGTTGATGAAGGTGTTGGTCAGGATGCGGTAGAGCCACGCCTTGAGGTTGGTGCCCTCGCGGAACTGGTGGAAGGACGCGTACGCCTTCGCGTACGTCTCCTGCACCAGGTCCTCCGCGTCGGCCGGGTTGCGCGTCATGCGCAGGGCCGCCGAGTACATCTGGTCGAGGAATTCGAGCGCGTCCCGCTCGAAGCGCGCGGTGCGCTCGGCGGACGACTCCGCCGTCGCCCCGCTCGTGCCCTGGCCCTCGGGCTGCTCCGCCTGGCCGTGTTCGGTCCCTGCGTCGGTCCCAGTGACCGGACCCACCTCCTCCAACGACGTGGCGGAACCGAAACCGGTCCCACTCGAATCGGAGGATAGACGACGATCCGGTCCGCCCGCCGCCCGAATAGGGGCGGTCTTCGCCGCGTGCAGCACCGACCACTCCAGGTCAGCGGCGCTGCTGCGGCTCGGGCAGATGGTCGAACCCATGCGGCGGACTTCCTCTCGTACGAACGGTCAGCACCTGCGTGTGCTGTCTGATCCGCACAACATCCGCCCATCGGCGGGCATTCCCGCGGGCGTGCCGCCCGCGCCACGCGGGTTCACCGGAGTGACATGAGCCACTTCGCCGTCGCGTCGGTGATGATCCGCAGCACCTCGTCCGGCCCGAGGGGGGCGCGCTTCGGCACGGCGAAGCCGTGATCGCCGTCGGGCACCTCGACCAGCTCGTAGGCACCCTCCGGGAACTCGGCGGGCCTGCCGAACGGGTCGTTGCCGCCCTGCACGACGAGGGTGGGCACGCCCGCGTCGAGCAGTTCGGCGGCCCGGGACTTCTCGGGCCTGCCCGGCGGGTGCAGCGGGAAGCTCAGCGCGAGGACGGCGTGGGCGCCCAGCTCGCGCGCCGTCCGGCAGGCGACCCGGGCTCCGGCGCTGCGCCCGCCCGCGACCACCGGCAGCCCCGGCGCGCACAGCGCCGGCCACAGTCCCCGCCACCCGGCGTCCAGCGTCTTGGGCGCCGGCGCCAGCTTCTTCCCGGCCACCCGCCAGGGCTGCTCGACCAGGGCGACGCTCACCCCGTGCGCGGGCAGCGTCCGGGCCAGCGCCTGGAGGTCCCGGGCCTCGACGCCGCCGCCCGCGCCATGGCTCACGGCGAGGACGAGCCGGGCCCGCTCGGCGGGATGCCAGGTCACGCGGGCCGTGCCGGTGTCGGTCTCGACCGTCTCTGTCACGTGTGTCGCGTCTGTCACATCAGAAGAGTGTGCCCTCCTCGGGCCCCTCCAGCTCCTTCAGCAGCTCCGGGCCGTTGTTGCGCACGTTGCTGACGGCGGTGGACACGGGGTAGGCGCGCATCAGCCCGGGGGGCGGCGGCGCGAGCAGTCCGCGTACGTCGTCGGTGTCGGTGCGCGCCGGGTCCAGCCAGGCGTCCCAGCGGTCCGGGGTGAGCATGAGCGGCATCCGCGGGTGGATGTCGGCCAGCGCGCACGGGCCGTCGGCGGGCGCGGCGGCCAGCGGCGCGGTCTCCGCCTCGGTGGTGATGACGGAGCACGTCACCCACCAGGCTCCCGGGTGGTCGTCGGGGAGCGTGCGGTCGCGCCAGAACTCGTACAGCCCGGCCATCGCGAACACGGAGCCGTCCGCGGGCGTCACGAAGTACGGCTGCTTGCGCGGCCGCTTCCTCCTGCCCTCGACCTCCAGCTCGCGCTCGGCGGACCCGGTCACCCACTCGTAATAGCCGTCCGCGGGGATGATGCAGCGGCGGGCGGCGAAGGCGCGGCGGTACGAGGGCTTCTCGTGCACGGTCTCCGCGCGCGCGTTGATCATGCGGGCTCCGCCGTCGGGCGTCTTGGCCCAGGACGGCACCAGACCCCACTTGAGCCTGCGCAGCTGGCGGACCGGCTTCCCGGGAGCCGAGGAACTGGCGGACGCGGCCTCGGCGTCCTTCACCGGACGGTCGAGGACGACGTGGACCTCCTTCGTCGGAGCCACGTTGAAATCGGGGGCCAGGGCCTCCTCGGGCTCCCACTTCTCGATCTCAAAGATTCCTGCGAGATCCTCGGGTCCGCGACTCGCTGCATACCGTCCGCACATACGTGCCAGACTGCCAGATTCCGCGACACCAGAGGGAGCCATCGCCGACCATGGACAGCACCGCATCCACCTCGCCGGCCGAGCTCTGGGACCAGGTCTTCGGCAGCCAGCCGGACCCGGACCTGTGGGTGGTGATCGCCACCATGGCGGCCGCGCTGGCGGTGATCGTCCCGTACGGGCTGTGGCGCGTGTCGCGCAACGCGATCACCATCGCCCACGAGGGCGGGCACGGCCTGGTCGCGCTGCTCACCGGGCGCAGCCTGAGCGGGATACGCCTGCACTCCGACACCAGCGGCCTCACGGTCAGCCGCGGCAAGCCGACCGGCCTGGGCATGATCCTGACCGCGGCCGCCGGCTACACCGCGCCGCCGCTGCTCGGACTGGGCGGGGCCGCGCTGCTGGCCGCCGGCCACATCACCGCGCTGCTGTGGCTGGCCACCCTCCTGCTGGTGGCGATGCTCGTCATGATCCGCAACGCGTACGGCGCGCTGACCGTGCTGCTGACCGGCGGCACGTTCGTGGCGGTGTCCTGGCTCGCCGGACCGCAGGTGCAGGCGGCGTTCGCGTACGCGGTGGTGTGGTTCCTGCTGCTGGGCGGGGTCCGGCCGGCCTTCGAACTCCAGGCCAAGCGCCGCCGGGGCAACGCGGGCGACTCCGACGCGGACCAGCTGTCCCGGCTCACGCACGTGCCCGCCGGGCTGTGGCTGTTCCTCTTCCACGCCGTGTCCCTGTGCTCCCTGATCGGCGGCGGACGCTGGCTGCTGGAGGTCTGAGCGGCACCCGGCCCGGCGACCGGCTTTACACCGGCGCGGTGAACGACGGTCGAGCGCCACGAGCGGCACGCGGAAACTAGCCGTCCCGGCGGCCGGCTCCGCCACGGTGGGCGAGGCGGTGGCCGGGCTCCCCCACCACCGCGGTGCCTGGGACGGCCACCGGCGCTCTGCCTCGCGGGGCGCGGAACGGCGGTGGGCGCTTCGCTCTGTGGGGCGCGGGGCAGCGGCGGGCGTGACGCGGGCCGCACCACCCACCGGGCGCGCGACCGGCGGGCCGCACGAACGACCGGGCGCGCGCGACGGGCAGGTCGCGCCACCACCGGGCGCGCGCGGGCGCGGCCGGTTCTTACCACCGCTCTGTTTCGCTCGGATTTCGCCGCTTTTGATCAAGATCTCCGCCCATCGGCAACCACTAAAGTGGGGGCATGACCGTTAACCCCGCGCAAACCGCCCTCTGGCCCGCCCCGCACGCAAGCGGAGCCGTCGACGCGACGGTCCACGTGCCGGGTTCGAAGTCGGTCACCAACCGGGCGCTCGTGCTCGCCGCCCTCGCCTCCGAGCCGGGCTGGCTGCGCCGCCCGCTGCGCTCGCGCGACACCCTGCTGATGGCCGGCGCGCTGCGCGCGATGGGAGTCGGCATCGAGGAGACGGTCTCCTCCAGCTCCACCGTCGCGGTCGGCTCCGACGGCACCGGCGAGGCCTGGCGGATCATCCCGTCCGGCCTGCACGGCCCGGCCACGGTCGATGTGGGCAACGCGGGCACGGTGATGCGCTTCCTGCCGCCGGTCGCCGCGCTGGCCGACGGCCCCATCCGCTTCGACGGCGACCCGCGGTCGTACGAGCGCCCGCTGCACGGCGTGATCGACGGGCTGCGCGCCCTCGGTGCCCGGATCGACGACGACGGCCGCGGCACGCTGCCGCTGACCGTCCACGGTGGCGGCGCCCTGGACGGCGGGCCGGTGGAGATCGACGCGTCGTCCTCGTCGCAGTTCGTCTCCGCCCTGCTGCTGTCCGGCCCGCGCTTCAACCAGGGCGTCGAGGTGCGGCACACCGGATCACGGCTCCCCTCGATGCCGCACATCCGGATGACGGTCGACATGCTGCGCACGGTCGGCGCCCAGGTGGACACCCCCGAGTCGGGCGGCGAGCCGAACGTCTGGCGGGTCACGCCGGGCGCCCTGCTCGGCCGTGACCTGACCGTCGAGCCCGACCTCTCCAACGCCCAGCCGTTCCTGGCGGCCGCCCTGGTCACCGGCGGCAAGATCCTCATTCCGGACTGGCCCGAGCACACCACCCAGCCCGGGGACCGGCTGCGGGAGATCTTCACCGAAATGGGCGGTTCCTGCGAACTGACCGACCGAGGTCTGGAATTCACCGGATCGGGTTCGATCCACGGTATCGACGTGGACCTCGGCGAGGTCGGCGAGCTGACCCCCGGCATCGCGGCGGTGGCGGCCCTCGCCGACTCCCCCTCGACCCTGCGCGGTGTGGCCCACCTGCGGCTGCACGAGACGGACCGGCTGGCCGCGCTCACCAAGGAGATCAACGAACTGGGCGGCGACGTCACGGAGACCGCCGACGGCCTCCACATCCGCCCGCGCCCGCTGCACGGCGGCGTCTTCCACACCTACGAGGACCACCGCATGGCGACCGCCGGCGCGATCATCGGCCTGGTCGTGGAGGGGGTCGAGATCGAGAACGTGGCGACGACGGCGAAGACCCTGCCGGACTTCCCCGATCTGTGGACCGGGATGCTCGGGAACTGACGGGCGGACAGGGATCATGCGCCGCTACGGCAAGCACACCGACGAGGACGACATCCGCAGCCGCCCCAACCGCAAGGGGAACCGGCCGCGTACGAACATCCGGCCCAAGCACGAGGAAGCGGTCGAGGGCATGGTCGTCACCGTCGACCGGGGACGCCTGACCTGTCTGGTCGAGGACCGCCTGATCACCGCGATGAAGGCACGCGAACTGGGCCGCAAGGCCGCCGTCGTGGGCGACCGGGTGGCGATCGTGGGCGACCTGTCCGGCGAGAAGGACACCCTGGCCCGCATCGTGCGGATCGCGCCGCGCAACTCCGTCCTGCGCCGCACCGCCGACGACGACGACCCCTACGAGCGCGTGGTCGTCGCCAACGCCGACCAGCTCGCCATCGTCACGGCCCTCGCCGACCCCGAGCCCCGGCCGCGGCTGATCGACCGCTGCCTGGTGGCGGCGTACGACGGCGGCCTGGAGCCGCTGCTGGTGCTGACGAAGTCCGACCTCGCGCCGCCGGACGAACTCCTGGAGCTGTACGGGACCTTGGGTGTGCCGTACGTCGTGACCAGCCGGGAGGAGCTGGAGAGCGGCGAGGCCGTGGAGCGGGTGCGCAAGCAGCTGGACGGCAAGATCACGGCGTTCGTCGGGCACTCGGGCGTCGGCAAGACGACCCTGGTCAACGCCCTGGTCTCGCTGGACCGGCGGCGCAGCACCGGTGTCGTCAACTCCGTCACCGGGCGCGGCCGGCACACGACCACGTCGGCGCGGGCGATCCCGCTGCCCGGCACGGCCGGCTGGGTCGTCGACACCCCGGGCGTGCGGTCCTTCGGGCTGCACCACGTGGACCCGTCCCGCGTCATCAAGGCCTTCCCCGACCTGGAGCCCGGCACCGAGGACTGCCCGCGCGCGTGCAGCCACGACGAGCCGGACTGCGCCCTGGACCAGTGGGTGGCCGACGGTCACGCGGACCCGGCCCGCCTCTACTCGCTGCGCAGGCTGCTCGCGACCCGGGAACGCCACGAGGACGACTGACGGGCGCGCGGGAGGGGCGGGGTCCCTCCCGCGGAAGACGGCTGACCTCCGCGTTGTTTGCGTCCGCGGCATGTCGGTAAGGGCATAATCGCACCGAGCCCGATCCGGCCAGGCGAAGCAGTCGACGTGGTACGCGGGAGGACAAGACATGGCGTGGCTGCTGGTCGTTGTGGCGGGCCTGCTGGAAACCGGCTTCGCCGTCTGCCTGAAACTCTCGCACGGCTTCACCAGACTCTGGCCGACGGTCGCGTTCTGCATCTTCGCGCTCGGCAGCTTCGGCCTGCTGACCCTCTCCCTGAAGAAGCTCGACGTGGGGCCCGCGTACGCGGTGTGGACCGGTATCGGCGCCGCCGGCACCGCCATCTACGGGATGATCTTCCTCAACGACCTGGTGTCCACCCTGAAGATCGTCTCGATCAGCTTCGTGATCATCGGCGTGATCGGGCTCCAGCTGTCGGGGTCCACGCACTGACCTCGCTCCCAGGCGGGCAGCTCCTCCGCAACGGCCTTCTGACGGCGGCGATGTGACCTGCACTCAGGAGGTCGCTCCCAGGGACCGGGGCGGCGCGGTGAGCGCGGTCCGCACCAGCTCCGTGACCCCTCCGGGGCCCGGCGGAGCCGTCACGCAGGACAGGGAGAGGCGTACGACGAGCTCGCAGGCGCGGGCCAGTTCGGCGGTGTCGGACCGGGTGGTGGCGGGTCCGGAGAGCGCGGCGACGGCCCGGTCGCGCACCAGGCCCACGAAGTCGGAGGGCGAGGGCAGGGGTCCGTCCGCCCGCCGCTGCGCGGGCACCGCGGACGAGGACGGCACCGGCGAGAGCGCGGGCGAGGGCAGCCGCTCGCTCCAGCAGCCGGTGAGCATCGCCCGTACCAGCGCGTTGCCGCGGGCCGCCGACGCGGTCCACTCGGCGGCCGCGACCAGACGCTCGCGCGGCTCGGGATGGGCGGCCAGGGCCCGCTCGACGCCCGCGAGGTAGCCGTCGGCCGCGCGGCGGACCAGGGCGCGGGCGAGCCCCTCCTTGCTGCCGAACTCGTTGTAGAGCGTCTGCCGGGACACTCCGGCCACGGCGGCGACGTCCACCATGCGCACGGTGGACCACGGACGGCGTGCGAGCGCCGTGTAGGCGGCGTCCAGCAGGGATTCCCGCGCTGCAGGCATCTTCGCCTCCCAGGGGCGACCGGCTCCGCACCACAGGTTTGACGGGCGGGACGGCACTGTCAAGGGTTCGCGGCGGCGCCGAGGGGGCGCGCACCGGCCGCCGCACGCGGTCCGCCGGCCGCCGCCCCGGCGGCCCGCCGACCAGGCACCCGGCCGCGCGCCGGGGCGGGGACGCGGTCCGGCGGCCGGTGCCGTTCGCATGTCGGTCTCGGGACCGCCGGCCGCGCCCGCCGCCTCCTTCCGGCTCGCGGTCGTGGCGATACGGGCGAGGTGCTGTGGCGATCCCGGGGCGGGGCCCGCGTCGACCCGGGCCCGTGTGGCCCTCCGGCGACGCGGGCAGATACGGTTCTGTCATGCCCGACTATCGCGATGACCTGCGCCTCGCCCATGTCCTGGCGGACGCCGCCGACGCGGCGACGATGGGCCGGTTCAAGGCTCTCGACCTCAAGGTGGAGACCAAGCCGGACATGACGCCGGTGAGCGAGGCGGACAAGGCCGCCGAGGAACTCATCCGCGGCCAGCTCCAGCGGGCCCGGCCGCGCGACGCGATCCTCGGCGAGGAGTACGGCATCGAGGGAACGGGCCCCCGCCGCTGGGTGATCGACCCGATCGACGGCACGAAGAACTACGTACGCGGCGTGCCCGTCTGGGCCACGCTCATCTCCCTGATGGAGGCGGGCGAGGGCGGTTACCAGCCGGTCGTCGGCGTCGTCTCCGCGCCCGCGCTCGGCCGGCGCTGGTGGGCCGCGAAGGGCCACGGCGCGTTCTCGGGCCGCAGCCTGTCGGCCGCCACCCGGCTGCACGTCTCGGGCGTCTCCCGCATGGCCGACGCCTCCTTCGCGTACTCGTCGCTGACGGGCTGGGAGGACCAGGGGCGCCTCGACGGCTTCCTCGACCTCACCAAGGCCGTCTGGCGCACGCGCGGCTACGGCGACTTCTGGCCGTACATGATGGTCGCCGAGGGCTCGGTCGACATCTGCGCCGAACCCGAGCTGTCGCTCTGGGACATGGCCGCCAACGCGATCGTCGTCACCGAGGCGGGCGGTTCCTTCACCGGCCTCGACGGACGCCCGGGCCCGCACAGCGGCAACGCCGCCGCGTCGAACGGCATCCTGCACGACGAGATGCTCGGCTACCTCAACCAGCGGTACTGACACGGTCCGTCCGCGCCGGCGTCACCCGAGTGTCCACGGCGTCGTCCTGCGGTTCCTGAGCGCCCCCGTGATCCGTGAGCGCCCCTGAACTCGCCTCCCGCGCCCTCTTGTTGACCCTCCCTTTAACTGCGACTCTGAGAGTCCCCCACTTGTGAACTTGTGAACCGCTTCTCGTTGGCGTTCACCAAGGAGGTGGCTCCATCCCATGCTCGTCCGCGACGCCATGAGCACGGTGGTCCTCACCATCGGCCCGGCACACACCCTCCGCCAGGCGGCCCGGCTGATGTCGGCGCGCCGCGTCGGCGCGGCCGTCGTCCTCGACGAGGAGGCCGGAAACCTCGGAATCCTGACCGAACGCGACATCCTCAACTCGGTAGGACTCGGACAGGACCCGGACACCGAGACCGCAGGCGCCCACACCACCAACGACGTCGTCTTCGCCACCCCCGTCTGGACCCTGGAGGACGCCGCGGCGGCCATGTCGCACGGCGGCTTCCGCCATCTGATCGTGCTCGACGCCGCCGCCCCTGTCGGGATCGTCTCGGTCCGCGACATCATCCGCTGCTGGGCACCCGCCCGGCAGCACGCCACCGCCTGAGCACACCCCCGTGCCCCGTAGGCGCGAGCGGGCCGGACCCCCGGTACAGGGGATCCGGCCCGCTCCCTACGACAAGCGATCCAGTGCTGGTCAGCCGCGCAGGGCCTGGACCGCGGCCTCCAGCCGCTTGCCGAAGTCTCCGTCGGCCTGACGGAAGTTGTTGATCGCGCGCTCGGCGATGTCGTCGCGCGAGACCTTGGCGATGAAGCCCGCCAGGTTGTCGACCAGACGGCCCTTCTCGTCCTCGGACATCAGGCGGTAGAGGTTGCCCGCCTGCACGAAGTCGTTGTCCTCGGCGTGGACGGGCGCCTCGCTGTTGCCGGTGACACCGGTGACCGGCACGGGCTGCCACAGCGGACGCTCCGTCTGGAACGGGCCGCCGAAGCTGTTCGGCTCGTAGTTCTTCGCGCCCTTGTGACGGCCGTCGTAGAGGAACCCGTCACGGGAGTGGGTGCGCGCCTCGGTGGCGTGCGGGCGGTTCACCGGCAGGTGGTCGGCGTTGATGCCGACGCGGTAGCGGTGGGCGTCGCCGTACGCGAAGAGGCGGCCCTGGAGCATCTTGTCGGGCGAGGGACCGATGCCCGGCACGAAGTGCGCGGGGCTGAAGATGCTCTGCTCGACCTCGGCGAAGACGTTCTCCGGGTTGCGGTTGAGCTCCAGCTTGCCGATCTCGACCGGCGGGTAGTCCGCGTGCGGCCACACCTTGGTGAGGTCGAACGGGTTGAAGCGGTACGTCGCCGCCTCGGCCGCCGGCATGATCTGCACCTGCACGGTCCAGGTCGGGAACTCGCCCCGCTCGATCGCCTCGCGCAGGTCCCGCTGGTGCGAGTCGGGGTCGAGACCGGAGACCTCGACGGCCTCCTCGGTGGTCAGGTTCTTGATGCCCTGGTCGGTCTTGAAGTGGTACTTGACCCAGAAGACCTCACCGGCCTCGTTGTTCCACTGGTAGGTGTGCGAGCCGAAGCCGTCCATGTGGCGGTACGAGGCGGGGATGCCGCGGTCGCCGAACAGCCAGGTCACCTGGTGGGTGGACTCGGGCGAGAGGCCCCAGAAGTCCCAGACGTTGTCCGCCTCCTGCGAGCCCGTGTACGGGTCGCGCTTCTGGGTGTGGATGAAGTCGGGGAACTTGATGGCGTCCCTGATGAAGAACACCGGGGTGTTGTTCCCGACGAGGTCGTAGTTGCCCTCTTCGGTGTAGAACTTCAGCGCCCAGCCGCGGGGGTCGCGCACCGCGTCGGCCGAGCCGAGGCTGCCGGCGACGGTGGAGAAGCGCAGGAAGGTCTCGGTCTGCTTGCCGACCTCGGAGAGGAACGCGGCCCGGGTCCACTGCGACACGTCGCGGGTGAGCGTGAAGGTGCCGTAGGCCCCGGCGCCGCGGGCGTGCACGACACGCTCCGGGATGCGCTCGCGGTTGAAGTGGGCGAGCTTCTCCAGGAGCAGCTGGTCCTGCACGAGGACGGGGCCGCCGACGCCCGCGGTCTCGCTGTTCTGGTTGTCGGCGACCGGCGCGCCGGCCTCCGTCGTAAGCGGTCCCTGCGTCACGTGCGCCTCCTGCGTCATGCCTGTCTGATCCTGTCCCTTGGCCAATGCCGAACTCGATCCTACGATAGACATTGTCTAAGTCAAGTGAGCTTCCAAAGTCACACCTGTTCGGGATCTGGTCCCCCTGCTGTTAGGCTGGTGCGCATGAGTGACCTGTTGGAACGACTGCGTGGACGCGGCTGGCGCATGACCGCGCAGCGACGTGTCGTCGCCGAGGTCCTCGACGGCGACCACGTCCATCTGACGGCCGACGAGGTGCACGCCCGGGCCGTCGCGAAGCTGCCCGAGATCTCCCGGGCCACCGTGTACAACACGCTGGGTGAGCTGGTCTCGCTCGGCGAGGTGCTGGAGGTGGCCACGGACAAGCGCGCCAAGCGGTACGACCCGAACGCCCACCGGCCCCACCACCACCTGGTGTGCGCCCGGTGCGGCGCGATCAAGGACGTCCACCCGGGCGGCAACCCGCTCGCCGACCTCCCGGACTCCGAGCGCTTCGGCTTCACGGTCTCGGACGTCGAGGTGACGTACCGCGGCGTCTGCCCGAACTGCGCGAGCGCCTGACCCACGCACCACCCGCAAGCCCCCGGCTCCGATGGACGCCGGGGGCTTGCCGCATTCCCGCCCGCTCCGGCACCCGGGGGCGCACAGCAAACACACCGAAGGCCCGGAACCATTGGTTCCGGGCCTTCGGCCTTCAGTAGCGGGGACAGGATTTGAACCTGCGACCTCTGGGTTATGAGCCCAGCGAGCTACCGAGCTGCTCCACCCCGCGTCGGTGAAATGAACACTACGTCAACCGGGTGGACAGGCGCAAATCACTTGAACGTCAGCCAGCCCACACACGGCACACACCGGCGGCCGACACCCGCAGGCGCCCGGCACCCGCAGGCGACCGGCGGACGCAGAAGCCGACGAACGCCGGTAGCCGGAACACCGATAGTCGGCGTACACCGGCAACGCGGCCGGTCACACCGTCAGCTCCTGCCTCGGCGCGCTCCGCAACGGGCCGACCTTCGGCGTATTAGCCGGCACCCGCACGTGCCCGGCCCCCACCGACAACGCGGCCGTTCACGCCGGTCAGCTCCTGCCGCAGCGCGTCCCGCAACCGGCCGCCCTCCGGCGCACGCATGACGTGCTGCCGGTCACGCCGGGGGCCGGCGCCCGCCCCTCGCCGACGGACACCAGCGGCGCAGCCCCGTCACGCCGTCAGCTCCTGCCGCAGCGCGTCCCGCAGCCGGGCCGCCCGCTCGGCGACCTCGGCGGGCCCGAGGGACACGGCCCGGTCGGCCCACCGGGACCCCTCGGCCAGCTCCCCACGACGCGCGTAGACGAGCGCGAGCCGCAGCGCCGCACGCCCGTGCCCCGCGTCGGCCGCCCGGGTCCACCACAGGGCGGCCTCGGGCTCACTCCCCTCCCTGGCCAGCAGCAGCCCCAGGTTGAAGGCCCCGTTGCGGGACCCGGCCTCGGCGGCCTCGCGGTACCACCGCGCCGCCTCCACCACATCGCCCCGCGCGGCGGCCAGCATCCCGACCCGCACCTGCGCTCTCCGGTGCCCCTGGGAGGCCGCCCGCTCGTACCACTCCTCGCACTCCGTCTTCTCGTGCGCGGGCTCCCCCAGCTCATGGGCGGGCGCCGGCGGACGCCGGGCGTCGAGCACGGCGGCCAGCCGGTACGCGGCCTCCGCGCTGCCCCCGCCCGCGGCGCACCGCAGATGCCGCTCCGCGGCCCGCTCGTCGCCCTCGCGCAGCCGCGCGATGGCGACCTGGAGGGCCGCCTCGGTGTGCCCGGCGGCGGCCGCCCGCTCGTACCAGCGCAGCGCGGCGGCCTCGTCCTCCTCGCTCCCGCGCCCGGCGTGCAGGATGCCGAGGTTGAACGCGGCGTCCACGCTCCCCGCCTCGGCCGCCTTGGAGAACCAGGGCTCGGCCCCGGCCGCGTCGCCGACCTGGAGCAGCAGGACGGCGAGCGCGTTCGCGGCCTCCCGGTGCCCCGCGTAGGCGGCCCGCCGGTACCACTGCTCGGCCTGTGCGGTACGCCCCTGCTCGGCGCAGAGCAGCCCCAGGTTGTACGCGCCGTTCTCGTCGCCCGCGTCCATGGCGGCCCGGTACCACCGCTCGGCGGTCTGGTGCTCGCCGCGCTCGGCGTGCAGCGCGCCCAGGGCGTTGGCCGCGTTGCCGTCGCCGTCCTGGGCGGCCCGCAGCCACCACACGGCGGCGCTCTCGGTGTCGCCCGCGTCCCGCAGCAGGAAGCCGAGCGCGCACGCCGCCCGTGCCTCGCCGTCCTTGGCGGACGTCAGGTACCAGCGCCCGGCCTCCTTGAGGTGGCCGCGCTTCTCCAGGATCGCCCCGAGGTGCAGCGCGGCCCGCCGGTGCCCGCGGGCGGCGGCCTGCCGGTACCACTGGGCGGCCTCCTCGCCGCCGGCACCGATGACACCGTTGTCAGCCCCGACCTCGCCCGCGTCGGCGGCCTTGCGGTCAAGGGTGCGCGCCAGCCGGTACGCCGCCTCGCGGTGCCCGCGCTCGGCCGCGGCCCGCATCCAGCGCTCGGCGTCGGGGTCGGTGCGGTGCTCCAGCAGGTCGGCGAGCGCGTACGCGCCGAGGGCGTGCCCCTGCTCGGCGGCCTGGCGCAGCCAGTACTCGGCGGCGGGCTCGTCCCCGCGCTCGCGGTGGTGCCGCCCGAGGGCGTGCGCGGCGGCCGCGGAGCCCGCGACGGCGGCGATCCGCCACCAGCCGGCGGCCTCGTCGGGGTACCCGCGCTGATGCAGGAGGACACCCAGGTTGTTGGCGGCGGCGCGGTCACCGGCGGCGGTGGCGGCCCGCAGCTGAGGCTCGGCTCCGTCGAGATCGCCGCGGCGCAGCAGCATGGCTCCGAGGACACTCATCGCCTCGGCGTCGCCGGCTTCCGCGGCGAGCCGTTGACGTGCCTCCTCGGCGGCCTCGCCGGTTTCGTCCCGGTCGGAAGGCTGCACAAAACGCCCTGTCTCCAACAGAGTTGCCTTGTCCCCCATAACGTCCATCGTCGCACCACCTGCAACCCGGGTACACCTGGTATACCGCAGTCAGTGAGGTCACTTCAGCGTTTTGTCGACATGCCCACAGAGAGACAAGTGAAACACAGATCTGCCAACTCACCCCGCAGGCAATGGTCTTCAGGCGCGTCGGAGTCCAACTCCGCACGCGCGTCCACACGTTCCGTACGCACGTCCACGCGGCGCCCGCACAGGCCCTCGGCGCCCGTCCACACATCCGGACGGGCCCGCCCCACCGCGCCTCCGGACGCGCGTGCTCGTACCCGGCAGGACACCCCGCTCCCCCGCTTCCCGTGCCCACGCACACATGGCGAAGGCCCGGATCCATAGGATCCGGGCCTTCGCCTTTCAGTAGCGGGGACAGGATTTGAACCTGCGACCTCTGGGTTATGAGCCCAGCGAGCTACCGAGCTGCTCCACCCCGCGCCGTTGTGTTGCAACCGTACCACGGCGCGGAGTGGGCCCCAGGTCAGCCCCCGTCGGTGCTCTTGTCGGTCTTTCCGTCACCACTCTTGTCGGCGCTCTTGTCCGCGTTCTTGTCGCCACCGCCCGTGCCGGCGGCCTTCTCGGCCTTGGCCTGAGCGTCCTCGGCCCGCTGGAGCGCGTCCTCGAGATCCTTCTGCGCCCTGCCGTACGCCTCCCAGTCGCCCTTCTTGAGGGCCGCCTGGCCGTCCTCGAAGGCCGTCTGGGCGTCGTCGAGCGCTTCCCGCACCGTCGGATCCTGGGACGTCGGCGGCTTGGTCTGCTCACCTTCGTCCGGTGGCTCCTGGGTCGCCCCCTCGGCCCCGAACACCTTGTTGAGCGCCTCGCCCAGGGTGTCCTCGAAGGCCGTGGCACCGCCGTAGGTCACCAACACCTTGCGCAGCAGCGGGTACTTGAGGCCACCACCGCGTACGTAGACCGGCTCCACGTAGAGCAGTCCCCCGTCCAGCGGCACCGTCAGCAGGTTGCCGTACTCGACTTCCGAGTCACCACCTCTGAGGAGCCTGATGGACTCGGCGATCGACGGCTCGGAGTTGAATTGGCTCTGCACCCGTTTCGGCCCGTCGACCGTTCTGCCCGTGGGCAGTTTGAGGATGTTGATCTTGCCGTAACCGCCCGTGCCCGCTTCGGCGTTGACCGACATGAAGGCGCTCAGGTTGTCCCGGCCGTTCGGCGTGAGCGTCGTCGTCAGGGAGAACGCCTGTGAGGTCTCACCGGGCAGCTTCATGCTCAGGTAGTACGGCGGCACCGCGTTGCCCGACTTGTTCGTCGGGTCGTCCGGGACCTGCCACACCTCACTGCCGCTGAGGAACGTCTGCGCGTCCTTCACGTGGTACCGGGTCAGCAGCTCGCGCTGGACCTTGAACAGGTCCTGCGGGTAGCGCAGATGGTCCATGAGGGACTGCGGGATGTCGTTCCGCGACTTCACGGTCCCGGGGAAGGCCTTCTTCCAGGTCTTCAGCACCGGGTCCTTGGTGTCCCACTCGTAGAGCGTGACCTTGCCGGTGTACGCGTCGACGGTCGCCTTCACCGAGTTGCGGATGTAGTTGACCTGGTTCTGCTGGGCGACCACCGCGCGCTGGTTGTTGGCGGCGGTCAGCGAGTCGGCCGTCGTGTCGCCCAGGGTGGTGCGGGAGGCGTACGGATAGCCGTTCGTCGTCGTGTAGGCGTCGACGATCCACTCGATCCTGCCGTCGACGACCGCCGGGTAGGCGTCACCGTCGATGGTGAGCCACGGGGCGACCGCCTCCACGCGCTCCTTGGGAGTGCGGTTGTAGAGGATCCGCGAGCCCTCGCCGATCGCGCCCGAGTACAGGATCTGCGGCTCGCTGAACGCCACCGCGTACGCGGCCCTGTTGACCGGGCTGGAGAGGTTGACGCCGCTGTCGCCCTTGTAGCTGGTCGTCTTCTCGCCGCTGTCGTCGGAGTAGTCGATCTCCTTCTGCGGTCCGCCGACGATCGAGTACTGGGTGGTCTTCTCCCCGTAGTAGACCCGCTGCTGGTACTCGCCGAGGTCGCCCTTGGACGGCAGGTCGTACTCGGTGAATTCCGGGCGGCCCTCGGCGTCGGCCGCCGTGCCCTTGGCCGCGACCACGCCGTACCCGTGGGTGTAGCGGAAGTGGTCGTTGATCCAGTTGTTCTTCGGGATGCCCTGGAGGTTCAGCTCGCGCAGGCCGATGACGGTGTCCTGGTCCTTGCCGTCCTTGCTGTAGCGGTCGACGTCCAGGTTCGACGGGAACGCGTAGTAGTTGCGCACCTGCTGGAGCTGCTGGAACGTCGGCGAGACTACGTTCGGGTCGAGCAGGCGGATGCTGGCCGCCCCGTCGGCGTCCTTGCGCAGCTTGCTCTTGTCCTCGGTGTCGCTGCGGCCCGCGTACTCCTTCACCTCGGCGCCGTCGATGCCGTAGGCCTCGCGCGTCGCCTCCAGGTTCTTCTCGACGTACGGGGCTTCCTTGGCCTGCTCGTTCGGCTGGACCTGGAACTTCTGCACGATCGCCGGGTACAGGCCGCCGATGAGGATGGCGGAGAGCACCATCAGGCCGAAGCCGATGACGGGCAGCTGCCAGGTGCGCCGCCACAGGGTGGCGAAGAACAGCACCGCGCAGATGACCGCGATGCAGAACAGGATCGTCTTGGCCGGCAGGTACGCGTTCGCGTCGACGTACCTGAGGCCCGTCCAGTTGCCGGTCGCCTTGAAGTCACTGGACTTCACCGCGAGCCCGTACCGGTCGAGCCAGTACGCGACCGCCTTGAGCGCGACGAAGATGCCGAGGAGCACCGACAGGTGCCCGGTGGCCGCGGCCGTGGCACGCGCGCCGGGGCTGGTGATCCGCAGTCCTCCGTAGAGGTAGTGCGTGAGCGCGGCGGCGATCAGCGAGAGCACCGCGGCGGCGAAGCCGAAGCCCAGCAGGAAGCGGTACCACGGGAGGTCGAAGGCGTAGAAGGAGACGTCCAGGTGGAACTGAGGATCCTTCTGGTGGAAGGGGACTCCGTTCACCCACATCAGCCACGTGCGCCACTGGCCCGCGGCGGACGCGCCCGCGATCAGCCCGACGAGAGAGGTGACCCCGAGGAGCAGCCACTTCTTGTACGGCGCGATGCCCATGCGGTACCGGTCGAGGCTCTGCTGCTCCATCGACATGGCGCTGAGCGGCGGGCGCAGCCGGTGGGCCAGCCACACGTTCACCCCGACCGCGGCCGCCATGAGCAGGCCGAAGACGAAGAAGAGTCCGATCTTGGTCCACAGCGTGGTCGTGAAGACGGACGAGTAGTCGACCGACCGGTACCAGAGCCAGTCCGTCCAGAACCCGGCGAACATGGTGAACGCCATGGCCAGCACGGCCAGGACGCCCAGTGTCATCAGCAGGGTCCGGACACGCCGGGACGGGCGGCCCACTCTGATCCGTGGCCCCGTCGGGCCTCCGCCGCGGTCCGGCATCTGGAAAGCCAAGGTGCGCACCTCGAAGTTCGCTGTTGGTCGGTCAGGCCCCCGTGATCGTGGACCCACACCTATGCAACTTACTCACGCTTTACTCGGTTCCCGCTTCCGGGTACTTCCGAGGCAGGATTGTGACCATGTCCAACACTCCCATGGCAGCGAGCCCGCTCACCCGGGCC
Organism: Streptomyces sp. NPDC054842; assembly: GCF_053611025.1. Lineage (NCBI taxonomy): Bacteria > Bacillati > Actinomycetota > Actinomycetes > Kitasatosporales > Streptomycetaceae > Streptomyces > Streptomyces sp. NPDC054842. The sequence goes on from NZ_JBSGZN010000067.1 coordinate 30,429, forward strand.
GTACTCGAGATCGACGAGTACGCCTCCGGCCTCGGCTGGGACCAGCCCGCTCGCCTCTTCGCCCTCGTAGACACCGCGCGACTGCGGGCCCAGGAACCCGGTCTCGCGGCCCAGCTCGGTCTTCAGGACGCGCAGGAGACCACCGGTCTCACCCCCATCGAGCAGGACGAGGTTCCCGCCGACAAGCCGCTGGACGAGTTCCTCGGCACCATCGCCTGGCCGGACGCGGTCGTCGGCTGCGCGCTGACCGTGGAGCGGCTGATGCTGCCGCCGTCGGCGGAGGCCTCGGTCCCGGAGGGCCTCAGCGACAAGAAGCTCGCGCAGTGGGTGGCCGAGCACCCCGACCGCCAGGAGGTCCGGATGACGGTGGCGGTGCTGCGGAACGGCTCACGCGACTCGGCGCTGCGGCTGCGGGCCAAGGACGCGCCGACGGAGGTCCTCACCGGCTCGGACCTGGTGCCGGGTCTCGCGGAGGCCCTGTCGGCCACCTTCGCGGACTGACAGCTTCCGCCCCTCCGCCCCTTCCTTCTCGTCCACGAGTGCTTCCGTACGTCGACGGGGGCGCGCCCGCTTCCGGGTGCGCCCCCGTCTGTGCACGGGCACGTGGAGAGGTGCGAGCGAAGGGGATCAGCCCTTGGCCGTGCACTTCGGCAGGCCGTCGGTGTCGCCTGAGCGGATGTCCTCCAGGGCGTCCATCGCGTCGTCGATGGTGTTCACCTTGACGAGCGTGAGGCCGTCGGGGGTGTCCTTGGCGGCGGCCGCGCAGTTGTCCTTCGGCGTCAGGAAGAACTGGGCGCCCTTGTCCCGCGCGCCGACCGTCTTCAGCTCGATGCCGCCGATCGGGCCGACCTTGCCGTCGTCGTCGATGGTGCCGGTGCCGGCGACGAACCTGCCCCCCGTCAGGTTCCCGGGGGTCAGCTTGTCGACGATGCCCAGGGCGAACATCAGGCCGGCGCTGGGCCCGCCGACGTCGGCGAGCTTGATGTCGATGCTGAACGGGAACGTGTGGTCGGTCCCGGCCGAGATGCCGACGATGGCCCGGGCCTCGCCGGTGTCGTCCGACTTCTCCGTGGTGATGGTGATGTCCTCGGTCCGGGTCGCCGTCCTGTTCGCCTTCTCGGCGGCGGCCTGCTCCTTGGCCGGCACGATCGTGAAGTCGACCTTCTCGCCCGGCTTGTGCCGGGTGACCAGCTTCGCCACGTCCTCGGGGGCCTTGACCACCGTGCCGTCGACGGCCTTGACGACGTCACCCGCGTGCAGCTTCCCCTCGGCGGGGGTGCCCTTGACGACGGTGGAGACGATCACCCAGGACCTCACCGGGATGTCCAGCTCCTTGAGCGCCGCGACCTTGGCGCTCTCCTGGGACTGGCTGAACTCCTCGGCGTTCTCCTGCGTCGACTGCTCCTCCGTCTTGCCGTCGGGGTAGAGCGTGTCGTGCGGCACGATCTTGTTGTCGTGCGCCAGCCAGCCGTAGACCGCCTCGACGAGGTTCATCCTGTAGTCGGCGCTCGTGACCCTGACCGTCGTCATGTTGAGGTGACCGGTCGTGGGATACGTCTTGCGGCCGGAGACCTGCAGCACCGGCTCGCCCGCGTGCTCCCCGAGGGTGTTCACCGTCGGTCCCGGTGACATCTCCGAGTACGGCACGTCGATGAACACTCCCGCGCACAGGAGTGCGATCAGCATCAGGGTGGAGGCGAGCATCGTCGCGGTGCGGCGTGGCATGGAACGACAGTACGGGACCACGCGGACAGCGCACTGCGGGGGCCGCCCGTACGGGGGCGGCCCCGGCTCACGTCCCGGAGTGCGACTTCTCCATGGCCTCGCGGAAGCGCGTGTAACCGGCGAGTTCGGTGCCGTCTCCCGCGGTCTTGCGATTCCGTCCGACCCAACTGCCCCACAGACCGGCACCGATCGCAGCGAAAAGCGGAATCAGCAACCAGGCGAGCGCCGCCATGCCGACCTCCCAACCCCATGAGCGACCGCAACTGAGTGATCAGCAGATTAACCATCCGCCTGCTCAACGCTCATGCCCGGGGTGCGGTTACGCAACCCGGGGACCGGGCGGGGGTGAGGAGTTCACGCCACGGGCCGCGCACGGGTACCGGTCACGGGTCCTCGGCGGACGTCCACGCCCTCGCGCGTCGCCCGTCCGGCTCAACAGGCCCCGACCCACTCCTCCGTGCCGTCGGAGAACGTCTGGTGCTTCCAGATCGGCACCTCGTGCTTGAGGTCGTCGATCAGCTTGCGGCACGCCTCGAAGGCCTCGCCCCTGTGCGGGCACGACACGGCGACGACGACCGCGAGATCCCCGACGGCCAGGTCACCCACACGGTGGACGGCGGCCAGCGCCCGCACCGGGTACGCGGCGACCACCTTCTCGGCGATCCGCCGCATCTCCGCCTCGGCGGTGGGGTGGCACGAGTACCCGAGCCGGTCGACGTCGGCGCCCGAGTCGTGGTTGCGGACGGTCCCCACGAAGAGCGCGGTCCCGCCGGCGGCGTCGTCCCCGACGGCCCGGAAGACCTCGTCGAGGGAGAGCGGCGTCTCCCGGATCGCGAGCAGCCTGATCGGGTCCTGCGCCGCCTGCTCGCCCGGGTGGTCGTACGTAGGTGCCATGGCCCCATCGTGCCGCACACCACCGACAAGGCGGTATAGCCGTTTCGCCCGGCACACGCGCGTGCCCGCTTGGAGCCTCCTACAGAAGCGGTCCGTCACCCGTGCGGAGTAGGGACCACCGCGCCGTCGGCGGCGGCCCGCCGGGCACCGCACGGACCGGCGCCGGGAGGGCGCACCCGGCCCGGTGTCAGATCCGGCGGCGGGCCTTGCGGGCCCGGCGGACGAGGGCCGCCGTACCGAGCAGGGCGACCGTCGCCCCCGCGGCTCCCGCGGCGGTGGCGTCCTTGCGCCCGAGCCGCCGCCCGGCCACCGTGTGCCGCCCGGCGACCTCCTCCAGCAGCTCGGCGAGGACCTCCTCGTTGGTCCACCGGGGCCGCCATCCGGCGTCGTGCAGCTTGTTCCCGCTGACCACCCAGGGGTACATCGTGTACGCCAGGTCACCGGCCGGCGAAGGGGTCAGCCCGATCCGGTGCAGCCGGGCGGCCGCGCCGAGCGCCACCGCGGACGGCAGCTCCATCCGCCGGATGCCGCTCAGCTCCTCGACCTCCTCCTGCTCCAGCCACCCGTCGCAGCCGACGACGAGTTCGCCGTCGGCCTTCTCCAGGACGGCGTACTCCAGCGCGCTGCACAGGTCCTCGACGTGGCAGAACTGCCAGGCGGGCCGCGAGCCGGCCACCACCAGCAGGCGCGGCGACTCGAAGTACCTGGTCAGCGCCGTGTCCGTGCCGCCGACCAGCACCGCGGGACGCACGACGGTGACATTGAGGCCCGGGTGGGCGCGCGGCGCGCGCCGGGCGAGCCGCTCGATCTCCAGGAGGTCCCCGACGCCCGTGGCCTCGGCGGTCGCCCGCAGTTCGGCGTCCTCCGAGAGCGGCAGCTCGTTGTCGGGCAGCGCGCCGTAGACCATCGCCGAGGTGCACAGCACCACCCGGTGGACCCCGGCGGCCGCGGCGGCCGTCAGCACCGTCTGCGTCCCCCGGACGTTGTAGGCGGTACGGGCCGCCGCATCGCTCTCCAGGTCCAGATCCAGCGCCAGGTGCACGACGACGTCGGCGCCGCGCAGCTTCTCGGCGATGGCCGGGTCCCGCACGTCGAGGATCTGCCACTGCGCCCCGGCGCAGTCGCCGCGCCGCTCGTCGATGGCGATGACCTGCTTGATCTCCTCGCTGGCGGCCAGCCGCTCGGTGAGCAGCGCGCCCACGCCGGACGCCGCGCCGGTGACGGCGACGACGGGCCCGCGGGCGGCCGGGCTGGTTGAGGGGTTTCGCGCTGCGCGAACCTGCGGATCTGGGGAACTCACCGGGCGTCTCCAGCGGTTGTCTTCAGTAACGAACGCGCGTGACGCGTGCGTACCAGGTGGCATCCATCCTGCCGCAGGCGGAGAGTCGGCGAAGCACCGAGGCCCGATCGGCCCTTGGTGTCTACGCTGGGTGGTGTTGTCGGGCAGCCGCCGTCGGAAAGAACCGGCGGCCTTACCAGCCGAGGAATCCCGTGAGTGACACCCCATTCGGATTCGGCCTTCCGCCGGAGGAGCCGGAGAACGGCGACGAGGGCAAGAAGAAGGACCAGGAGAGCGGCGGTGGTCAGGGACCGGCCAACCCGTTCGGCTTCGGGTTTCCCGGAGCCGGCGGTCCCGGCGCCGACAATCCGCTCGCCGCGATGTTCGGTTCCCTGAACCCCAACGACCTGGGCGCCGCGTTCCAGCAGCTGGGCCAGATGCTCTCGTACGAGGGCGGCCCGGTGAACTGGGACATGGCCAAGCAGATCGCCCGCCAGACGGTCTCCCAGGGCACGTCCGAGGGCACCAAGGACGCGAGCGTGGGCCCCGCCGAGCGCACGGCGGTGCAGGAGGCCGTCCGTCTGGCCGATCTCTGGCTGGACGACGCGACGTCCTTGCCGTCCGGTGCAGGCTCCGCCGTGGCCTGGAGCCGCGCGGAGTGGGTCGAGGCGACCCTGCCGGTGTGGAAGGAGCTCGTCGATCCGGTCGCCGAGCGCGTCGGCGCGGCCATGGGCGACGTGCTGCCCGAGGAGATGCAGGCCATGGCGGGCCCGCTGATCGGCATGATGCGGTCCATGGGCGGCGCCATGTTCGGCACGCAGATCGGGCAGGCCGTGGGCGTGCTCGCGGGCGAGGTCGTCGGCTCCACCGACATCGGCCTCCCGCTCGGCCCCGCCGGCAAGGCCGCGCTGCTCCCGCTGAACATCGAGGTGTTCGGCAAGGACCTGGGCGTCCCCCAGGAGGAGGTGCGGCTGTATCTCGCCCTGCGCGAGGCGGCCCACCAGCGGCTCTTCACGCACGTGCCGTGGCTGCGCTCGCACCTCTTCGGCGCCGTCGAGGGCTACGCGCGCGGGATCAAGGTCGACACCGCCAAGCTGGAGGACGTGGTCGGCCAGTTCGACCCGCAGAACCCCGAGCAGCTGCAGGACGCGCTCCAGCAGGGCATGTTCCAGCCGGAGGACACCCCGGAGCAGAAGGCCGCGCTGGCCCGTCTGGAGACGGCGCTCGCGCTGGTCGAGGGCTGGGTCGACGCGGTCGTGCACGCCGCGGCCAAGCCGCGGCTGTCCTCCGCCGACGCGCTGCGCGAGACGCTGCGCCGCCGCCGCGCCTCGGGCGGTCCCGCCGAGCAGACGTTCGCGACCCTGATCGGCCTGGAGCTGCGCCCGCGCCGGCTGCGGGACGCCTCGCGCCTGTGGGCGTCCCTCACGGACGCGCGCGGGGTCGACGGCCGCGACGGCCTGTGGGCGCACCCGGACATGCTGCCCACCTCGTCCGACCTGGACGACCCGGACGGCTTCGTGCACCGCGAGCAGCTGGACTTCTCCGAGCTCGACAAGATGCTCGGCGAGGCGGCGGACGGTCCCGGCGGCCGGCAGAACCTGAAGAAGGACGGGACCGGCGAGACCGGCGGAACCCGGGGCGACGCCACGGAGGACGACGGCAAGGGCGAGAGCAAGGGCGACGGCACCGAGTGACGCTGCACGACGACGCGGTCCTCGTACTGAAGGGGTACGGGGACCAGCAGGAGCTGCGCCAGGTCTACCTGGACCATCTGGCGGCGCACCCGGACGGCCTGTGGAAGGCGTGTACGGCGGGCCACCTCACGGCGAGCGCCCTGGTGGTCGACCCCGAGCGGGGCCGGGTGCTGCTGACACTCCACCGCAAGCTGCGCATGTGGCTCCAGATGGGCGGTCACTGCGAGCCCGGGGACGCCACGGTCGCGGCGGCCGCCCTGCGCGAGGCCACGGAGGAGTCGGGCATCGCGGGTCTGACCCTGGTGCCGGGCGGTCCGGTGCGCCTGGACCGGCACCCGATCCCGCCGCCGTGCCACTGGCATCTCGACGTCCAGTACGCGGTGCTCGCCGCGCCCGGGGCGGTGCACGAGATCAGTGACGAGTCGCTGGACCTGCGCTGGTTCGCGTACGACGAGGTCGCGGGGGTGGCCGACGCCTCGGTCGTCCGGTTGGTGGAGGCCGCCCGGGCCAGGCTGCAAGCGGCTGGGTCCTGACGGACGGGTAAGGGGCGGTCGCCATGGCGACCGCCCCTTACCCGTGCCTCCCGGGAGGCGCTTGTGCC